>JABFWL010000257.1 GCA_013362315.1 Catenulispora sp. | reverse complement strand
GGCCGCCGCCGGCACCGGTCCCCCCCACCACCGCCACCGCCACCGCCACCCGCCCCCGCCACTGTCTTCAGCGTTCCAGCATTTCTCCCATGAGCGGCGGATGACCAGGCGACGACGGTTTCACCGTCGCCGCTTTTCGGGCGTTCCACCACGCACAGGAGGGGTTACCGCAATGCCGCTGGTCCGGCCCGCAGACGGCCGCAGCGACCCGCCACGCCTGAGTGCGGCCCGCCCTGCCCCGCAATGCCCTGATCGACAGTGCCCTGATCAACAGTGTTCTGATTCGCATCGCTCGGCCGGAACGGCACCGGGCACTGCGCTGTGCCCTGCAAAGCTGTGCCGTTCGAAGCTGTGCCGTTCGAAGCTGTGCGGACCGAAGGTGTGTCTCCCGAAGCTGTGTCCCCAGACGGTGTCTGCCTCGACGCCGGGCCCGTTGCCGCTGTGCCCCTCGGCCCTGGGCCGCCATGTTCCCGTCCGCCCGTCCCGCCGCATGCTGTGCCGCCGCTCCGCCTCGGGGCCGGCGCACGATCCGAGCCGCAGATAGGGGAAGGAGACCGTTGGAGTTCCGGGTCCTCGGCAGCCTCGAAGTCGTGGCGAACGGACGCCGCCTGCCTCTGGGCGGCCGCCGCGAGAAGGCCGTCCTCGCGATGCTCCTGCTGGAGCCGGGCCGGGCCGTGCCCCTGGACCGGCTGGTGGAGGCGGTGTGGGAGGACGACCCTCCGGCCACCGCCTCCAAACAGGTGCGCAACGCCGTCGCACGGCTGCGCGGGCTGCTGGCCAGGCAGGGGGCGGACGGCGCGATCGCCACCATCGAAGGCGGATACCGGATCCTGGTGCCCGGCGAGCTGGACTCGGTGCGATTCCAAGCCGACGTGGACCGGGCGGCGCGGCTGGCCGCCGACGGCGACCTGTTCCAGGCGGTGCAGGCGCTGCGGACCGGGCTGGCGCGCTGGCGCGGCCCGGCGCTCGCCGGCATGACCGGGCGGCTGTTGACCAGTGTCGCCGCGGCCTGGAACGAACGCTGCCTGGCGGCCCAGCTCACCTGCTCGGAGTACCAGTTGGCGCTGGGCCTGCACGAGCAGGTGGTGGCCGAACTCGTCGCGCTCACCGCGGAGCACCCGCTGCGTCCCCGGCCGGTGGAGCTGCTGATGCTCGCGCTCTACCGGTGCGGGCGCCAGGCCGACGCGCTGGCCGCCTACTACGCCTTCCGGGTGCGGCTGGCCGAGGAGACCGGGCTGGATCCGAGCCCTGATGTGCAGGAGCTGTGCCGCAGGATCCTGATCGACGACGCCGGGATCGCCGCGCCGCCGGCGGATGCCGGCGAGGGCGCGCTGCGCGACGCGCGGCGCGGGGCGGCGGCTCCGCTGTCGACTGCCCTGTCGACACTGTCGACGGCGCTGTCGGCTGGACTGTCGACCCCGCCGTCGGCCCCGTTGTCAGCTTCCCTGGTGGCACCATCGCAGACCGCCACCGCCCGGCAGGCCACACTCCAGACCACAGCGCAGACAGCACTGCCGACCGCGCTGCCGGCGGCGGTCCGCCACTTCACCGGCCGCACCGAGCAGCTGCGGATGCTCGACGCCTGGGGCGAGCAGGAGGTGCCGGTCGGCGGCTCGGGGGTGATCATCACGATCGACGGCGCTCCCGGCACCGGCAAGAGCGCGCTGGCGGTGCACTGGGCGCACCGGGTCGCCGACCGCTTCCCGGACGGCCGGCTCCATCTGGACCTGCGCGGATTCGGTCCGGCGGGCGAGCCGATGCCGCCGGCCGAGGCGGTGGGGCGGCTGCTGGACGCCCTGGACGCCGGCCGACCGAACCAGGGCCTGGACCTGGACGCCGCGCTGGCCCGCTACCGGGAGCTGGCGGCGCGGCTGCGGGTGCTCGTGGTGCTGGACAACGCCCGGGACGCCGAGCAGGTCAGGCTCCTGCTCCCGCGCGGGCCGGGGTGCGCGGCGGTGGTCACCAGCCGATGGCGGCTGACCGGGCTGGCCGTGGCCGAGGGCGCGCACCCGGTCAACCTCGGCGAGCTGACCGTCGCCGAGGCGCGCGGCCTGCTGCGGCGGCGGCTGGGCGAGGAGCGGGTGGCGCTGGAGCGCGAGGCGGCCGACGAGATCGTCCAGCGCTGCGCCCGGCTGCCGCTGGCGCTGAACATCGTGTGCGCGCACGCCGCGGGCCGCTCCGGCCAGCCGCTGGGCCAGATCGCCGCCCGGCTGCGCGACGCCGGCCGCCGCCTGGACGCGCTGAGCACCGGAGATGCGCTCACCGACGTCCGCACGGTGTTCTCCTGGTCCTATCAGAACCTTGACGAAGGCAGCGCCCGGATGTTCCGGCTGCTGGGCCTGGTCCCGGGAGCGGACCTGACGGCCGCGGCGGCGGCCAGCCTCGCGGCGGTCGCCCCGGCCGAGGCCGCCCGCGCCCTGCGCGAGCTGACGCAGGCGAACCTGCTGGCCGAGCGCACGCCGGGCCGCTACGCCGTGCAGGGCCTGCTGCACGCGTACGCCTTCGAACTCGCCCACCGCCACGACGAAGCCGAGTCCCAGACGGCGCTGCACCGGCTGATGGACCACTACCTCCACTCCTCCGACTCGGAGGCGGAGGCGGAGGCGGAGCCCTCCCCTCTGGAGCCGGCACCGGCGCAACCGGCAGCACCGGCGGTACCGGCCGCAACGGCCGCAACGGCCGCGCCGGACGACGGGCCGGCCCCGGCCCCCCAGGACGAGCCGCCCATGGCGTGGCTGGCGACGGTCTGCCCGCCCACGCCCGGGGCGGCCCCCGGGCACTGACCGTACCGACCGGGCTGACCGGGCTGACGTGCTGACCCTGCTGACCCTTGACCCCGTCCGGCGTGGGCTGGATCAGCCGGTCAGGAAGTCGAGAAGCACGGCGTTGAACTCGGCGGTGTGCGTGGCGTTGACGCCGTGCGGCCCTCCTTCGATCAGGGCGAGCCGGCACCCGGGGATCGCCTCGTGGGTCCGGGCCCCGCTGGTCTCGAACGCGACGACCGCGTCGGAGTCGCCGTGGATGACGAGCGTGGAGATCGTGAACTTGCCGAGGTCGCCCCGGAAGTCGGTGGTGCCGAAAGCGGTGATGCACTCCACAGTCCCCCGCGGCGACGCCGCCGCGGCGAGGCCGAGGTGGTAGTCCCGGCGCTGCGGGCTGACGAGGTCGGTCCGGTCCCCGGCCGTGAAGAACTGGGTGATGAAGCCGTCGAGGAAGGCCAGCCGGTCCTCGACGACACCGGCCTTCAGGGCGTTCAGCGCCTCGTCGGTGAAGGCGCCACCCGGATTGTCCGGTCCGGCGTGCAGGTACGGCGGCACCGCGGCGGCGAAGACCGCCTGAGCCACCCGTTCGGTACCGAAAGTGCCGACGTACCGTGCGACCTCGCCGCCGCCCATGGAGAAGCCGACCAGGGTCGCCTCGCGCAGGTCCAGCTGCTCCATCAGGGCGTTGAGGTCCGCGGCGAAAGTGTCGTAGTCGTAGCCCGTCCACGGCTGCGACGAGGCGCCGAACCCGCGCCGGTCGTAGGTGATCACGCGGAATCCGGCTGCCACGAGCGGGCCGACCTGGCCCTCCCACGAGCGGCCGGACAGCGGCCAGCCGTGGATCAGGACGACGGGGCGCCCGGCACCGTGGTCCTCGTAGTAGAGCTTGACGGGTGTGCTGTTCTCAGTGCCGACGTTGATGTGTCCCACGGCTCTCTCCTTGGTGTGGCGGCTAGGTGGAGCCACCACACCACCGGCAGAGGACGCTTCACATCCTGGTAAGACCCCAGTGACGGAGCAGAGCCCCAAGGCCGGAGACTGGGGAGCCTGGGGAGTAAAGACTTTGCAGTCAGGGGTTCTTCGTGGTGTCAGCCGAGGACGTCGGCGAGCTGCCTTCGGGAGGTGATCCCGAGCTTCCGGAACACCTTGTTCAGGTGGTACTCGACAGTGGATGTGGTGATGAACAGCCGACTGGCGATGTCTGTGTTGGTGAATCCGCCGGCGGCCAAAGCGGCGACCTGCTTCTCCTGGGGTGTGAGGTCGTGGTCGGCCTGCGCGTGGCGCTTGCGGGCGTGCTCCCCTGTGGCCAGCAGCTCAAGGCGGGCTCGTTCGGCGAAACCGGCCGCTCCCATGGCGGCGAACATCTCGTAGGCCGTCCGCAGCCGGGTTCGCGCGTCGGCGCGGCGGTCACGGCTCCGCAGCCACTCGCCGTATAGCAGGTGTGCCCGGGCGAGATCGGTGACGACGCCGGTAGCACTCAGATGCTTCAAGGCGTCCTCGTAGAGTCCTTCGGCCTCGTCGTCCGGGGCCAGCAAAGCCTTGGCACGGGCGAGCAGGCCCAGCGCCCACGGTGTTCCGGCCAGCGGCGCGCGTTCGGCCAGCCGGGACAGCGCCGCCGAGGCCAAGGCCGGGTCTCCGGCTCGGACCGCGGCCTCGATCACGTCCGGGAGGAGCCGGTTGCCCAGTCCCGGCACATCGTTCTCATAACCGAGGCGGGCCCAGGCCAGTGCTTCCTGATACCGCCCTGCACCGAGCTCTGAGATGGTCAGCGAGTAGTACGCGTGGCAGGCCATCACCCCGTAGCCGAATCGGCCCCCCCACACCTGGATCGCGCTGTCCGCTCCGGCCCGCAGGTCCGTCTCGCGGCCCTGCCAAGCTCGCAGTTCCACGCGGTGTGACGCGCCGAACGGCATGTTGATGATCGACAGGTAGATGTCGTCGCCTTCGTCATAGCAGGATTCCGCACCGCTGAACCGGCCGGCCCAGATCTCCGCGGCGGCGAGGCTGCCGAGCACCATGGCGAGCGCGTGCACGGCGCCCCGTTCGCGGCCGACCGCGATGAGACGTCCGGCCGCGGCCCGATAGGCGCCGTCGTCCCAGAGCTCTTCGGCGCCGAACAAGCCGAGCAGCGCGATCGGCATGCCGGTGTCGACCAGATCGCCGGTCTGCAAGGCCTCGGCCACGGCCCGGAGCTTCGGGACCGCCGGCGCGTAGCCTTCGGCGATGCGCGTGCAGAAGGCGTCGATCACGACATCGGCGACGGTCTGCTGACGTGCGCGGTCCCAGGGCATGGCCAGCGCCTGGCGAGCGAGTTCGTCGAGGGTGATGCCGACGGTGTGCTCCCGCGTCATCATCGCGGCGGAGAGGGCTTCGAAGACCATGTCGCGCGCCAGCGGCTCGTCGTGGACCGCCACGTCGTCAGCGGCGGCCATCAGGATCGCCGGGGCCTGCGCGATCCGTCCGTCGAGCCATTCGACCGTCGCGCGCAGCCTGCGGATGTTCGCCCGGATCGTCGGCGGCCCCGGATCCGACTCGGCCTGGTCCAGCAGGGGGCGGACGACCGCCGCGTTCCCGGTGTACAGATGCGCCTGGGCGGCGGCGCAGTAGCGTTCGGCACGGGCTCGTGGCTCCGGGGTCAGCTCGGCCGCGCTCAGCAGGAACGCCGCCTGCGCGGCGTAGCCGCCCCGGCCCCTGGCCCGCTCGGCCACGCGTTCCAGTTCCGCGGCGACCTCTTCGTCGAGGCCGACGACCGCCTCGGCCAGATGCCAGGCCCGCCGGTCCGGCGCCGACTCGCGGTCGGTCGCGCCGGCGAGAGCCTGGTGGACCCGTCGTAGTTCCGCCGGTGCGGCCGCGGAGTGCACCGCGGAGCGGATGAGGGGGTGCCGGAAGGCCGGGTGCGGGTAAACGGTGACGATCTCGGCCGCGACGGCCGCGTCCAGTGCCTGGGCCGACAAGCCGAGAGCTGCTGCCGCGAGCCACAGGACCACCGGATCGTCGGAGGGAGCGACGGACAAGACGAGCAGTAGTGACTTCGTCTCCTCCGGCAGCTCGTCCACCTGACGTTGGAAGTGCGCTTCGAGCCTTGAGCCGAGAGGAAGCGGAGCTGACGCCACAGCGCCGCTCGCCATGTCCGCGGTGAATTCCTTCAGGGCCAGCGGGTTGCCGCCGGCCTCGGTGATGATCCGGGAGAGCAGCGACGCGCTGCGCGCGGTGGCCGGGCC
>JABFWL010000024.1 GCA_013362315.1 Catenulispora sp. | reverse complement strand
CGCGGCGGTGAACGGTCCGTCGGCGACGGTCGTCTCGGGCACCGAGTCTGCGGTGAGCGCGGTCGTCGCTGCGCTGGAGGGTTATCGGACTCGTCGGCTGTCGGTGTCGCACGCGTTCCATTCGCACTTGATGGATCCGATGCTGGAGCAGTTCCGGGCGGTGGTGGCTGGGCTTTCCTTCGCCGAGCCGCGCATTCCGGTGGTGTCGAACGTCACCGGCGCGATCGCAGGGCCGGGGGAGTTGACCGATCCCGAATACTGGGTCCGTCATGTGCGTCGGCCGGTGCGGTTCGCCGACGGCATCAGTGCTTTGCGTGCCGCGGGCGTGGACCGGTTCCTGGAGATCGGCCCGGCTGCCACGTTGACCGCGATGGCTACCGCCTGTCTGGACGAGGACCCTGATACGGTCCTGATCCCCACCCTGCGCAAAGACCAGCCCGAGGCTGTCTCGGCGCTCACCGCTCTGGCTCGGCTCCATGTTCACGGCGCTGATATTCACTGGCCTGCCATCTTCCCCGAGACCGACACCGACACTGAAACGCCCGCCGTCCGCCGCATCGACCTCCCCACTTATCGCTTTCAGCATCAGCGCTACTGGCTCCGGCCGACTGCCACCGCCGCTGACACCGCGGCGTCGGTCGGGCTCACCGCGGCTGACCACCCGCTGCTCGGCGCGGTGGCCGAGCTCCCGGACTCGGAGGGGCTACTGCTGACGGGGCGGCTGGCGCTCGCCACCCTGCCCTGGCTCGCCGACCACGTCGTCCACGGCGTGTCGCTGCTGCCGGGTACCGCACTGGTCGAGCTGGTGCGCCAGGCGGCCGGGCACGCGGCATGCGACGTGGTCCGTGAGCTGGTCGTCGAGGCGCCGCTCGCGCTGGCCTCCGGCGGAGTCGCGGTGCAGGTGCTGGCCGAGGCACCGGACGGCGCGGGCGACCGGCGCCTTTCCGTCTTCTCGCGGGATCAGGCCGCTGACGGCGATCCCTGGACCCGGCACGCGACCGCGCTGGTGGGCGGTTCCGCCCCGAAGCCGTCCTTCGACCTCGCGGCCTGGCCGCCCGCGGACGCCGAGCCGGTCGATGTGGCCGAGCTGTACCGGCGGCTGGCGGAGTCAGGCCTCGCATACGGTCCGGCCTTCCGCACGGTGCGGCAGGCCTGGCGGCGCGGCGAGGAGGTGTTCGCCGAGATCGAGGCTGCGGACCCCGCCGACGCCCGCGCCTACGGCCTGCACCCGGCGCTGCTCGACGCGGTGCTGCACGCGGCGGCGCTCCTCGACGGCGACGCGCTGCGCGCGACGATCCCGTTCGCGTGGACCGGCGTCCAGACGTGGCAGGACGGTGCGACCGCGCTGCGGGCCCGGGTCGCCCGGGCGCAGGGCGAAGCGATCACGATCGAGCTGGCCGACCCGCTCGGCGTCCCGGTCGCCGCGGTGGACGCGCTGCTGCTGCGGGAGGCGGAGGTCGCAGCCGGTCCCGAGGCGCTGTATGAGCTGGAGTGGAGCGAGCTGCCCGCGGATTCCGTGGCCGAGCCGGCTCCGGACGTTCTCGAAGTGCGTGCCGAGCCGGGCGAGCTCCCAGTGGCCGCGCGGGCCACCGCGGCCCGGCTTCTCGGGGAGTTGCAGTCCTGGCTCGCCGACGAGGGCAACGCCGATCGCCGGCTCGCGGTGGTGACGCGGCACGCGGTCGCGGTGGCGGGGGAGGACGCCGCCGCCAGTGTCGTTCTTGGGCCGGTCCGGGGCTTGGTGCGCTCGGCGCAGGCGGAGCACCCCGGGCGGTTGGTGCTGGTGGATGTGGATACTGTTCCGGGTTCCGACGCGGAACCGCGCCTGCCTTCGGGTCTTCCCGCCGACGAACCCGAACTGGCCGTGCGGAACGGCCGCTTCTTCGCGCCCCGCCTGATCCGGGCGCGCGCTACGGCCACCGCGTCGCGCCGCCTGGATCCGGCAGGGACAGTCCTGATCACCGGCGGCACCGGTGGTCTAGGTGCCCTGCTGGCCCGCCATCTCGTCACCGAGCACGGAGCGAAGCACCTGCTGTTGTGCAGCCGACGCGGGCTGGCCGCTCCTGGAGCGGTCGCCCTACGCACCGGCCTTGAAGCCCTCGGCGCCACGGTCGACATCGAGGCCTGCGACGCCTCCGATCGCGTCGCCCTCGCCGCGGTGCTGGCGGATCGGCCGCTGACCATGGTCGTGCACGCCGCCGGGGTGCTGGACGACGCGATCATGACCACGCTCACCCCCGATCGGCTCGACGCGGTCCTGCGCGCGAAGATCGACGCCGCCTGGTACCTGCACGGGCTCACCGCAGACCGGGACCTCGCGGCCTTCGTGCTGTTCTCCTCCGCCTCCGGCGCCCTCGGCGCCGCCGGCCAGGCCAACTACGCGGCGGCGAACACCTTCGTCGACGCGTTCGCTCAGCACCTGCGCCGCACCGGCCGGCCCGCCATGTCGCTGGCGTGGGGCCCGTGGAGCCCGGGCGCCGGGATGACGACCGCCCTCGCCGACGGCGACTTGCACCGTATGGCCCGCGCCGGAGTCAGGCCTTTGACCCAGGATGAGGGTCTGGCGCTGTTCGACGCCGCGCTCTGCCTCGACCGCACGGTGCCTGGCGACCGCACTGAGCTCGGCGCCGAGCAGACAGCGCCGAGCGAGCGTGCCGTGCTCGGTCCCGACAACCCGGTCCTGTTTCCGATCCGTCTCGAACCCGCGAACCTGCCCGCTGCCGAGTCGGTCCCGGCGCTCCTGCGCAGCCTGGTGCGCCGTCGCTCCCGAGCGGCGTCGGCCTCGGCGGACGCGGCGGCGAAGGGCGGCGCCGGCGCGTTCGCGTCCCGCTGGGCCGAGCTCGCGCCGGCCGAGCGCGAGCGCCTGGCCGTCGACACCGTCCGCTCGCTCGCCGCCGCGGTCCTCGGCCACGCGGCCGCCACCGCCGTCGCCGCCGACGTGCCGTTCAGCGAACTCGGCTTCGACTCGCTGACCGCCCTGGAGTTCCGCAACCAGCTCGGCGCCGCCACCGGGCTTCGGCTGCCGGCCACGCTGGTGTTCGACTACCCGACCTCCGCGGCCGTAGCCGCCTTCCTCGCCACCGAGCTGTCCGGGGCGGTCCCGTCGACCGCCCGGCCCGAGCCGGCGGTCGGAGCCGGGCCCACCGACGCCGATCCGATCGTCATAGTCGGCATGGCCTGCCGCTACCCCGGCGGCGTGGCCTCCCCGGAGGACCTGTGGCGCCTGGTCGACACCGGGGGCGACGGCATCACCGGCTTCCCCGCGGACCGCGGCTGGGATCTCCGGACCCTGTACGACGCCGACGGAGCCCGCGCCGGGACGAGCTATGTCCGCGACGGCGGCTTCCTCGCCGGCGCCGCCGACTTCGATCCGGACTTCTTCCGCATCAGCCCGCGCGAGGCGCTGGAGATGGATCCGCAGCAGCGGCTGCTGCTGGAGGTCTCGTGGGAGGCGCTGGAACGTGCGCGCATCGTGCCGAGCGTCCTCAAGGGCACGCGGACCGGCGTGTTCACCGGCGTGATGTACCACGACTACCCGGGGTCGGCGAGCATCGGCAGCCTGATCTCCGGCCGCGTCGCCTACACCCTCGGGCTGGAGGGCCCGGCGGTCAGCGTCGACACGGCGTGCTCGTCGTCGCTGGTCGCGCTGCACTGGGCGATCCAGGCGCTGCGCCGCGGCGAGTGCACGATGGCGCTGGTCGGCGGGGTCGCGGTGATGGCGACCCCGGTCTCCTTCGTCGAGTTCAGCCGCCAGCGCGGGCTCGCGCCCGACGGCCGCTGCAAGCCGTATGCGGCGGCCGCCGACGGGACCGGCTGGTCCGAAGGCGTCGGCGTCCTCGTGGTCGAGCGGCTGTCGGACGCGGTACGCCGAGGCCACGAGGTGCTGGCGGTGGTCCGCGGCTCCGCGGTCAACCAGGACGGCGCCTCCAACGGCCTGACCGCGCCCAACGGCCCGGCGCAGCAGCGGGTGATCCGCGCCGCCCTGGACGCCGCCGGTCTGACCCCGGCCGAGGTCGACGCCGTCGAGGGCCACGGCACCGGCACGACGCTCGGCGACCCGATCGAGGCGCAGGCTCTGCTGGCCACGTATGGCCGCGACCGCGCCGAAGGGCGCCCGCTGTATCTGGGTTCGATCAAGTCGAACATCGGACACACGCAGGCCGCCTCGGGGGTCGCCGCGATCATCAAGATGGTCCAGGCGATGCGGCACGGTGTGTTGCCGCGGACGTTGCACGTGGACGAGCCGTCGCCGCACGTCGACTGGTCCGGCGGCGACGTGCGGCTGCTGACGGAGGCGGTCGGCTGGCCGGCAGCTGAGAGGCCGCGGCGGGCCGGGGTGTCGAGCTTCGGGATCAGCGGGACGAACGCGCACGTCATCCTCGAAGAGCCGCCGACGATCGAGAGAGACGCCGCGGCAAAAACGTCAAAAACACCGACAGCGCTTCCCGCCGTGCCGGTGGTGCTTTCGGCTCGGAGCGTGCCGGCGTTGCGGGATCAGGCGTCTGCGTTGGTGTCGCTGCTCGAGACGAACCCGGAAGTCGCTCTGGCGGATGTCGCGTTCTCGCTGGCCACGACCCGGGCGGCGATGGAGCATCGCGCAGTCGTCGTCGCCGCGGACCGGGAGTCGGCGATTGCGGGGCTGGCCGCGTTGGAGCCCGGCATAGCGCGCGCCGGCCGTGTGGCCTACTTGTTCTCTGGTCAGGGTTCGCAGCGTGTAGGCATGGGTTCTGGACTGGCTGAGGCGTTCCCAGTTTTTGCCTCTGCCTACGCCGAAGTAGGTGCCGAGCTGGATCGGCACCTACCGGAGCCGCTTGCCTCCGGCGACGTCGATCAGACGCAGTTCACGCAGGCTGCGCTGTTCGCGATCGAAGTCGCCCTGTTCCGGCTGGTCGAGTCGTGGGGTGTGGTTCCGGACTATCTAGCCGGCCATTCGATCGGTGAGATCGCGGCCGCGCACTGCGCCGGGGTGTTGTCGCTAGCCGATGCCGCGGTGTTGGTGGCCGCGCGTGGGCGTCTGATGCAGGCCCTGCCGTCCGGCGGAATCATGGTGTCGCTGGCGGCGCCGGAGTCGGTGGTGTTGGAACACCTGGTTCCCGGTGCCGACATCGCGGCGGTGAACGGCCCGTCGGCGACGGTCGTTTCCGGTACCGAGTCGGCCGTAGGTGCGGTTATCGAGGCGCTCGAGGGCTATCGCTCGCGTCGGCTGACGGTGTCGCACGCGTTCCACTCGCACGTGATGGACCCGATGCTGGAGGAGTTCCGGGCCACCATCGCAGGGCTTTCCTTCGCCGAACCCGACGTCCCAGTGGTCTCGAACGTCACCGGCGCGATCGCAGGACCGGGTGAGCTGACCGATCCCGAATACTGGGTCGCTCACGTCCGCCGGCCGGTGCGATTCGCTGATGGCATCAGTGCTCTGCGTGCCGCAGGCGCGGACCGGTTCCTGGAGATCGGCCCGGATGCCACGTTGACTGCGATGGCCACCGGTTGCCTGGAGGAAGACCCCGAGCCGGTCCTGATCCCCACCCTGCGCAAAGACCAGCCCGAGGCTGTCTCGGCGCTCACCGCCCTGGCCCGGCTTCACATCCACGGCACTGAGATCCACTGGCCCGCCGTCTTCGCCGACGCCGACGCCGACACGGATACCGACACCGACACCCCCGCCGCCCGCCACATCGACCTCCCCACCTACCGCTTCCAACACCAGCGCTACTGGCTCCGCCCGACGGGCCCCACCGGCACCGCCACCGCAGGCGTCGGCGCCGGCCAGTCGGCCGCCGACCACCCGCTGCTGCAAGCGGTGGTCGCCGCCGCCGACAGCGGCGAGGTCGTCCTCACCGGCCGTCTCGGCGCCGACACCTCGCCCTGGCTGGCCGACCACGTGATGCTGGGCCGGGTCCTGCTGCCCGGCACAGCCTTCGTCGAGCTGGCCGCCCGCGCCGGCGCCGAGGTCGGCTGCCCGCGCGTGGACGAGCTCACCTTGCACGCGCCTTTGGCTCTCCCCGAATCTGACGGCTCCGGTGC
>JABFWL010000406.1 GCA_013362315.1 Catenulispora sp. | reverse complement strand
CATCGCAGGTCGAAGGGCATCTCTTGCTGTCAGCATCCAGACACGCTCAGCTCATCCAAGAATCTCATCCGTGGATCCAGGCTGAACTGCAACTGGTAATTTGCGCTGCCCTGCTGCTGGTGTGAATGATCCCAGCCAAGAAATCCGCTGCCCACGGGGCAATAACCGTTATTGCCGTTGCCGGTGAACCACAGGCCGGAGCATTGATAGCACCATTTCCACCCGCTTTGCGATGCCCAGGTTCTGGGGGCATCGATACTCTCTACCGTGCCGATGGTTCCAACGATAATCGCTACTCCGGCAGTAGAACGCAGGAACCTCCGCCGGCTCAGAAACTCAATCTTAGCCCGATCGTCTTCTGTGCTGTTCGACACCTGTCTCTCCCCCCTCGGTGGCGCGAAGCATCGACCGTTCCTCTGTGCAGGCTGGAGACGGCCACTGCGCATCGTTCTGGTCATGTGGGTCCTGTCCTCTCGGGGTATGGTGACACGCCGTGTCACCATGAGTACTCGGACGCGTGCTCCGCGCCGCTGTCTCCCAGGGTCCCGGTGCCGCTATCCCGTCGTCACGGGAGAAGGTCCCGCCCGAAGCGGGATTTCTTCCCGATCCGGCCACTCGGGGCGCTTGGCCGATGACAGAGCGCCGCCGCGACCGCGACGATGGAGACATGCGGGAGCCTGAGCGCGGGTCCTCACCCTGGTCGGCCCCTGTTGCCGTCCTCGCAGTGTCGTCGTTGTTCGCGCTGAGCATGGTGCTGGTCGGGATTCGCGCGGCTGTGCGGACCGACGGCGTTTTCGTGAACAACGGTGAGGCGCTGTGGCACGACAACAAACTGACAGTCCAGTGGCCGACGGCCGGGGTGCTTCCGCAAGGCGCTGAAATCCTCACCATCCAGGGGCACTCGCCGGAGCACTGGGTCGAGCGCGCGGTCGGGTTCCATCGGCTGACCGGGAGCCTCCCAGTCGATGGGAAGGTCGACTATGTGATCCGAGATGCTGGTGGCGGCGTCCACGACGTCGCGGTACTGCTGCATCCCTACCCGGTCGGCTATCAGGTCGCGAGTAACTGGGCCACAGTCATCTGGGTCGTGGCGCTCGCCGTGGTCAGTTGCTACCTGCTGCATAGGCGGCCGCAGGCGTTGGTGGCCCAGTTGTTGTCCCTGTGCGCGGGGTTCCAGTCCATCGCGGCGGTGGCCTGGGTGTTCGGCTTCATGGGCTACGACCTCACCAGTCCGCTGCGGATCGCGAGCTGGCTACTGTCCGGCGTCGCGTATCTGCTGCTGTGGTGTTGTGGCATCCACTTCGCCCTCATCTTCCCGCTCCGCCAGCCGCTCGCGGTCCGGCACCCACGGCTGATCCCGGCCCTGTACGCGGTGATTCCAGGTGTCTGGCTAGCGAGGGTCGTGGCGCTTGGGCTGGTCGCCCCGGCCAGGCAGCCGTGGGCGGTGGTGATCCTGACGCCGACACTGGTGGAGCAAGTGATCGCCCAGCTGCTGCTCGTGCTGTTCTTGGTCCTCGGCTACCGCTCCTGCGCCGATCCGATGCTGCGCGCCCAGATGCGGCTGGTGGGCCTCGCGGTCGGGTTCGCGGTGGTCTTGTTCGCGGCCGTGGTCACGATCCCGACCTCGGTGACAGGCAGTCCACTGCTGGCCGGTCCGCTCCAGGCGTTGCCGTTCGTACCCGTGGCGCTGGCGATCGGGGCGGCGGTGCTGCGGCGCCAGCTGCTGGATCTCACGGTCGTGATCAACCAGTCGGTGACCTGGCTGGCGATGAGTGTGCTGGTTGCGGGCGGCTACCTGGCGGCGGTGTCGATCCTCAGCCTCGTGTTCGCCCATTGGTTCCATCTGGCGTCCTCCGTGGTCGCCGGCGGTGTCGTCGCGATGGCCTTCCAGCCCGTCCACACCCGGGTCCAGAGGATGGTCAGCCGGTGGACCTACGGGGAAGAAGACCCGCGGCGGCTGGCGACCGCTCTTGCGGAGCTGATCGCGCTGGCCCGGACTCCCGAGGAAGCCCTCTCGGGCGCCGTCCGATTAATCGGTACACGGCTACGCCTTTCCACCGTCGTCCTCGAGACAGTGGACGGGGGGCGATTCGCCTGGCCGGACAACCGATCCGGCCGGCCGACGGTCGGTGAGTCGGTCCCCGTGGTGTATCAGGGGAGGCAATTGGCCGCTGTGTTGGTGACCCGGCCTCCGGAGCGGATCCGGCCCCTGCTGGTCCAGCGGATCATCGCCCACCTTTCGCCCCAGCTGGGCCTGATGGTGCACGCCGCACAGCTGACCGCGGAGGCACGCTCCATTCGCGACCGTATCGTGCTCGCACGTGAGGAAGAGCGCCGTCATATCTACCGTGACCTCCACGACGGCACCGCCGCCGCGCTCGCCGCCACCGCACTGCACCTCCAGCTGGTACAGGCCGGTCTCGGACCCGATCACAACGCCCTGATCACTACGCTCGGTCGGCTGGTCGAGGAGGTGCGGGCCGCAGCCGATGGAGTACGCCGGCTGATGGAGGATTTGAGCCCGCCGGTGCTGCACGAGCTGGGGCTTGTCAAGGCACTGCGGGAGAAGGCGACCACATACAGCACAGACCAGTCGAACGGGTTGACCATCGTAGTGGTGGAGGATCACGACCTGCCCGAGTCCCTGCCGCCGGCGGTCGAGGTCGCAGCGTTCCGGATCGCGGTCGAGGCGATGATCAACGTGGTCCGCCACGCGCGGGCCCGGCGCTGCACGGTTCGTCTGACGTTCGACGGAGTCCTGCGGATCCGGGTCCGCGACGACGGAGTCGGGCTGCCAGTGCCATTCGCCGCAGGGCTCGGGGTGCGGTCCATCCGCGACCGTGCGGCCGAGCTGGGCGGGACGAGCGTACTCAACACCACCGTCGAAGGCGGCACCGAGCTACTCGCCACGTTGCCGGTGCCTGTTGAGCCGTCGCCGATTTCGCCGAAGCTATCGGCCACTCCGGTCTCGGTGGCGGACCATGGATGAGCCGCTGCGTGTCCTGATCGCAGACGACCACCCCACGTTTCTCGCCGGACTGGCCCAGGTGGTCACTGGGGCTGGGATGCACCTGGCGGGCTCCGCCGAGACGGCGGCCGGGACCGTGGCCCTGGCGGCAAGTCTGGAGCCCGATGTCGTGGTTCTGGATCTGCGTCTGCCCGACTACTCGGGAATCGAGGCTGCTCAACAGATCATCGCCGCGCGGCCTCAGACAAGAGTTTTGATCCTCAGCTACTTCGACCGCGAGGATTATGTGCTGTCAGCGATCAGGGCCGGAGTCCGTGGATACCTGACCAAGACGGCGCTGCTCGCCGAGATCGTCCAAGCTATTTCGGCGGTCGGCTCGGGACAGCTCGTCTTCGGCACCGGCATCGCCTCGAAGGTCCTGCGGCACTTCCACCAACCACTCCAGCAGCCCGCGGAGCCGCCCTTCCCTCAGCTCACCGCCCGTGAACGTGAAGTCCTCGTGCTCGTCGCGAAGGGCCGACGGAACCAAGAGATCGCCCGCGCGCTGCAGATAAGTACGAAGACCGTGCAGAACCACTTGTCAAACATCCTCACCCAACTGGGCGTGGCTGATCGGTCTGAGGCAGTTCTCCGAGCTCGCGAAGCAAGACTGCACGAACGCTGACAAGTGCGGTCTACGCGACCCTGTCCTGGTCGAAAACACAGCCGCGCGAATCCCGACCAGCACCATGCTCAGCGCGAACAACGACGACACTGCGAGGACGGCAACAGGGGCCGACCAGGGTGAGGACCCGCGCTCAGGCTCCCGCATGTCTCCATCGTCGCGGTCGCGGCGGCGCTCTGTCATCGGCCAAGCGCCCCGAGTGGCCGGATCGGGAAGAAATCCCGCTTCGGGCGGGACCTTCTCCCGTGACGACGGGATAGCGGCACCGGGACCCTGGGAGACAGCGGCGCGGAGCACGCGTCCGAGTACTCATGGTGACACGGCGTGTCACCATACCCCGAGAGGACAGGACTCACATGACCAGAACGATGCGCACCCGCCCACGACACAAGGCCCTGATCATCTTGACCACAGCCGCGTCCATCGCCGGATCGACCGCGGCCGCCGGCCCGGCGCGCGCCAGTACCACCGGGGCCATGGCTGCCTGTACTGCCGCCCAGGCAGCCGACTACAGCGTCGCGCCGGCGGTCATCGCCGGCAACGTCGGCGGCAGCGTCCCGGGGGGTGCCAACCCGGCGAACGTCCTGTATCCCGGCGACGTCTTCCGGATCCTCTACACCGACTATCCGCAGGTGAAGATCGGCTCCTGGCCGTGGGACCCGAGCTACGGGCCGAACGGCAACGGGGTGGCGGCGCCGTCGAACTCGAACTGGCCGTTCCCCGGCCTGTCTGAGTACTCCGCGGTGCTGCGGTTCAACAACAATCCCGGCGGCTGGGTCGGCGCTCCCACGCAGGCCACCGCCTACGCCGCCTGCACGGTGTGGAACGGTCCCCCGGTTCGGCTGCTGTTCTACGTCAATGACAACAACCCCGGCGACAACTCGGGCAACTGGTGGCTGAGCTTCTACCAGTACTATCCGGAAACCCATTGATCGTCGGCAGATCACTGAGGGACTCTGTCGGGAATCTTGAGCTGCCGTGATCACTTTCCTTGTCGCCACCAGAGCGGGCGGGGTAGGTCGTGGGCGTCGAGGTACTGCTGGAAGGCCGTGGGCGGCCGGGGCCGGTAGTCAGAGTCGGCGGGTTCTTGCTGGCTGAGCCGTGCGATGTTGACGGCGATCGCGGTCAGGACGTGTTGAACGTGCGTCTTGGCCTGGCCGCGATAGCGGCAGTGGCGGGCTCGGTGTCCGACGGCGAACTCGGCGATGGTGCCCTCGGCGCCGGAACGGCTGGCGTAGAGCCTGCGCCAGGCGGAGTCCTGCTGATCGTCACGGTTGCGTTCTTGCAACTCATGGATCCGTCGGGGCAGGAAGTTGATGGTCCGGGCCTCGCCGCTGGTGCATTTGGCCTTCTCGGGGCACGGACCGCATTGGCGCTTGCCGAACCGGACCACGGTATAGGGGGCCATCGCCGGGATCTCGTTCCAGTTGCCGCTGACCTTGCCGTTCGGGCACGTGACCTCACGGCGGTCGAAATCGATGATGAAGTTCTCCTTGGCGAACCCGTCGGCGGCTTTGGCCTGTTTGGAGCTGTTCTTGCCGATCGGCCCTACCAAGGCGATCTTGTGATTCCGATCGGCGTCCGCCAGAGCGGCGCCGGAGGTGTAGCCGCCGTCGACTAGGTGCTCGCCCGGAAGCAGCCGGCGCTTCTTCAGGCGGGCGTGGATGCCGGGCAACGCCTGGGTGTCGGCCTCTGACACCCAGGTGGCCACGTCGGTGACGACGTTGACCCGGTCTTCGTCGCAGGTCTCGGTGACGTGCAGGAGGTAGCCGGTCCAGCGGGTGTCACCGCGGCGCACCCAGCGGGCCTCGGTCTCATAGGGCGATTGGATGCGGATCCGGGACGGCGGCAGGCCGTCGCGCTCGGTACGGGGCCGGAACCTGCCGCGGGCGTCGGTCAGGAAGTTCTGGATGAGCAGTCGGCGCAGCACGTCCGCCTGCGGCGGGATCTGCCCGCCGAACCGTTCGTAGACCCGCTCCAACAGCACATCGGCGTCGGCACCGACCTGGGCGAGCCGGGTCGCGGGATGGCTGGGCTGGGAGCACATGCGCACCTGCCGGCCGTAGCGTTCGCTCCATTCGGCGGTCACCAGCTCGTCCAGGATCTGCGGCGCGGCCGTGGCCAGGTGCTCCAGCAGCGCCCGCACCGCCTCTGTCACCAGCTCCAGCCGGGTCAGCTCCCGCCCTGCGGACAGCACGCGGGTGGAGTCGGTGCGCTGCCGTCCGCGCGCCTTGACCAGCCCGGCTTCCTTCAGTCGGGTCAGCATCAAGTCGAGCAGCCGGTCGGCGCGGTCGTCCTCGGCAAGCCGGTCGCGGAAGTCGCTCAGCACGCTGTGATGGAACCCCGGGTCATCCAGCTCCAGCCCGACTGCGTATTTGTAGTCGATGCGGCACCGCACAGCCTCGGCGGCCTG
>JABFWL010000718.1 GCA_013362315.1 Catenulispora sp. | reverse complement strand
CGGATCATCCACGCGGCGCTGGACGCCGGCATCAACTTCGTGGACACCGCCGACATGTACTCCGCCGGCGAGTCCGAGGAGATCGTCGGCAAGGCGCTGAAGGGCCGGCGCGACGACGTCGTGCTGGCCACGAAGGTGCACTTCTCGCTGGACGGCCAACGCAACCACGGCGGCAACTCCCGGCGCTACATCATCCGCGCCGTCGAGGACAGCCTGCGCCGTCTGCAGACCGACTGGATCGACCTGTATCAGATCCACCGCCCGGACCCGAAGACGGACATCGAGGAGACCCTGAGCGTCCTGACCGACCTGGTGCGGCAGGGCAAGGTCCGCGCCATCGGCAGCTCCACGTTCCCGGCCGAGGAGCTGGTGGAGGCCTGGCACGTGGCCGACCGGCACCACCTGGCGAAGTTCCGGACCGAGCAGCCGCCGTACTCGATCCTGGCGCGCGGCATCGAACGCTCGGTGCTGCCCACCGCCCGCCGCCTGAACATGGGCGTCCTGACCTGGAGCCCGCTGGCATGGGGCTTCCTGAGCGGCAAGTACCGCCGCGGCCAGGACGTCGACTACAGCTCGGGCCGCGCCGCCCTGGCCGCCGAGCGCTTCGACCCGAACCGCCCGCAGAACCAGGGCAAGTACGACGCCGTCGAACAACTCGCGCAGCTGGCGCAGGAGCTGGGCGTCACGCTGCCGCAACTGGCCACGGCGTTCCCGCTGACGCATCCGGCGGTGACCTCGGTGATCCTCGGCCCGCGCACGATGGAGCAGCTGGAATCGTCCCTGGCCGGCCGGGACCTGGTCCTCGATGACGCGACGCTGGACCGCATCGACGAGATCGTCCCGCCGGGCAGGGAACTGGTCTGGGAGAACAGCGGCTGGACCCCGCCGGCACTGAGCGAGGTGGCGCAGTGGCGCCGGCCGCTGGCCGACCGCCCGGCCGCCGCGCCGGAGGAGGAGAAGGAATCGGAGTGACGGCGATCAACGCTGTCGGCTGAAAGCGGCTCGCACCCGAGCGGCAGTCAGGGCGCGAGCCCTCCGGGGCGGGCCGGATAATGGCCGCATGATCGAATCAGTGGCGAATGTGAAGACCGACCGTCCCGAGCGCTACCTGAAGCAGCTGGTGTCCCACCTCGGCCGCAAGGTCGACTCCGAGCAGTCCGACGACGGCGGCAGCGGCACCCTGACGTTCAGCTCCGGCAGCTGCGCCCTGACCGCCGAACCCGGCGTCCTGGTCCTGGCGGTCCGCGCCGAGGACGAGGAGCGCCTGGCGGCCGTCCAGGACGTGGTGGCGCGCCACCTGGTGCGCTTCGCGACCCAGGACGAACTGGCGGTGGAGTGGTCGGCAGGGGTTGAGGCGTAGTACCGGATATCGCGGCGTAGCGGCGGGCGGTCCTGACGGTCCCCGGCGGCGAAGCGACTCACCCGGCTTGCGTCACCGCGCCCAACAGGGCCGGCAGGAACCGCCGCTCCAGCGTCCCCGGCGGCAAGGCCTCCGGTTCGACGTAGCTCTGCGCCAGAGCACCTTCCCGGATGGCGATCAGCATCCTGACGAGCGATTCCAGATCGATCCCCGGCCGCGGCCGCAGACCGGCGTGCTCCAGCCGCTCCCCCAGCAGCCGCACCGCCTCGGCTCGCAGCCGGGCGTCGTGCTCGGCCAGGCGCCGGGCGGCCGCGGGGTCGCGGATCGCCGAGAGCGTGAACTCGGTGGTGACCAGGTACCAGGTCCGCTCGTCGTCGTCGAACTCGGCCAGCGCCGCCGCGATGGCCTCGACCGTCACCCGGCTGTCCCCGAGGGCGGCGGCCTGCTTCTCGAAGCGCTCCAGAACCCGCGCCGCGTGCCGGTCGAACAGCGCGAAGAACAGCTCTTCCTTGGTAGAGAAGTTGGAGTAGAACGCGCCGCGCGTGTAGCCGGCCCGCTCGCAGACGTCCTCGATCCGGGTCCCGCCGAAGCCGTTGGCGGCGAACGCCTCCAGGGCCGCGTCGAGCAGCCGCGCCTGCGTCTGCGGCCGCCGCTTGGTCATGCCTTTGGGCACGGGCTCTTGACACCTCCTCCCGGCTGGGAAACGATCCGGGTACGTATCCGATACGTGAATGTATCCGATAGCCGAAGGGCGTGCCATGACCTCCACCGAACCCGATGCCCAGCAGCTCGAACAGGCGGTCGGCAACGCCGCCCAGGAGCTCTACTTCCCGCTCCCGCCGAGCTTCGACACCGTCGAGGCCGAGCGCCAGTACCGCAAGGAGCAGCTGGCGGCGGGCTTCCGGATCTTCGGCAAGTTCGGCTTCTCCGAGGGCGTGGCCGGCCACATCACGGTGCGCGACCCGGAGTTCCCCGACACCTTCTGGGTCAACGGCTTCGGCCAGTCCTTCAACCAGATCAAGGCCTCGGACCTGATCCGCTGCGACCACGACGGCAACGTCCTGGAGGGCCGCTTCCACGTCAACCGCGCCGCCTTCGTCATCCACGCCGAGGTCCACCGGGCCCGGCCGGACGTGATCGCCGCCGCCCACTCCCACTCTCTGCACGGCAAGGCCTTCGCATCCCTGGGCATCCCCCTCGACCCCATCACCCAGGACGCTTGCGCTTTCTTCGAGGACCACGGCCTCTACGACGGCTACGGCGGCGTCGCCAGCGACGTCGAGGAGGGCAAGCGCATCGCCACCGCGCTGGCCGGCTACAAGGCCGCGATCCTGCAGAACCACGGCCTGATCACGGTCGGCGAGTCGGTCGCGGAAGCCGTCTGGTGGTTCGTGACCATGGAACGGTCCTGCCAGGCCCAGCTCCTCGCCATGGCCGCCGGCACCCCGAAGCTGATCGACCGCGAGACGGCCCTGATGGTCCGCGAGCAGATCGGCGGCCACTTCGCCGGCTGGTTCCAGGCGCGGCCCCTCTGGGACCAGATCGTGGCATCGGACCCGGACCTTTTCGACTAGTACCCCCAGCTAGTACCCCCAGCCGAGGTCGGTCAGCTGCTCAGGAGCTGATCGACCTCGGTACTGCTCGGCAGCGCGGCTTGTGCGCCGAAGCGCGTAGTCGCGATCGCGCCAGCAGCACAAGCCCGTCGAAGCGCAGCCTGGATCGAGGTACCGGCCCCGAGAGCAACAGCCAGCGCAGCGCAGAACGCATCGCCGGCACCGACCGCATCAACAGCCTCCACCGCGAAGCCCTCCTGCTTCCACACCCCTTCAGCACTCACGGCCACGGCGCCGGCAGCACCAAGGGTGAGAACCGCAACGCGCGGACCCAGCGACAACAGCGCATGAGGATCGCGCACCGGCTCGCCGAGCAACGCAGCAGCCTCAGTCTCATTGACGACGAGGACGTCCACGACCCGCAGCAGCGCGCTCAGGTCGCTTTTAGGAACAGGGGCGGCATTCAGCACGCGAAGCGCATCAGTGCTCTGCGCGGCGGCCAGCACCGCATCGAGCGGCACCTCGAGGTTCATCAGCAGCACAGCCGCATCGCGCGCGGCGGCTGCTCCGGCCGCCGCGGCTTCGGCCGACAGCAGCGCGTTGGCGCCAGGCGAGAGCGTGATGGTGTTCTCCCCATCGGCCTGCACCACGATCAGCGCCATACCGGTCGCGCTTTCGGCCGCCACGCCGACCGCACCGACGTCCACGCCCTCCGCCTCGAGATTCCGCCGCAGCTCTACTCCGAACGGGTCACCGCCGACCATCCCGATCATCTGGACCCGAGGCCCGAGCCGCGCCGCGGCGACCGCTTGGTTACCGCCCTTGCCACCCGGGCTGCGGACCGCCTCCGAGCCGGTCACCGTCTCACCCGGCCTGGGCAGCCGTGGGACGCGCACGGACAGGTCCATGTTCAAGCCGCCGATGACGGCGACCACTGCGGTGGAGGTAGACACGGGGTCTATCTTCGGACACCTGCCCACGCCCGCGATTCCTAAGGGAACGCAAAGGTTCGTCAGCGCTCGGCGAGAAGCCCGGGTGGTTACTTGATCAACGCGGGCTCGAACCTGCGCACGAACCACTCCCGAAAGGACTCGCCATGGACCTGCGCAGCAGGCTGATCGCGGTGACCTCGCTGGTCGTCGCGCTCGGTGCCTCGGCAGCCGGCGCGGCGACGGCCGCCCCTGTCCAGTGCCAGCCGTGACGCTCTCAGCACCGTCTCAGCAGCCGGCGCCACACTCCCTGCCATGCGCATCCTGGTAGTCGACGACGACCCGGCGGTCCGGCGCGCGCTGGAGCACGCGCTGCGCCGTGACGGGTACCAGGTCTCGCAGGCCGCCTCCGGGACCGAGGCGCTGGCCGAACACGCCCGCGCCGCGCCCGACGCGCTGGTGCTGGACGTCATGATGCCCGAGCCCAACGGCCTGGAGATCTGCCGGCGGCTGCGCGCGGCCGGGGACGGCACGCCGATCCTGCTGCTGACCGCCCGCGACCTGATCGACGACCGGGTCGCGGGCCTGGACTCCGGGGCGGACGACTACCTGGTCAAGCCGTTCGCGCTCGCCGAGCTGCGGGCCCGGCTGCGCGCGCTGCTGCGCCGCACCGCCACCGCCGGCGGGACCGGCCCGGCCGGCACCGAGACGCTGGCCTTCGCAGACATCGAACTCGACACCGCCGCCTGCCGCGCCACCCGTTCCGGCGCCGTGGTCTCCCTGACCCGCACCGAACTCGCTCTGTTGGAGATGTTCCTGCGTAATCCGCGCCGTGTCCTGAGCCGCACGCAGATCTTCGAGACCGTCTGGGGCTACGACTTCGGGCCGGACTCCAACGCGCTGTGGGTCAGCATCAGCTGTCTGCGGTCCAAGCTCGAAGCCGGCGAGCGGCCGCGGGTGATCCAGACTGTGCGCGGGCTGGGGTACGTGCTGCGGGAGGACCCGTGATGCCCCGGGCGCCGGTCACTCTGCCGGCCGCAGCAGCACCGTGAACGGCACGCCGATCCGGCGCCAGGCCTCGGCCGCCTCCTCCCAGACCTCCAGGGCGATGGAGTAGGCGTCCAGATCGGCACGGGCGAAGGTGTGGCTGTCCTCGAAGACGGTCAGAATGCCGCCGCCCGAGCCGGACGCGGGCGGCGGCAGCCACTGCAGATCCGTGAGGCAGTCGGCGAGGGCGTCCCAGTTGTGGCCGAAGTAGGCGGGGAATTCATAGCCGCGCGCGCATTCCTCGAGGAACGACGCCTTGTCGACCACCGCCCCGCCTTCCAGGACCACGCACCGCCACGCGATCTCGTCGGCCTCGGCCCGGATCTCCGAGACCGGCCGCGTCGAGTGCCAGACGTGCGCTCCCGGCCCGGCCTCGCCGAGGACGTGCGCCAGCGCTGTCATGGACCACCACCTCGCACGACCCAGAAGAAGGACTGGTAGTGGTCCGGGGTGTAGTACAGCTGCCCTTCCCGGCCCTGGATCAGCCGCCGCGCGCCCCGGTCCGGCGCGCCGGGCGTGGTCACCGTGTACTCGCGGTAGTAGCCGCTGGGCTCGGCCGGCAGCCGGCGTTCGCGGTTCCCGAAGGTGACGCCGTCCTGCCGGTACTTGAACGGGCCGCCCGCGTCGATGCGCCGGATCACGTCGCGGGCCTCGTCCGGCAGCGCCGACTCGGCGACCGTGGCCATACCCGCCGGTTTGAGCGCCGGGTCCGCCGAACGCACGCCGGCCGCACTCGACGACGCCCCGCCGCTGGGACTCGTGCTCGTGCCCGGACTCGTGCCCGTGCTCGGAACCCGGCCGTTCGAGGAGTCGGCGCAACTCGCCAATCCGACCGCGGCCACCGCCAGCACCGAGAACACCGCCACGATCATCGCGACGATGGTCTTGGGCCGGCGCGGCGACGCTGACATGGTCACCGTGGCACTTTAACGCACGGTGACCACACCGGCACCGGCAGCGCACCGGCCGCGTGCTATCCGCGCAACACCCCGGCCAGCTCCGCCGCCGCCGCGCCCGGGTCGTCCGCCTCGGTCAGCGCCCGGACCACGACGATCCGCCGCGCGCCGGCCTCCAGCACCTCGCCGACGGTCGCCAGGTCGATCCCGCCGATCGCGCACCAGGGCCGGGCCCCGGCGGCGTTCGGCGGCGCCACCCG
>JABFWL010000231.1 GCA_013362315.1 Catenulispora sp. | reverse complement strand
GGCCGCGGTGTTCACCACCACGTCGTGCCCGGCCACCGCGGCCTGGACCGCGGCGGCGTCGGTGACGTCCAGGTCGGCCCGGGTCAGGGCGGTCACCTCGGCGGCGCGGTCCGCGCGCAGCAGGGCCACCAGGTCGGTGCCGAGCATGCCGGCGGCGCCGGTCACCAGCCAGCGGCGCGGCGCCTGCCGGCCGGGGACGATGACGGTCGGGCGGCTCACCGGTCGGCAGTCCCCTCGGCGGTCGTCGTGGTGCGGCCCGCCGCCTGGAGCGCCGCCTTGCCCTTCAGCGGCTCCCACCAGGCGCGGTTGTTCTTGTACCAGTCGATGGTGCGGGCGATGCCCTCGGCGAAGCGCACCTGCGGCTCGTAGCCGAGCTCGTGGCGGATCTTCTCGATGGACAGCGAGTAGCGGCGGTCGTGGCCCTTGCGGTCCTCGACCATCCGCACCGAGGACCAGTCCTTGCCGGTGCCGTCGAGCATGAGCTGCACCAGGTCGCGGTTGGTCATCTCGGTGCCGCCGCCGATGTTGTAGACCTCGCCGGCGCGGCCGGAGCGCAGGGCCAGGTCGATGCCGCGGCAGTGGTCGGAGACGTGCAGCCAGTCGCGGACGTTGGAGCCGTCGCCGTAGAGGGCGACGGTGCCGCCGTCCAGGAGGTTGGTCACCGACAGCGGGATCATCTTCTCCGGGAACTGGTAGTGCCCGTAGTTGTTGGAGCAGCGGGTCACCACCACGTCCATGCCGTGGGTGCGGTGGTAGGCCAGGACCAGCAGGTCCGAGCCGGCCTTGGAGGCCGAGTAGGCCGAGTTCGGCGCCAGCGGCCACTCCTCGGTCCAGGAGCCCTCGTCGATCGAGCCGTAGACCTCGTCGGTGGAGACGTGCACGAACCGGCCGACGCCGTGCTTGCGGGCGGCGTCCAGCAGCACCTGGGTGCCCACCACGTTGGTGGTGACGAACGGCCCCGCGCCCAGGATGGAGCGGTCCACGTGCGACTCGGCGGCGAAGTGCACGACGGCGTCGTGGCCGGGCAGCACCGCGTCCACCACCTCGGCGTCGCGGATGTCGCCGCGGTGGAACCGGAAGCCGGGGTGGTCGCGCACCGGCTCCAGATTCGCCTCGACGCCCGAATAGGTCAGCGCGTCCAGCACGGTCACCGAGTCGGCGTCCGGCCGGGAAAGCAGCTGGCGTACGTATTCCGAACCGATGAACCCGGCACCGCCGGTCACGAGAATCCTCACCCGCGCGAGCTTACCGGCAGGCAATCGGGCTCTCTTCTTATGTCTGGCCTTTCTACCGACTATTAGAGTGGTCGTCATGCGAGGCATCATCTTGGCCGGCGGCACCGGCTCCCGGCTGTGGCCGATCACCAAGGGCGTGTCCAAGCAGCTCATGCCGGTGTTCGACAAGCCGATGATCTACTATCCGCTGTCGACGCTGGTCATGGCCGGCATCTACGAGATCCTGGTGATCACCACGCCGGAGGACCAGGCGCAGTTCCAGCGGCTGCTCGGCGACGGCTCCCAGTGGGGCCTGGACTTGAGCTACGTGGCGCAGGAGCGGCCCGACGGACTGGCGCAGGCCTTCATCCTCGGCGAGGAGTTCATCGGCGAGGAGCCGGTGGCCCTGGTCCTGGGCGACAACATCTTCCACGGCGTGGGCCTGGGCCGGCAGCTGCGCACGCTGACCCGCCCGCGCGGCGGCGTGGTGTTCGCCTACGAGGTGGCGAACCCGAAGGACTACGGCGTGGTCGAGTTCGACGACGCCGGCCGCGCGGTGTCGATCGAGGAGAAGCCGGACAAGCCCAAGTCCCGGTTCGCCGTCCCCGGCCTGTACTTCTACGACAACCAGGTGGTGGACATAGCCCGCAAGCTCAAGCCGAGCGCCCGCGGCGAGCTGGAGATCACCGGCGTGAACGCCGAGTACCTGTCCCGCGGCGAGCTGACCGTGCAGGTCCTGGAGCGCGGCACCGCCTGGCTGGACACCGGCACCTTCGACTCCCTGGTGCAGGCCGCGGAGTACGTGCGGGTCATCGAGCAGCGGCAGGGCTACAAGGTGGGCTGCGTGGAGGAGGTGGCCTGGCGTTCCGGGTTCATCGACGACGCCCGGCTGGCCGAGCTCGCCGCCCCGCTGTGCAAGAGCGGCTACGGCGACTACCTGGTGCACCTGCTCGATCCCGCGATCTGAACCCGTTCCCGCTGACCCGCCCGCACGGAAAAGAGCCACCCCGAACCATGGACATCGTCCCCCTGTCGATCGACGGCGCCTGGGAGATCACGCCCAAGCTGCACGGCGACCCCCGCGGCCTGTTCACCGAGTGGTACCGCCACGACCTCCTGACCGAGGCCGTCGGCCACCCGCTGGACCTGCGCCAGGCGAACATGTCGGTGTCCGCCGCCGGCGTGGTCCGCGGCATCCACTTCGCCGACGTGCCGCCCGGCCAGGCCAAGTACCTCACCTGCACCCGCGGCGCGCTGCTGGACGTGATCGTGGACCTGCGCGTCGGCTCCCCGACCTTCGGCGAGTGGCAGGGGGTGCGCCTGGACGACGAGAACCACAAGGCCGTCTACATCGCCGAGGGCCTGGGCCACGGCTTCTGCGCCCTCACCGAGGACGCCACCTTGACCTACCTGTGCTCGGCCACCTACAACCCCGGCCACGAACACGCCGTCCACCCGCTCGACCCGGAACTCGGCATCGCGTGGCCGGCTGACGCCCCGCAGCTGTCAGCGCGGGACAACAAGTCGCCGTCGTTCGCCGAGGCGAAGGACAGCGGCCTGCTGCCGAACTACGAGGCCTGCGTCCTCTACACGAACAGCCTGCGTGTCCCAGAGCAGCAGAACTAGCGGTCTCAGCGACGGACCAGGACCACGATCACCGAGACGATCACCAGGATCAGGAACACTGCGCCGAAGATCCCGAGCATGCCCAGCGCGGTCATCTCCTTGTCTCCGGGCCGGCTGGAGCCGTGGATGTTGAAGACCGGCTTCGGCGGCGCCTTGTGCAGGGCGACGAGGTAGGCGTGCGGTGTCATCTTCGCGCCGAGTTCTTCGGCGATCTTCTCGGCGGCTGCGACGTCGGCATCGTCGTGGACGTAGCCGCCCCGGTTCAGGATGATGGCGAGCAGGGCGTCCACCCCGTCGGCCTGCCGGTCGCCCCGGGCGGCGACCTCGGTCAGCCGAACGATCGGGTAGCCCCAGTCCTCCAGCTTCTGCCGCTTGGCGCCGCCGAGGTTCTTCAGCCGCCGCTGGACGGCGGCGGAGTCAGCTGCCGCGCGGGTCGGGTTCGGCTTCGCCTCAGCACTCATCTTCGCCTCGACATGCTTCGCGCCAGATCAAAAAAGAGGCTCCCTCCGGATAACCGGAGGGAGCCCCTGAGGACTGCGGCCCGCCGCCCTACAGCCTGCGGGCCCAGCGTCTCATCCTTAGTGGCTGAGACCCTGCGCCAGACCCTGGTCGGTCTCCTGCATCTTGTCAGCAGCCGTGTTCAGGTAGCTGTTCATGTCGTTGAGCGCGCTGATGGTCTGCGAAGCGCCCTGGTGGAACTGCGCGAAAGCGTGGTCGAAGGCCTTCGACGCGGAGTCGGACACCCAGCCGTTCGAGACCAGACCCGAGATCAGGTTCTGAGCCTGCTTCAGGTAGTCCTGAATCTGGCCCTCGATGGTGGTCAGGCTGCGACCGGCCTGCTTCATGTCCTCGTAAGAGGCGTGCAAGTTGGCCATGATTGGCACTCTCCCCAAGTAGCCGAGCGCTCGCTTCGAGCGCGATCTCGGCCGGACAGCGTTTCGCTCCCAGCCCCGTTGTTACCCGCAGACTGCCAGCAAGTACCCGTGTTCTGCAACCAACACCTGGACATGCACCAACGACTCGGTGGGGGTTTTGTCCGCCTATGCCGGGGCGTTTGCCCGCTTCGGAACCGGTTCCGGGGAGCGGTCCCCCAGGGCTGTGAGCTGGTCAGCAAGCTGATTCCGGGGCAAACGTGCGGGTGGGGCGGCGATGACGCCACGGGGAAAGGTGGCTACGATAGCCGCTCGCAGGGGGAAGCGATCCGTCCACCGCTGCCCGACAGCAGGAAGCGACAGTGCACAAGCGCTGAGCTCCGCCGAGGCGGCCCGACGCGCGATGCGGGGGCAGAGAAGCAGTGAGCAAGGACCGAACGATGCCTGGTGCCACCATGACGAGCGGCCCGGCTCCGAACGCCCTCGCCCGCGGGGGCGGCGCGATGCGCCTGCCGACGGCCCCGCGCGAGCGCAAGCCCGCCCTGGCGGCGCTGGCCGTGCTGCTGATCCTGGCCGGCGCGCTGGCCACGATGCTGCTGGTGAACCGCTCCGGGCACCGGATCTCGGTGGTGCGGGTCGGGGACACCACGATCGCGGCCGGGTCGAAGCTGAGCGGCGACCCGAACTCGGGCCAGTTCGTCGAAGCGAGTGTGGCGGCCGACTCGAACATCAACTACGTCCTGTGGAGCCAGCTCGGCAAGTTGGACGGCCGCGTCACCTACAACACCCTCGTGCACGGTTCGCTGATCACCGGTGACATGCTCGCCGATCAGCCCGGCAGCCAGACCGACTTCCCGCCCGGGACCTCGCTGATGGGCATCCAGGTCAAGCAGGGCCGCTACCCCAACGGCCAGATGTCGCGCGGCGACAAGTACACCCTGTACACCAACACCGTCTCCCCGGGCGCCAATCAGCAGAGCACGACCACCGGCTGGCAGAGTCAGGGCACGGTGACGCTGGTCGGCGGGGACAACGCGGGCACCGCGACGCTGACCATCGCGGTGCCCACCGACAAGGTGCTGGCGATCGCGAACGCCAGCGACCTGATGCTCACCAAGACGTACGGGTGATGAGGCGGCCGACCGCATGTCCCTGATCGTCCTGGCCTCCGACAAGGGCTCCCCCGGCGTGACCACGGCCGCGGTGGCCCTGGCCGGCGTCTGGCCGCGCCGCGCGATCCTCGCCGAGTGCGACCCGGCCGGCGGCGACCTGGTATACCGCACCCCCGGCGAGAACGGCGCCCCGCTGAACCCCAACATCGGCATGCTGTCGCTGGCCACCTCGGCCCGCCACGGCCTGTCCGCGCACCAGCTCGAAGCGCACCTGCAACGCATGAACGGCGGCCTGGAAGTGGTGGCCGGCCTGGCCACCGGCGACCAGTCGGCGGGCCTCGCGGGCCTGTGGACCGCGCTGGGCCGGGCCTTCGACAGCCTGCCGGAGGCCGACGTCATCGCCGACTGCGGCCGCGTCGACGCCGCCAGCCCGGTCCTGGACCTGATGGCCGGGGCGACCCGGGTGGTGCTGGTCGCCCGGACCTCGGCCGAGCAGTTGGCCCACCTCCGCGACCGCGCCCTGTCCCTGCTGCAACGCATCGGCGGCGGCACCGCCACCGCCGGCGGCGGCCCGGGCGTGCCGATCGGCGTGGTGCTGATCGTCGACCCCAAGCAGCGCACCCGGGTCACCGCCGGAGTCGACGAACTGCTGCGGGGCAGCGGCCTGCCGGTGCGGGTGATCGGCACCATCGCCGAGGACCCGGACGGCGCCGACCTGATCAACGGCCGGGGCCGGGGCCGGCTGGACCGGACCCTGCTGATCCGCTCGGCACGCGAGGTGGCACTGGATCTGGCGCGGATGTACCCGGCGGGTTCGCAGGAGGCTGCGATAGCCGGGGCCGCGCCGACGCAACCGATGCCGACGCAGCAACCGCAACCGCCGAACACGCCGACACCCGCGCCGACCGGCCAGCCTGTTCCGGGCACCGGATACACGCCGCCGAGCAGGCCGACACAACCAGTCGCCCATCAGCCGACCCAGCCCCAGCCGGCTCCGCCCCGCCACCCGCGCCCGGGCCGGCCGGCCGAACCCACCGTGTGGCCGGGTCAGGAGCCGACCGCTCCGGCGAACGGCTTCCCACCGCCGAACCGGCAACCGCAGTCGGGCCACCAGGGCTTCACGTCCGTCACCCTCGGCGGCGGTCCCGATCCGCGCGAGGCCGCCCCGGCTCCGGTCCAGCCGCCGCCCGGTCACGACCCCCGCGATCCTCGCGACCCGCGCCCGTCGCGCCGCGAGATCCC
>JABFWL010000229.1 GCA_013362315.1 Catenulispora sp. | reverse complement strand
CCGTGGCCCAGGCGTCCAGCGCGGCGTCCTCGTCGAGCCGGAGCGCGGTCAGGCCGGCCGCCGCCCGCAGCGCGGTCGTCACCTGCGACTCGGCCGCGCCGAAGTCGGCGGCGACGGTGAACAGCTCCAGGGCGCGCGGCCGGTGGCCCTTCGCCAGGGCGACCCGCCCGGCCATGAGCGCGTGCTCGCTCGGCGCCATCACGATGTCGGGATACTGCCGCTCCAGCGATGCGAACTCCTTCTCGGCCGGCTCCCACTCGCCGCCCAACGCTTGCAGACGCAGCTGGGCGATGCAGATGTAGCACTCGATCCAGGGGAAGCTGACCTCCTGGATCAGCTGCCGCCCCTCGGCCAGCATGGCGCGGGCTCTGCGGTCGTGGCCGAGCTCGATCGCGATCTCGCCGACGTTGTACAACGCCCGGATGGTCTGCCGGGCCAGGTCGGCGTCGGCCTCCCGGCGCGGCAGCCGGTCGACGGCGCCCCACACCGCCGGGTCGCCGTCGCGGGCCGTCAACGTCATGCGGGTGACCTCGGCGGTGGCCCGCATCGCCTGGTCCGGGTTGTCTTCCAGCGTCTGCTCCGCTCTGCGCAACCAGTCCCACGCCTGGTCCGAGGCGCCGTCCTGCTCGTTCATCGCCAGCGCGATCATCGCCCGGGCGGCCAGCGCGGGGCGGCCGGCGAGCTCGTGCGCCGAGCGCTCGACGTCGGCGTAGCCGTCGCGGTCTCCGAGGTGGTTGACCCGCAGCAGGCCGAGCGACAGCCGGATCTCGCCCCGGGCCGTCGGGTCCAGGCTCGGATCGGCGAGGATGCGGCGCAGCACCGAGGCGTTGGCCGTGTAGTCGGTGCCCCTGAGCGCGATCCGGGCCAGGGCCAGCGCCGCCCGGGTGCGGGTCTGCTCCGGCAGCCCCGGCCGCTTCAGCATCTGGTGCAGGAGCGCGGCCGCGGTGCCGTCGTCGCCGAGGGCGACCGCCTGGTCCGCGGCGGCTTCGGCGCGCGCCGGCCAGGCCGCGTGGTCCCCGGCCCGCAGCGTGTGGTGGGCGATCTGCACCAGCGGCGGCGGGTTCCGGGCCGCCAAGATCTCGATCGCCTGCCGGTGCAGCAGGCGCCGCCGGGGACCCGGGACGTCGCGATAGGCGGCCTGCTGCGCCAGCACGTGCCGGAAGGCGTAGTCGCCGGATCCGGTCTCCCGCAGCACGCTGCCGTTCAGCGCCTCGATGATGCCCTGCCGCCCCGCCGCCGGGTCCAGGCCGCTCAACCGGGTCAGCGCGTCCTCGCCGCTGGGCACGGCGAGCACCGCCGCGGCTTCGACGACGGCTTTGCCGGACGCCGTCAGCGTCTCCACACGTTCGGTGAACGCCTCCCGCAGTGTGTGCGGGATCTCCGCGCGCCGGAGGTCGGAGACCAGGTCGGGATGACCGTCGGCCCCGGCGACAGAGCCACTGCCGTCGTCGGCGCCTCCGCCGATGCCACCCTCGTCGGTATCACCGGTATCGCCGGCGCTCGGGCCGCGGTGGCGATGCTCGCGCAGCGTGAGCAGATCCTCCTCGACGACGAGCGGCAACCCCGCGCTCCGGCTGTGCAGCGCCTGGATGAGCGTCGGGTCCGGGACCCCGCCGAGGGCTTCCAGCACCAGAGCCGCCACGTCCTGCTCCGAGATCGGACCCAGGTGGACGGCGGCGCCGCTGGTTCCAGGCTGGCGCCGGTACGCCGAGCCCAACAGGGTGCCCGGTCCGACCTCCTCGCCGCGGTAGGTCAGAACGAGGCCGAGTTGCTCCGGCATGTCGCGGGTCAGCAGCAGGAGCAGTTCCCGGGTGACCTCGTCGGCCCAGTGCAGGTCCTCCACGGCCAGCAGCACCGGGCCGATCGCGGTGAGCAGGGAGCGCACCCCGCGCAGCAGCCGGTGCCGTTCGGCCTCCGACGGGACTTCCGGCGGCGGGGGCGGCAGCCGGTCGGCCAGGTCCGGCAGCAGCGGCGCCAGCGCCCCGGCGCTGGGCGGGATCGCGGACGGCGCCGGCAGCAGTGGTCCGGCCTTGCTCAGCGCGTCGATGACCGGGCCGTACGGAACCGGCTCGCGCAGCGGGTGGCAGTAGCCGGTGAGCGTGTGCCGTCCCTGCCGGGCCAGAACCGCCGCGGCCTCTCGTACCAGGCGCGACTTGCCGATCCCGGCCTCGCCCTCGACCAGCACGACCGCCGGCGGCCGCCGGAGCGCGGTCACCACCAGGCTCAGCTCGCGCTGCCGGCCGACACAGGCGAACATCCCGATGGCGTGTGCCGCGCTGCCCGGGCCGCCGGAACTGGCTGAACTGCCAGAAACGGCTGAACTAGCCGAACCGCCGGAACCGCCCACGCCGTCGGCGCCGCGCGTGCTGTCCGCACTGCCGTCTCGCACCTGACCACCTGCCTCATGATCATGCTATTGCCGACCATGACCTGCGGCAATTGACTACAGCACGCCCGACTACAGCACGCTTCACTACAGCACGCTCACCTCCGGCGGCTGCGCCAGGTCGGCCAGCGCCGTCGGCGGCCGCCAGCCCAGCGGCACGCACCGCCACATGGCGCCGAACGTGCCGGTCCGAAGATCGCAGGTGATGCGGAGCTTGTGCGGAGACTGTACGAACTGCACATGGACCGTCACGGTGTCCGCGTCGGTCTGCGCGGCACGCGCCGCGAGATGTCCGCGCACCGGCCAGGAACCGGCGATCAGCGGAAGCGCCGTTTCCGTACCGTTCTCCTCGTGCAGCGTCACTTCCTGCGGCGTGAGGCTGATCCGCGCCAGCTTCGGCAGCGCCGAGCGGCCGGCCTTGAACTCACCGCTCGGCACCTCCGCCCCGCCGGGGAACGGCAGCTGAAGATTCGTCAGGCGGTGTTCGAGCTCTGCGTCGGCCGTCGCGGCATCGCTGCCGGCGCCCTCGAAAGCCGGAAGCAGGTGCGTCCACGCGGCGTCGAGGACCGCCTGCATGTCGTTGGTCTCAGAGGTGAGGGCCAGCACGACGTCCTGTTCGGGCAGCACGACGCAGTACTGACCGAAAGCCCCGTCGCCGCGGTAGCCGTGCCGGGCCATCCAGAACTGGAAACCGTATCCCTGAGCCCAGTCCGAGGACGACGGCTCCGACAGCCCCGAACTCGGTCCGCCGTTGGCCACCTGGACACGGGTCGCCTGCTCTACCCACTCAGCGGAGAGCAGCTGCCGCCCTTCCCAGACGCCGCCCTGCAAATAGAGCTGTCCAAGCCGCGCCACGGCTTCGGTAGTGCTGTGCAGACCCGCGAAAGCGAGGTCGCGCCCGGCCGGATGCTGAGTCCACATGGCCCGCTCGATCCCCAGTGGTTCGAACAGCCGCGGCCGCAGGTACTCGATGAGCGTCTGTCCGGTCACCCGCTGGATCACCGCGCCGAGGGTGTAGGTGGTCGGCTGGCTGTAGGCGAAGGTGCTGCCCGTGATCCCGTCGGGCGGATCGAGCAGGAAACCGCGCACCGGTTCCGCACGGTGGGCGGCGAGGACGTGGTCCCACCGTTCTGAGGTGTGCCCGGCCGACATGGACGCGATGTGCCGGATCAGGATGGCGCGGCTGCGCTCGTCCTCAACCTCCGCGTCCAGCTCCGGGAAATAGGAGACGACCGGGGCGTCGAGGTCCAACAAGCCTTCTGCCCACGCGAATCCGGCCGCGGTCGAGGTGAAGCTCTTACTGAGCGAGTAGAGATGCTGGACGCCTTCCGGCGTGTAAGGCGACCACCAGCCCTGCGCTATCACGTGGCCGTGCCGCAGCAGTATGAGGCTGTGCGGCTCGATCCCGCCCACACCGTCGATCGCGTCGAGGAAGGCGACGACGCCGCGGGCGTCGGTGCCCTGCGCGGACGGCGCAGAGCGCGGGAGCGGTGACATGAGGCCTCCAAGGGATGGTGTCGGGAGTCTTCGGGACTGGTCGATCGCGGATCTTGCACTCTACTGAAATCTTCGACACTGAAACTTTCGAATCCTTGCCGATTCCGCGCCAGGTCCGGGCGCCACACGCCACCCTGCGAACCGGCGGACATTGACGCCGCGCGGCCGGCTGTTGATCGTCACCCCATGAGAACCGGTCAGCCGCGGCGCCGCGCCGCCCGAGCCCTCGCCGCAGTCGCCGCCGCCCTGTTCGCGGCGAACGCCGTGGCGGTGTCGCAGCCCGCCGCCGCCCGAGCGAGCACGGCGGCCAGCACACCCGCGAGCACCCCCTCCGGCACCGGCGAGTTCGACTACGCCGAAGCGCTCCAGGACTCCATGCTCTTCTACGAGTCGCAGCGCTCCGGACCGCTGCCGGCCGACAACCGGGTGCTGTGGCGCGGCCCGTCCGACCTGACCGACGGCGCGGACCACGGCCTGGACCTGACCGGCGGCTACCACGACGCCGGCGACGAGGTGAAGTTCGGCCTGCCCGCGGCCTACTCCATGACCGCGCTGGCCTGGGGCGCCATCGACGACAAGGCCGGCTACCAGAAGGCCGGGCAGTGGTCCTACGTGGAGCGGAACCTGCGCTGGGGCGACGACTTCATCATCAAGGCGCACCCGCAGCCGCACGTGTTCTACGGCCAGGTCGGCGACGGCAGCAGCGACCACAGCTTCTGGGGGCCGGCCGAGGTGAATCCGGAGCCGAGGCCGTCCTACGCGGTCACCGAGTCGTGTCCGGGCTCTGATCTGGTCGGGCAGTCCGCGGCGGCGCTCGCCGCCTCCTCGATCGTCTTCCAGGGCGACGACCCGACCTACTCGGCCAAGCTCGTGGCGCAGGCGAAGTCGCTGTACGAGTTCGCCGACGACTTCCGCGGCAAATACGACGCCTGCATCACCGGCGCCTCCGGCTTCTACACCTCGTTCAGCGGCTACTGGGACGAGCTGGTCTGGGGCGCGCTGTGGCTCTACAAGGCGACCGGCGACACCACCTACCTGACCAAGGCCGAGAACTACTTCCCGAACCTGGCCAAGGCGAACCAGACCACCACGCCGGAATACGCCTGGACCATCAGCTGGGACGACTCGTCCTACGCCTCGTACATCCTGCTCGCCCAGATCACCGGGCAGCAGCAGTACATCGACGACGCCGAACGCAACCTCGACTGGTTCACCACCGGCTACAACGGCCAGCACGTGGCCATGTCGCCCGGCGGCGAGGCGCAGGTCGACGTGTGGGGCACGGCGCGCTACGCCGCCAACGAGGCCTATCTGGCGCTCGACTTCGCGAACTGGCTCAAGACGAAGAGCCTGGACCCGACGCGCCAGCAGACCTACCACGACTTCGCCGTCCGGCAGATGAACTACATCCTGGGCGACAACCCGGGCCACGAGAGCTACGAAGTCGGATTCACCAACGGCGGCACCAACACCGCCTGGCCGCAGTCCATCCACAACCGCACCGCGCACGGCTCCTGGGATCAGAGCATGAGCGATCCCGCCAACACCCGGCACCTGGACTACGGCCTGCTGGTCGGCGGACCCACCTCCGGCGACGGCTTCACCGACAGCCGCCAGAACTACCAGCAGACCGAGGGCGCGCTCGACTACAACGCCCTGTTCTCCGGCGCCCTGGCCGAGCTGACCACCGAGTACGGCGGCGCCGTGCGTGCGAACTTCCCGCCGACCGAGACCCCGGACAGCGCCGAAGAGCTCATGCAGGCCGCGCCGAACCAGACCGGCACGAACTTCATCGAGATCAAGGCCGAGGTGGTCAACAAGTCCGGCTGGCCGGCCCGCCACCTCACCAACGGCTCGTTCCGGTACTACTTCACGCTCGACCCCGGCGAGACGGCCTCGCAGGTGCAGCTCACCTCGCCCTACAGCCAGTGCAGCGCGCCCGGCCCGATCACCCAGTTCTCCGGCTCCACCTACTACCTGACCATCAGCTGCGCCGGCCAGGACATCGCCCCCGCCGGGCAGTCCGCGTTCCACCGCGAAGTCCAGTTCCGCCTCACCTTCCCGGCCGCGCACGACTACACCAAGGACTGGTCCTACCAAGGCCTGGCCGGGCTGGCGACCAACGCGACGCCGGTCAACACCACCTACATCGAGCTCTACGACGGCGCGACCAAGGTCTGGGGCACCGGACCCGGCGGCACCACCGTCACCCCGCCGGGCGCGCCCGGTACACCGGTGGCCTCGGCCGTCACCGCCGGCGGCGCCACGCTGACCTGGACCGCGGCCACGGCGGGCAGCAACCCGATCGCCGGCTATGACGTCTACAGCGTCTCCGGCTCGACCTCGACCAAGATCGCCTCGTCCACGACGACGTCCGTGACCCTGAGCGGGCTGACGCCGGCGACCACGTACACTTTCGACGTCGTGGCCCGGGACAGCGCCGGGAACGTCTCGGCGGCCTCGCCGACCGTGAGCGTGACGACCGGCAGCGCGACGCCGCCCGGCGCGCCCGGCGGGCTCACCGTCACCGGCACCACGGCGAGCACCGTCGGCCTGAGCTGGACGGCGGCCACCCCCGGCACACTCCCGATCGCCAACTACGTGGTCTACCGAGCCGGAACGCCGGCGACTGTGGCGGCGACCGTCCCCGGGACCGCGACGACCGCGACCGTCAGTGGTCTGACTCCGGCCACGGCATATCAGTTCTACGTGGTGGCCAAGGACAACGGCGGCCTGCTGTCGGCGCCGTCGGCGACCGTCTCGGCCACGACCGCCACCGCGCCGCCCGCCTCGCTCACCGCGCAGTACTCGACCAGCGTCACCAGCGCCACGACCGGCCAGCTCCAGCCGATGCTCAACCTGGTCAACAACGGCACCAGCGCGATCCCGCTGTCCTCGGTCACGGTCCGGTACTGGTTCACCTCCGACGGCGGTGCCAACACCTTCGCCACCAACTGCTGGTACGCGCTCATCGGCTGCGGCAACGTCACGCAGTCGGTGGCGGCGATGGCCACGCCGGTCACCGGCGCGGACCACTACCTGCAGGTCGGCTTCACGGCAGGCGCCGGAACCCTGGCCGTCGGATCCTCGACCGGCCAGATCCAGAACGCGGTCAACAAGACCGACTGGTCCAACTTCACCCAGACCGGCGACTACAGCTTCAACGCCGCCGACACCGCCTTCACCGCCAACCCCGCGATCACGGTCTACGTCAACGGCCAGCTGGTCTACGGCACCGAACCCCACTGAACGAGCCAGGAGGCTGCTATGCGACACGGTTGGAGATCCAGAGCGCGCTCGCTCGCCCTGGCCGCCGCCACCGCTCTGGCGGGCGCGGCCGTGGTCGGCGGACCGGCGGCGCCGGACGCCACCGCCGCCACCGCCGTGGCGGTGACCGTGAACGGCACCGCGGGCCTCGGCGCCATCCCGAGCGGCGCCATCGGCCTGAACACCGCCGTCTACGACGGCTACATGAACGACACCCCGATCCCCGGGCTGCTCAAAGCCGCCGGAATCAATGCCCTGCGCTACCCCGGCGGCTCCTACTCGGACATCTACAACTGGCAGACCAACGTCGCCCAGGGCGGCTACGACGCCCCGAACACCAGCTTCGCGAACTTCATGGGCACCGCCCAGGCCGCCGCGGCGAGCCCGGTCATCACCGTGAACTACGGCACCGGGACGCCGGCGCTCGCCGCGTCCTGGGTGCAGAACGCCACCGTGACCAACAAGTACGGCGTCTCCTACTGGGAGGTCGGCAACGAGGTTTACGGCAACGGCACCTACGGCGCGAACTGGGAAGCCGACGCGCACTGCCAGACCTCCTCCGGCACGCCGGTGACGATCGGCAGCGAGCCGTCGCAGACTTACAACTGCGGCCCGAGCGTCTACGCGAACAACGTGCTGAGCTACATCTCGGCGATGAAGGCCGTCAGCCCGACCGCGCACGTCTGCGCCGTCCTGACCACGCCGGGCAACTGGCCCGACAACGTCACCAACGCCCAGACCAGCCCGCTGCCATGGAACCAGACGGTGCTCACCGCGCTCGGCGCCAAGACCGACTGCGTCATCGTCCACTACTACCCCGGCGGCTCCAACGCCGCGGCGATGCTCACCGCGACGAACCAGATCGCGGGCATCATCTCCGGCGTCAAGTCGGAGGTCAGCCAGTACGCCAAGGTCAACCCGGCCTCCGTGCCGATCCTGGTGTCCGAGGCCAACTCGAACGTCGACATGGACACCCAGCCGAACGCGCTGTTCGCCGCCGACATGTACATGACGTGGCTCGAGAACGGTGTGTCGAACATCGACTGGTGGGACGAGCACAACGGCCCCGGCACCAACCCGCCGAGCGTCGTCAACGGCGCGCAGGACTACGGCGACTACGGCATCTTCTCGAACGGCGCCAACAACAGCGGCGTGACCGAGCCGGCCGTGGAGACGCCGTTCGCGCCGTACTACGGCATCAGCATGCTGTCCAAGCTCGGCTCGCCCGGCGACACCATGGTGAACAGCACCTCCTCCAACGCGCTGGTCCGGGTGCACGCGGTGCGGCGCGCCGGCGGCAATCTCGACGTGCTGATCGACAACGAGGACCCGGGCACCTCCTACACGGTCAACCTCGCCTACAACGGGTTCACCCCGACCGGCAGCCCGACCGTGTTCACCTTCGCCAACAACGGGAACTCGATCACCAGCACGACGCAGAGCTCCACCTCCTCGGTCACTGTCGCGCCGTACACGCTCACCGTCGTGCAGATCCCGGGCAGCGGCGGGGGCGGCGTGACGGCGCCGGGCGCGCCGGGGCAGCCGACGGTGTCCGGGCTGGCCTCCACCACCTCCGGCAACGACACCGGGACCGCGACCCTGAGCTGGCCCGCTTCCACCGCCGGCACCTACCCGGTCGCGTCCTACCAGGTGTACCGGCAGAACAGCGGCGGCGGCACCACCCTGGTGGGCACGACGAGCGCCACGACGCTCAACCTCAGCGGCCTGACGATCGGCGCCACGTACACGTACGACGTGATAGCGGTGGACACCCACAGCAATCCGTCCCTGCCCTCACCGCCGGTGACGTTCACCGTGCCGCCCCCGGCCACCGCCACCTGCGCCGTGCACTACGCGGTCAGCAGTTCCTGGCCCGGCGGCTTCGGGGCGAGCATCACCATCACCAACCGGGCCGCGACCGCCGTGAACGGCTGGACCCTGAAGTTCAGCTGGCCGGATCCCGGCGAGTCGGTGCAGAGCGGCTGGAACGGCACGTGGACGCAGAGCGGTTCGGCGGTGACCGTCGTGAACGCGGCCTGGAACGGGACGATCGCGGGCGCAGGCGGCACGCTGAGCCTGGGCTTCAACGGCGCCGACACCGGCTTGGCTCCGGCGCCCACGGTGTTCTCGCTCAACGGGACGGTGTGTGCCAATAACTGAGAACCGAAGCCGATCCGCTCTCTGCCGGGCGATCCCCTGGTCTTCCTCCTGGAAGGAGTGTTAACGCTAACCATCGCGGTCGTTCATCATGACGCGAGGTTCGGTTGGAAACAGCTTCATGTCTCCACCCGAGGCTCAGCGGCATGACTGAGTCCTCGATCGCCGCCCCTCCCGGATTCGCCCGGCGCCGGTTCCTGCTGTCCGCAGCGGGGATCGGCGCCGGTGTCGCCACCGTCGGCACTGTCGACGCCGGGTTCGCGCCGACCGCGTCCGCGGCCGGGACCGCGACCGGCGGCGCGGCCGATGCCGTGGCCGGCGCCGCGGCCGCCGACCCGATGCTGCCGTTCGTCGACCACTACGCGACCAACGCGACGACGAACCCGACGGCGCTGACCAACGCGGCGGTCGACATCCTGTCCGGGATGGCGCGCCTGTGGCGGCCGGGCACCGCCTGGGACAACGGCTCGGTCGTGGACCGCGAAGTGCTGCGCGCGAACGTGCGGCACTGTGTGCAGGTCACCCGGCGCCGTAGTCAGGACGCGGCGAAGAAGGCGTTCTTCTACGACCGGCAGGACCAGAGCTACGCGGCGATCGGCGGCCTCGGTCCGCTCGCCGAGCTGTACAAGCAGGGCGCTCTGGCGGTCACCAGCATCACCTCCGCCCCGGACGGGACGCCGCCGGCGCAGATCAACGACGTGGTCCCGGAAGGGGCACCGCCCGGCGCCGCCACCGGCGCCGGGTCGCCCACGTCCGAGCTGGGCGCGGTGGTCCAGCTCGTGCAGGCGCTGCGCGGTGCGCACTCCTCCGGCAACCCGAGCAAGCTCGCCTACGGCTACCCGCGGCCGTGGCGGCTGACCGAGGACAGCGTGGTCGCCCCGACCGGAGCCGTCGACGAGTTCGGCTACCCGGTCTACGACTCGGACGTCGTGGTGGCTCCGCAGCTGCTACGGCAGCGCAGCCTCACCCCGGCCACGGACGGCGGATTCCCCAGCGGTCACACCAACGCCTTCTTCCTCGCCTCGCTCGCTCTGGCGTATGCCGTCCCCGAGCGCTTCCAGGAGCTGGTGACCAGGGCGTACGAGCTCGCCGACACCCGGATCGTCGCGGGGATGCACTCCCCGCTGGACGTCATCGGCGGCCGGGTCCTGGGCACAGCGCTGGCCGCCGCGATCCTGAGCGACCCGGCCACCGCGCAGATCAAGGCTCTGGCTCGCAAGACCGCTCTCGAGTACTTCACGGCCCGCACCGGGACGACGCCCGACACGCTGGCCGCCTACGCGCACTCCGCCGGCCCGGCTGCCGATCCCTACGCCGACCGCGCGGCCAACATCCGCGCCATCGCGCCGCGCCACACCTACCACCTGCCGCGCCGGGGCGGCCGCACGGTGCCGATGGTGGTGCCGAAGGGCGCCGAGGCGCTGCTGGAGACCCGGCTGCCGTATCTGGACGCCGCACAGCGCCGCGAGGTGCTGCGCACCACGGCGCTGCCGTCCGGCGACGTGCTGCTCGACGGCCCGGAGCTGTGGGGACGGCTGGACCTGTTCGCCGCCGCCGACGGCTACGGGTCCTTCGACGCCGACACCCGCGTGGTCATGGACGCCGCCGACCGCGGCTTCAGCGCCGCCGACACCTGGCGCAACGCCATCGGCGGCGCGGGCCGGCTGGTGAAGGCCGGTAGTGGGAGTCTCACGCTGGCCGGACGCAACAGCTATCGGGGCGGCACGCTGGTCGAGGCCGGAACGCTGGTCGCGGCCTCGGAGCGGGCTTTCGGCAGCGGCGACGTGCAGGTGGGGGAGCGCGCCGGGCTCGGCCTGGCGGTCGGCTCCGACGGGCTCCAGGACGCTGAACTGGTCGTCGGCGGCACACTGACGGTGGCGCGAACCAGTTCCCTGACGATCCAGGTCGACGCCGACCGGGCGTCCCGGCGGCACGGGTTCGTGGTGGCGATCAGGGCGCGCCGGGTCCGCGGCCGGTTCGCTTCCGTGTCCGCGCTGGGCTTGCGCAGCGATATCGAGTACACCGAATGTGGCGTGTTCGTCCGTCTGCGTCCCGGTTCCTGACCAGTTCGAGCCCTGATCCATCATCTGCCAGGAGGCTTCCTTGCGATCCCGTATCCGAAACCGAGCTCTCACCGTCCTGGCTCTGCTGCCGATGTGCGGCCTGCTGGGCGGCACGGCCGCCGGGCACGCGTCGACCCCCGCCACGGCCGCCGCGAGCGCGGCCGCGACCGCTACCACGGGCACCTTCTCAGTGCTCTCCTACAACGTCGCCGGGCTGCCGCAGGGCCTGTCGAGCGCGCCCGGCGACCGGACGGCCGACACCACGCAGATCGGCCAGCGCCTGGGACCGTTCGACGTGGTCCATGTCGAAGAGGACTTCAACTACCACGCCGCGCTCTACGCCGCCGACACGACCCACGCCTACCGGACGCCCACCAGCGGCGGTGCGGGCATCGGCAGCGGCCTGAACACGCTGTCGGACCTGCCGTACGACGTCGACGACTTCGAACGCGTGAAATGGGACGCCTGCCAGCTCGACTCGGGCGACTGCCTGACGCCGAAGGGCTTCACGTTCATGAAGGTCCGGATCGCCGACGGCGCCTATGCGGACTTCTACAACCTGCACACCAACGCCGGCACGAACGACGGCGACGAGGCGGCGCGGGCGTCGAACCTGAGCCAGCTCAGCGCCTACATCCAGAGCCATTCCGCCGGCGACGCGGTGGTGGTGATGGGCGACACCAACACCCGCTACACCCGCAGCGCCGACACCATCGCCGGCTTCGCGGCGGCGAACGGGCTCACCGACGTGTGGGTGCGGAACGTGCTCGGCGGGGTGGCGCCGGCGGCGGGTGCTCCGCCGCTGCTGTGCGACGAGAACGCGATCACCGACAGCTGCGAGGTGGTGGACAAGATCCTCTATCGGAGCAGCAAACTGGTCGATCTCACGGCGACGTCGTATCACAACGAGCACGCGGCGTTCCTCGACGCCTCGGGCCAGATGCTGTCCGACCACGACCCGATCTCGGCGCACTTCACCTGGGCGCTCAGCGACGCCTACCGGACCAGCGAGCAGTTCGGCGGCCCGCACGGCGACTACTACAACGACCTGCCGGCCGTCGCCGCGCAGGCCCGGGCCACGACGATCCGGCTGCGCTCGGGCTCCCGGGTGGACCAGGTCGGCCTGACGCTCGCCGACGGGACGACGGTCAGCCACGGCGGAACCGGCGGCACGGCCGCGTCGCTGACTCTGGCGGCCGGCGAGCACGTGACTGGCGCGAGCTTCTGCGAGGGTTCCTATAGCGGTCATACACGGATCTTCTCGGCGAAGTTCACCACGGATCTGGGCCGGAGCCTGTCCGGAGGGACCACGACGTCGGACTGCGTGACCTACACCGCGCCGGCCGGCTGGCAGGTCGCGGGGTTCGCGGGCCGGTCCGGTGACGAGGTGGACAAGGTCGGGCTGGTTTTCACCCGAATCTGAACGCGCCGATGAGGGCGCCGACCTGAAGGCGCCGATCTGAACAGCGCCGATCTGAACGAACGAGTCGTCCCGTGGCGGGCATCCGACGGCCACGGGACGACTCGTTTCCGGCTGTGGGCCCGTCGCCCGTCCGTCCCTCCGCGACCGACCCGGCTGCCTGGCACTGGGAAGAAAAGTTTCCGCGAAGTATTGTTCCGCGCATCCGCGGGCCTTACTATTTCGGCCAATTGAAGCGCTTCGACGACTGTGCCCTCGAAGGCCGTCCGATACGGCCGGACCGCTCGCCTCTTTCCCCTTCGGATGGCTGCGGGATCGGCGCCGAGCCGTGATCGAAGCGCTTCGACCAGCTCGCCGAACAGATTCGCCGAACAGATTCGCCGTACATGAGGACAGAGGACAGAGAGGCACCGCGTGAAGTTCACCGACGGCTACTGGATGATGCGTCCCGGCGTCCAGGCGGCCTACCCCGCGCAGGTGCTGGACGGGGAGGTCGGCACCGACTCGCTGGTGGTCCACGTCCCCTGCTATCCGGTGCGCGAACGCCGCGACCTGCTGCGCGGCCCGGCGCTGACCGTGGCGTTCGCCGCGCCGCTGCCCGACGTGATCCGGGTGACGGTGACGCACTTCGCGGGCCAGGACCGCAAGCCGGACTTCGTGCTGGCCGACGGCGGCGGCGGCGCGGCCGAGCCGCCGCTGATCGCCGAGGACGACGACGCGCTGACCTTCGTCTCCGGCGCGCTGACCGCCCGGGTCGCCAAGGGCCCGCGGTGGGGTCTGGACTTCCTGGCCGAGGGCCGGCGCCTGACCGGCAGCGGCACGAAGGCCATGGCGATCATCGACACCTCCTCCGGCGGCCACTACCTCCGCGAGCAGCTGGACCTCGGCCTGGACGCCCACGTCTACGGCCTCGGCGAGCGCTTCGGCCCGCTGGTCAAGAACGGCCAGGTCGTGGACAGCTGGAACGCCGACGGTGGCACCGCCAGCGAGCAGGCCTACAAGAGCGTCCCGTTCTTCCTCACCGACGCCGGCTACGGGGTGTTCGTCAACCACCCCGGCCGCGTCTCCTTCGAGGTGGCCTCGGAGGTCGTGACCCGGACCCAGTTCAGCGTCGAGGGCCAGCAGCTGGAGTACTTCCTCATCTACGGCCCGACGCCGCGCGAGATCCTGCGCAAGTACACCGCGCTGACCGGCCGGCCCCCGCGGGTCCCGGCCTGGTCCTACGGCCTGTGGTTGTCGACGTCGTTCACGACCTCGTACGACGAGGCGACGGTCGCCTCCTTCGTCGACGAGATGGCGCGGCGGGACCTGCCGCTGTCGGTGTTCCACTTCGACACGTTCTGGATGCGCGAGTTCAACTGGTGCGACTTCGAATGGGACCCGCGCACCTTCCCTGATCCGCGCGGGATGCTGGAGCGGCTGAAGGCGCGGGGCTTGCGGATCTGCGTATGGATCAACCCTTATATCGCGCAGCGGTCGCCGCTGTTCGCCGAGGCGAAGGCCGCCGGGTATCTGCTCAAGCGCGCCAACGGCGATGTCTGGCAGTGGGACCTGTGGCAGCCGGGCCTGGCCGTCGTCGACTTCAACAACCCCGAGGCCCGCCAGTGGTTCACCAGCAAGCTGGACGCGCTGCTGGAGATGGGCGTCGACTGCTTCAAGTCCGACTTCGGCGAGCGCATCCCGACCGACGTCGTCTACGACGACGGGGCCGACCCGGAGCGGATGCACAACCTCTACGCCTACTACTACAACCGGACGGTCTTCGAGCTGTTGCGCAAGCGGCGCGGCGAGGGCGAGGCACTGGTCTTCGCCCGGTCGGCGACGGCCGGCTCGCAGCAGTTCCCGGTGCACTGGGGCGGCGACTGCGAATCGACGTTCGAGGCGATGGCCGAGAGCCTGCGCGGCGGGCTGTCGCTGGGACTGTCAGGCTTCGGATACTGGAGCCACGACATCGGCGGCTTCGAGGGCACGCCGGACGCGGCGGTGTTCAAGCGCTGGACCGCGTTCGGGCTGCTGTCCTCCCACAGCCGGCTGCACGGGCACTCCTCGTACCGGGTGCCGTGGTTGTTCGATGAGGAGTCGGTGGAGGTGCTGCGGCGCTTCACCAAGCTCAAGCTGCGGCTCATGCCGTATCTGCTGCAGACCGCCGAGCAGGCGGCCGGTTCCGGCATCCCGATGATGCGGGCGATGATCCTGCAGTTCCCCGACGACCCGGCCTGCACGCACCTGGAGCGGCAGTACATGCTCGGCGACGACCTGCTGGTGGCGCCGGTCTTCAACGCCGGGGGACAGGTGTCGTACTACGTGCCGGACGGCGTGTGGACCCGGCTGCTCACCGGCGAGCGGGTCGTCGGTCCGCGCTGGGTGGCCGAGGAGCACGGCTTCGACAGCCTGCCGCTGCTGGCCCGGCCGGGCTCGGTCATCGCGTTCGGCGCCGTCGACGACCGGACGGAATACGACTACGCGGCCGGAGTCACGCTGCGCGTGTTCGAGCTCGAAGACGGGGCCGAGGTGTCGACGGTGGTTCCGGCGGCTGACGGTTCGCCGCTGGCGGAGTTCACGACCACGCGCCGGGGCAGCGCGATCGCCGTCACGGCCTCCGGGGCGTCGGCCGGCTGGAAGGTGCAGCTGGCGGGGTTCGACGCCGTGACCGACGTGGTGAGCGTCGAGGGCGGGTCGGCGGCCCCGGATGCGCTCGGCGCGCTGGTGCAGGCGGACGGGGACAGGTTGGTGATCACGCTCGCGGGCTGAGGGTCCGGACGTTGACGCGCCTCCCCGTAACCAACATTCAGCCAAAGGCATAGGTAGAGCACAAGCACACGCACATCTGTAACGTTGGAGGATTCGATGACGACTCCGAATGGCTTCACCCGCCGCCAGATCTTCAGGACCTCCGCCGCCGTGGGAGGAGCGATAGCCGCCGCGCCGCTGTTGGGCGCATGCGGTTCGGGTAAGGCGTCGACCAAGCACAGCGGCGTCGCCGACACCAACACCGTCAAGTCGGTGGTACCGACCTACAAGCCGACCACCGCGGTCACCGCCGACATCCCCTCGGTGCCGGGGGTCAACGGTGCGGCGAGCGACCCGGGATTCCTGACCTTCCCGGCGAATCCGACGAAGTCCGTCACCGGTCCGGTCGGGTCCGGCGGCAGCTACCAGGCCGTGACCCCGCTGTGGGGCTCGGTGCCGCCGCCCGGCAACAGCTACTACGCAGCGGTGAACAAGGCCATCGGTGCGACGCTGACCGACAGCCCCTCGGACGGCACGAACTACGCCACGATGCTCGCCACCCGGTTCGCCTCGGGCAACATCCCGGACTGGCTGGACGTGCCGGGCTGGAACGTCTCGTCGATCCAGAACTTCGCGGAGGGCGTCGACAAGTATTTCAAGGATCTGACTCCGTTCCTGGCCGGCGACAAGGTGCTGGACTACCCGAACCTGGCGGCCATCCCGACCGGCGGCTGGCAGGCCGGGGTGTGGAACGGCAAGCTGTACGGCATCCCGCTGTGGACGTCGGCTGCCAACTTCCCGGGACTGATCTACTACCGGGCGGACATCTTCAAGGCGGCGGGGATCGACCCCTCGTCCATCACGTCGGCGGACAAGCTCAAGGCTCTGGGACCGGAGCTCACGGACAAGTCCAAGGGCCAGTACGCGTTCGATGATCTGACGTACTACCTGTATCAGGTCTTCAACGTCCCGTTCTCCAACGCCCACACCGGGTGGAAGCGGGACAGCAGCGGCAAGCTGATCAACGGCTACGAGACGCCGGAGTATCTGGAGTTCCTGAGCTTCGCCAACTCGTTGGCGACCAGCGGCTGGGTGCATCCCGACGCGCTGGCCGGGGACAACAGCAAGGCGAAGAACCGTTTCTGGGCCGGGAAGACCGTGATCACGGCGGACGGCACCGGCGCCTGGAACAAGAGCGACAAGCAGAGTGGTACGGCGGCCAACCCGGGTTACGAACGGCAGGGCTTCAAGCTCTTCTCCTTCGACGGTAGCAAGCCCGCTTTGGCGCTCTACCCGGCCGCGGGCATGTTCTCGTACCTGAACAAGAAGCTGAGCGACGACCAGGTCAAGGAGCTGCTGCGGATCGCGAACTTCCTGGCCGCGCCGTTCGGGACGCAGGAGTATCTGATCGCCCGGTACGGCACGGAGGGCGTCACGTACAAGATGACCGCCTCGGGCCCGATCCTGACTGACGAGGGCAACAAGGTCGTCAACGACACGCTGGACCAGCTGGCCAACTGCCAGGCGGTGAGCTTCAACGCCGGGGAGGACCAGATGACGAAGGACTACGCGGCTTGGCAGGCGGATGCTGTACAGCATGCTTACAAGCCCATGTTCTATGCGATGAACATCACCGAGCCGTCCGACACCGCCAAGGCGACCACGGCTCTGGAGGCGGTCGTCACCGACGTGCGTATGGGCCGCAAGAGCGTCAAGGACTACCAGGCTGCGCTGGCCACCTGGCAGAACAGCGCGGGGAACACGCTGCGAACGTTCTATGAGGGCGTCGCCAAGCAGTACGGCACCGGTGACTGAGGCTGAGGCCGAGATGGCTGCGGTGACTACGCAGGAGACGAAGCCGCGGACGCACTGGCGACTGCGGTTTCGCCGGGACAAGTCCCTGTTGTTGATGACGGTGCCGGCACTGGTGCTGCTCTTCCTGTTCAACTACCTGCCGATGGCCGGCATCATCGTGGCCTTCGAGCACTACGACATCTACGAGGGGATCCTCAACAGCGACTTCGTCGGCCTCGCCGAGTTCCGGGAGCTGCTGGCGAACCCGGACTTCTGGCACGCGTTCGAGAACACGCTGGTGATCAGCTTCGTGCAGCTGATCCTGTACTTCCCGGTTCCGATCGCGCTGGCGTTGCTGGTCAACACCATCATCAGCTCTCGGGCACGAGCCTTCATCCAGGCCGTGGTGTATCTGCCGCACTTCTTCTCGTTCGTGCTGGTCATCACCATCTTCCAGGAGTTTCTGGGCGGCGCCGGGGTCCTGAACGTGTTCCTGAACAGGCACGGGATCTCGTCATGGGACGTGATGACGAACCCGCACACGTTCAAGTACTTGGTGACGGCGCAGGCGGTGTGGAAGGAAGCGGGCTGGGGACTGATCGTGTTCCTGGCTGCGCTGGCGGCCATCGACCCGGCGCTGTACGAGTCGGCGGCAGTGGACGGGGCGGGGCGCTGGCGGCGGATGCGGCACATCACGCTGCCGGGGTTGCGCGGGATTGTGGTGCTGATGCTCGTGCTGCGACTGGGGAATGCGCTGAGCGTCGGGTTTGAGCAGATGCTGATTCAGCGACAGGCGGTGGGAGCGGGAGCCGCTGATGTGTTGGACACCTACTCCTACATATACGGCATTGGTGGCGGCTTCGGCTCCACCACCACCTTCGGCGCCGACTACAGCTACGGCGCGGCGGCCGGGTTGTTCAAGGCAGTGCTGTCGTTGGTGTTGATTCTGGGCGCGAACAAGCTCGCGCATGCCTTCGGTGAAGACGGGCTGTATCGCAAATGAGCACTCTGATCGACGCACAGCGAGCGACGACGACGGAGCCCCGGCGCAAGCGGGCAAAGGGGCGGGCGGTCTGGGAAGAGAACCCGACGTGGTTCGGCCGCTTCGGCAAGACCTCAGTGATCGGGGTCACGCTGGCGGTGTTCATCGTCCCGGTGTGGGCCGTGGTGATCACCAGCTTCTCCACCAAGGCCTCAATCAACGCCGCCGGCGGCCTGGTCCTGGTTCCACACGGGCTCAGCCTGGCCAACTACCACCTCATCTTCAGCGGTGGCACCGTGTCCCAGGCACTGACTGTCAGCGCCTTCGTGACGATCATCGGCACCGCGCTGTCGATGGTAGTCAGCGTCCTATGTGCTTACGGCCTGTCCCGGCCTCACTCCTTCGGCCAACGGCCGGTGCTCATGGCACTGGTCATCACCATGTTCTTCAACGGCGGCATCATCCCCACGTTCTTGGTGGTCAGCGACCTGAAGCTGTACGGCAGCCTGTGGGCGATGATCCTGCCCTCGGCGGTGAACGTCTTCAACATCCTGATCATCCGCTCGTTCTTCCAGAACACCGCCGCCGAGCTGATCGAGGCGGCGCGCCTGGACGGCGCCAACGAGTGGCGGCTGCTGTGGTCGATCGTCATCCCCACCTCCCGCCCCGTCCTGGCGGTGATGACGATGTTCTACGCGGTCGCGTATTGGGGGACCTTCTTCAACGCGCTGCTGTATGAGCCGGACAGTCGCAAGTGGCCGCTCGCGATGGTGATCTATGAGTACACGTACTCGGGGAACCAGATGCCGGGGATGGGGACCACCGGCATCGGGGGCTTGGCGGACGCCTCGCAGCTGGGTCTGCAGATGTGCGTGGTGACGCTGTCCCTGGTGCCGATCATCATCCTGACTCCGTTCGTGCAGAAGCACTTCGCGAAGGGCATGTTGACCGGGGCTATCAAGGGGTAGGTCCTGAGCCCAGGACCTCGCAAACAGTCATGGGTGTTGCTTCCCGGGCCGTCCTGCGCCCTGGCAGTTCTCACAGAAGCAGGACAGGAGGCGGCCGACGCGGTCGAGCAATCGCACCGACGTTTCAGCAGCAGCTGCTGACCGGAGTCGCAGAGCGTGACCTCCAAGCCGCCCTCCGAGTGCTGCGACAGTTCCGAGCCGACGCCGGCATCGAACACCTGCCGTGAACGCTGCCACGAGCCATGATGTGTGGCGTCGGCCAGAGCAAGGCTCCTTATTCAGCGGAGGTGTGGTGCAACGACGTGGGGGCCACTGAGCTCGCGCTCTGGGGCCCCGACGGGGAATCAGTGGTGCTCTAGCTGAGCGTCCACTTCTGGTTCGACTGGCCGTTGCACGTCCACAGTTCGATCGGGCTGCCGTCGGCGGTCGCCGCGCCGGTGACGTCGAGGCAGAGCCCGGACTGGACGCCGGTGATGGTGCCGTCGCTGTTGACGTTCCACTGTTGGTTTGTCTGGCCGTTGCATGGCCAGATGATCACCTTGGTGCCCGCGGTGGTGCCGTTGTTGTTGGCGTCGAGGCACTGGCTGCCGGAGTAGACCGTCAGCTGGTTGGAGCCGGTGTGGGTGAAGATCTGGTTCGTGGCGCCGGTGCAGGTGGCGATGTCCAGCTGGGTGCCGCCGGTGGTGCTGCTGTTGGGGACGTCGAGGCACTTGCCGGCGCCGACGGCGTGGATCTCTCCCCCGGTGGGCGGGGGTGGTGTGCCGCCGCCTGCCACGCGGTACATGACGGTGCCGTGGGCGGGGACGGAGGCGCTGATGGTGTTGGTGGTGGTGGAGGTGGCGCCGGACCACAGGTCGGTG
>JABFWL010000164.1 GCA_013362315.1 Catenulispora sp. | reverse complement strand
GGTCCTGCTGCACGGCGCGCCGCCCTCCCCGATGGCCCGCGTCACCTCCTTCGTGCCGGTGGCGGCGGTCACCAAGGCGGCCCGCCGCAGCAAGGTCCCGATGGCGCTGATGGCCCTCGGCGCCGCCGGCGCGGTCGGCGTGCTGTGGGTGCGCCGGGCCCGCACCGGCCGCGACAGCGTGTGGATCCTGGACGACGACAACGACGTCGAGCCCGTGGGCCGCTGGGACGAGCGCGACTCGCGAGCGAACGCGGTCGACGACATGGACCTGGAGCAGACCCGTGACCACGGCGAGCGGGCCGGTCGGATGCAACGCGAGGCCAAGAGCGAGCGGGACGGCGGCTCGCCGTCGGACCGCAGGGACTCGGCGAACCGCTGGCCCTGAGGCGTCGGTCCGGAGCTGCCGGCCCTGGAGCCGCTGGCGCTGAGGCGCAGGGCACCGACGCCGCCGGGGTCGTTCCCGCGAGTCGACGTACCACGGAGAAAGGCGCCTCGCGATGATCGCCGTAGCGCTGGGTCTGATCAGTCTGGTGGTCATGATCGCCACCGGCGTGATGGCCTCAAGCAGCGGGGCGGACCACCTGACCTTTCTCGGCATCGGGGTTCGGACCACCACGGCGCAGGTCTTCGTCACCGGCGCGATATTCGGCTGGCTGTTCCTGGTCGCGATATGGCTGCTGCGCATCGGGATCCACCGGTCCGGTGAACGGTGTGCCGAACTTGCTGCCCGGCGCGGCCGGCGGTCTGTGGGATCGCCGTCGGCGTGGCTCGGGTTCGGCCCCGCGGATCCGGACGAGGAACAGGGCTGGGGCGGATGGGATGACTGGGACGGGCCCAGCGGTGTCGTCGGCGGGTCCGGCGCGGGCCGCCACGGTGGCCGAGCCCCATGGCGTGCGCACGGAGGCGCTGACGAGGCAGATCGCACCGTCGCAGGCGCAGTGGAGCAGGGCGGCGTGGTTGGCGGCGGCGAGGCGGGCGGCCCAGTCGCAGGCCGGCTGCCCGGATTCGGCGCGGCGGGCGGCCGCGAGGGCGGCCAGGTCGGCGGCGGTGGCGGCCCGGTGCCGGGCGAGGATCGCCGCACCGAGGGCGAGCACCGCGGCGGTGACCGTGGTCAGGAGCCCGGCGAGGAGCGCGGCGTAGACCGTGGCTGAGCCGGTGTCGCTTCCTCGCTGGTTCTGCTCCTGGTCCTGATCTTGATCCTGAACCCGTTCCCGGTCCCGATCCTGCTGGCGGCCGTGGTCGGCACCTGGCGTCGTCATGGTGCGCCTCCCGATTCGGTCGCCGCGGCCTCGTCGGCCTCCACTGCCTCGGCGTGCACGGTGAAGGCGTGCAGCAGCGAGACCGAGGCGACCGGGGCGCTGACCGTCACGTGGACCAGCCCGGCGGTGTCGCTGATGCCGACCTGGCTGTCCGGGGAGGCCCGCGCGACGGCGGCCCGGATCGCGTCCGGCGGTTCGCCGCGAGCGGCGGCGCGGGCGCCGAGGCGCGCGGCGTCGACACAGCGGATCTGGGCCGCCATGCCGGCCAGGATTCCGGCCAGGGCCAGCACCAGCAGGATCAGGCTGGGAATGGCCAGGGCGGTCTCGACGGTGGTGTAGCCGGCGTCGCGGGGTACAGGCGTTCGCGGGCGCATCAGAAGGTGGTCGCCAGGGCCTTGCGCAGCACTGCGGACAGCCCGTTCTGGACGGTCGGACTGGTGATCACCTTGTAGAGGATCACCGCGAAGGCGCAGGCCGCCAAGGTGCCGAGGGTGTATTCGACGGTTGACATGCCGTCATCGCGGCGCAGTCGTTTCAGGGTGTGGCGCACGGGTTTTCCTCCGAGGGCTGGTGCTAGACAGGGAGCTGGTGTTCAACAACGGCTACGGGAGCAGGCGGTGCGCCAGCCCCAGGGCGATCGGGACGACGCCGATCAGGACGAACGCGGGCAGGAAGCAGCCGGCGAGCGGGGCCACGCCGCGCACCCCGGCCCGGCGTGCGGCGGTGGTGCCGGCGGCGTGCCGTTGTGAGCGCAGGTCCTTGGCGCACGCGCGGATTGCCTCCACCGGCGGCGCCCCGGACAAGCCGGCTCGGCCCAGGGCCTCGGCGACCGGCCGCAGCCCGGGCTCGGCGGCGACGGTGCGCCAGCTGGTGACCGGGTTGCCGCCGAGCCGGAGCAGGTGCGCGACCTCCTGGAAGCGGGCGGCCAGGTCGAACGCCGCGTGCTCGGCGCAGGTGACCAGCCGGCCGCGCGGCCGGAGTGCGGACGCCACCACCTCGGCGGCCCGTACCGGTTCGGCACCCGCCGCCAGGCAGGCCGCCAGCAGCTCCGCGGCCTGCGGGCACAACCGGGCTGAGGCCTCGGCCACCTGCCGGGACCGGCGCGCCGCGCTCCACGGGTTGCGTCTCAGGCGGCTGACACACCGCGCCCGCCAGCGTGAGCGGGCCGCCGCCGAGCCGTCCGCGGGCGCGCTGAGCCGGGCCAGCCGCTGGCGGGGGCCGCCGTCGGGGCGCCGGGGCCAGCAGAGTACTGACAAGCCGGCCGACAGCCCGGCCGCGATTCCGCTGAACGCCACTCCGAGCACGGTCACGACAGCGCCTCCGCGGCCTGCGCGATGCGGTCCATCCACAGCACGCCGCCGAGGACCAGCGCGACGCCTACCAGCAGGCAGGCCTGCCCGATCCCGGTGTGCAGCAGCATCGGGACCGGAGCCAGCCCCATACCGGACCCGATGAGGAGTCCCAGCGAGGGCAGCAGCGCCAGCAGCCGCGCCGACGACCGCACTCCGGCGAGCTCCGCCTCCAGCTCCCGCCGCTGGTTCCGTTCCGCCCGCAGCCCGTCCGCCAGCTCCCCGACGGCCGCCACCATGCCCGCGCCGCCGTCGGCCACCTGCCAGCACGCGGCCAGTGCGCCCAGTGCCTCCCCGCCGGGCGTGCTCGCGGCCTCGCGCAACACTTGGACGATGTCGCCGCCGGTGCTCAACGGCCCGGCGAGGCCCAGGCCGAGATCGGGACACGCCGCGGCGGCCGCCTCCTGCAACGCCTCCCGCGCCTCGCGTCCGGCTCGGAGCTCCGAGCACAGGGTGACGCAGAGCTCGATGATCTCCGCGCGTCGGCGTTCCCGGGCCAGCCGCGCGGAGCGTGCCGACCACGCGAGATAAGCGCGCCAAGCCCCGAACGGCACCAGCACCGCGAGGATGGTCGACTGGGCCAGTACCGAGCACAGGATCCCGAACCCCACCGCCGACAGCACCGTGGGCCAGGCCCCGGCCAGCCGTACCCGCCAGCGTGGACCGCGCGGACGGCCCAGGACGGCCGTCTCCAGGCGTCGCCGTGCTCCCCGGCCTGGGAAGGCCAGTACCGCCGAGGCGGCCATGACGCCGGCCAGCATCGAGTTCATGACCTGCCTCCTTTTCCGGGTGCCTGCGATCCGTAGTCCGCGACGAACGGCTCGTCGGTCGGCGGGTGGTCGAACACCTGGGCCTCGTTGAGCGTCGGGAGCAGGCGGTCGGCCACGGCCAGTGCCTCCTGCCAGCCCTCCAGCCGCTCCAGGCCGCCACTGTGCTGGTCCGCGCCCTGCCGCGCTCGAATGTGCTTGCCCGCGCCCTGCCGCGCCGGAACTTCCATGTCAGGCTCCGGCGGGGGCGCCGCGGGCTCGCGGATCTCCAGGCCCAGCAACCGTTTCAGCCGGTCGGCACCCGGTCCGTACGTTGCCCGGCCCGCGATGTCGAAGGTCACGGCCGTCAGTACCTCCGTCTCGGCGAACCCGCGCTCGATGACGCCGATCGATGCCAGGCGCCGCCGGCCCGCGTCCCTGGCGAGGTGGACGACGACCTGCACCGCCGACGCCAGTTGGGCGTGCAGCGCCCCACGCTCCAGACCCGCCGGGGCGGCCAGCGCCTCGACCCGGGCCACCACGTCCTCGACGCCGTTGGCGTGCAGCGTCGCGGCGCAGCCGTCGTGGCCGGTGTTCATCGCGGCCAGCAGCTCCAGCACCTCCGGACCGCGCACCTCGCCGACCACGACCCGGTCCGGGCGCATCCGGAGCGCCTGCCGCACCAGCGTCCGCAGGGTGACCGCGCCCCGGTTCTCCTGGTTGGCCAGGCGGCACTGCAAGCGGGCCAGGTGCGGATGGTCGACGACGACCTCCGCGCACTCCTCGGCGACGACGATCCGCTCACCGTCCGGAACCAGGCCGAGGAGGGCTCCGAGCAGCGTCGTCTTGCCGCTGCCGGTGCCGCCGGTGACCAGATACGACAGCCGCGCGGTCGCCACCGCCCGCAGTAGGCGCACTCCGTGCTCGGTGGCCAGGCCGCCGGCGGCCAGCCGCTCCAGCGTGAACGCGCGGCGCGGCGGGACCCGCAGGGAGATCAGGGTGCCGCGCACCGCCACCGGCGGCAGCACCGCGTGCAGCCGGGCCCCGTCCGGCAACACGCCGTCGACGTATGGCGCGGCGTCGTCGAGCCGGCGCCCGGCGTGTGCGGCCAGCCGCTGCGCGAGCCGCCGTACGGCGGTCTCGTCCGGGAACCGCACCTCGGCGCGGCTCAGCCGCCCCGAGCGTTCGATCCACACCGCGTCCGGACCGTTGACCAGGATGTCGGTGACCTCCGGATCGGCCAGGTAGCGGTCCAGCATCCCGGCCCCGGTGAGCTCCGAGCGGACCTGGTAGGCCGCCGTGCGCAGGTCGCGGCCGTCGAGCATGCAGCCCTCGGCCCGCAGCGCCGCGACGATCGCCTGGGTGTCGATCCGCACCGGCGGCGTGGCCAGGCGGCTGCGGACCCGGTCGATCAGGCCCGGGCTCAGCCGGACCCGGTCGGCCGGGCCGACCGGTGCGGGCAGCAGCGAGGGGACCGGTGTGCCTGGAGAGCCCGATGGCGGGACGGGCATCGGCGAGGCAGATGGCGCGTTCATGCCGCCGCCCGGCTCTGCGTTCCGCCGGACGTCCCCGAGCCGCGCCGGCCGGCCGGCACGCCGAACAGATCGTCCAGGAAGCCGCGGCAGAAGGCCGACAGGCTGCCCCGAGTGCTCGACCCGGGCGGTTCCCCGTGTTCGGCGGCGGCCGACAGCCGCCGGTCCGGACCGATCACCCCGGCCAGCGGCAGGCCGCCCATGACATCCGTTATGTCCAGCGGTTCCAGGCCGCCCGGAGCCGGCAGCCGCACCACCACGCGCAGGTCCGGGGTGATCAGCCGCACCGCGGCCGCCAGCTGCGAGGCCGCCGCTGCCGCCCGGACCTCGGCGGGCACGACGATCAGCGCCGTGGTGGCCAGCGCCAGCGCCTCGGTGGCCGCGTCGTCCAGGCTCCGCGGCAGATCCACCACCACCAGGTCGCAGGCCTGCGCCAGGGCGCTGAGAACGGCGCGCGCCGGTTCCGCGCCGACTCCCGGCAGCGCGAGGTCGGACCGGGTACGCGGCCAGGTGAGTACCGGCAGTCCGGCCGGCGCGGCCCCGGTCGGCGCGCCGTCACCCCCAGCCGCCGCCCGCTCCCGAGGCAGGTGATCGGCGCCCTGGTAAAGCGGGATGACCCCGGTCCGGGAAAACGATTCCCGGCGCGGCGGATCGGTGTCGTCCGGCGATTCACCGCCGCGCGTTCCGGCCGTTTCCGCGGACAACGGTGCCGAGAAGGACGCCGACAAGGGTGCTGACAACGAAGCGCCGGCACCGGAGCGGAGTTCCTCCGACAGGACCGCAGAACCCTTGCCGAACAACGGATTCCCGGCTTCGTCGGCATCCCCGGATTCGAACAGATGTCCTCCTTTCCCGTCGAGCCACGGATCCGATTTCTCCGGATGGACCGGCGTTCCGCTGTCGTACCAGGGGTCTGATTCATCGCCGTCGAGCGCGCGGGTGCCGTTGACGGCCACCGAGCCCTCCGCGTCTTCGACGCCGCCCAGGCCGTCCAGACCATCGCCGTCGGCAGAACCGGCCCGGCCGGCGCCGATCCGGTCCGCGCGCGGCCACGCCAGCACCGGCAGCCGGTCCGCGCCGTCCTCGGGGAACCCGAGCCCGGCGGCCAGCCCGTGTCGCGAGCGGGCGGCGTAGGTCGGCAGCGCCTCGCGCAGCGACCGCCCGCACAGCCGGCCGTCGCGCCAGCGGGCCA
>JABFWL010000245.1 GCA_013362315.1 Catenulispora sp. | reverse complement strand
GGTCGGCGGCGACCGCGGCCAGGGCGGCGAAGGCCGTGGCGCGCTCGTCGTCCGGGCTGCCGGTCGCCGGGGAGTCGGGCGGTTCGGGCGGGGTCTGGCCCATGCGGGCCACCGGCCCGGCGACGGCGGCGGTGCCCACTCCGACGCCCTCGTATTGGGCGCGGACAGTACCGATCTCAGGCATCGAGGTCGGACTCCAGGAGACCGGCGAGTTCATCGACCGCGACGTCTGCGCCTTCGCCTTCGGCGGCCACCGTCACCTCGTCACCGTGCTGCACGTCCAGGGACATCACTTGGAGCATCGACTTGGCGCTGACCGGCTTGCCGCCCTCTTTTGCCAGCGTCACCGGCACCGGCAGCTCCTTGGCCTTCTTGACGAAGACCGCCGCCGGGCGGGCGTGCAGCCCCACGCTGGAGGCCACGGTCACGGTGCGCTCAGGCATATCAATCCTTTGTCTTGCCGGTCCCGCCGGCCGCGCCGGCGGCCGGTCCTGCCGAGTCTTTCGCGCGCCTGGAGCGCCAGTGGAACAGCTCGTCGCCGGCCACCACGGTGCCGTCGGCGATGGCGTCGATCGCGGCGGCCTCGGCGTCCAGCGCGATCACCGGGCTGACCGGGGACAGCCCGCCGGCCTCCACGTCCGCCGGGTTCCAGGTCACCACCGGCTGCCCGGCGCGCAGCTGGTCACCCTCGGTCGCCACCAGCTCGAAGCCCTCGCCGTCCAGGTTCACGGTGTCGATACCCAGATGCACCAGGATCCCGCGGCCGTCCTCGGACTGTACGACGAAGGCGTGCGGCTTGAGCTTGACCAGCCGGCCGGCGATCGGCGCGACCGCGGTCTGCAGCTTGCGGGCCGGGTCGACGGCGGCGCCGGGGCCCACCATCCGCCCGGCGAACACCGGGTCGGGGACCTCGGCCAGGCCGATCGCCGTGCCGGTCAGCGGGGAGGAGATGGAGATGTCCATGGTGCTCACTCGTGGTGCTCGGGGCGCGGTCGCCGGTGGAGGCGCGGCACGGACGCGAAGCGAGCGCCGCGGCGCGGGAGCGGGGCGGCTACAGCAGGTCCTCGATGTCGTCGGCCAGCGCGTCGGCCTCCGGCCCCACCACGACCTGGACGTTGTTCCCGACCTTCATCACGCCGTGGGCGCCGGCCGCCTTCAGCGTGGCCTCGTCCACCTTGGAGCCGTCGCGCACCTCGGTGCGCAGCCGGGTGATGCAGGGCTCCAGTTCGACGATGTTGTCGGCGCCGCCCAGCCCGGCGATGATCTGCTCGGCCTTGGTCACGGGGAACTCTCCTTACTCGCACCGGCCCCGCGCGACGCGCGGGGCTCGGCCTTAGGTAACATGTCGGACATTATCCACCAAACAGTCATAGGCTTGACTGCCGCTCCCACCGTTGCGCCGTCTGTGGGGCGAGGCGGCGCGGTGTGACGAGGGCGGCGGAGGTGCCTGCCCTGTAGTTGACACCGATATGGGGGCGGTGGTCTAGTCCGGTGACATGAGCGATGAGGCGCCGGGGATCGACCCGACCAGCTCCGTGCCCAAGCATCTGCAGCTCAAGGATCTGCTGGGCCGGATGATCGCCGACGGGCTGCAGCCCGGCTCGCCGATCCCGTCCGAGCGGGACCTGGCCGAACAGTACGGCCTGTCGCGGATGACGGTGCGGCAGGCGATCAACGCGCTGGTGGCCGACGGCCGCCTGGAGCGCCGCCTGGGCCGCGGGACGTATGTGGCGCAGCCGAAGATGGACGTGCAGATCCGGCTGGTCGGCTTCACCGAGGACATGCGGCGGCGCGGCATGACCGCCTCCTCCCGCACGCTGTCCTTCGAGCGGATCCACGCCTCCAGCGCGCTGGCCGCGCACCTGGAGGTGGAGTCCGGCGAGCCGGTGGTCCGGCTGGTGCGGCTGCGCTACGCCGACGGCATCCCGATGGCGATCGAGCGCACGCATCTGCCCGAGCGGCTGGTGCCGGGTCTGGTGGAGGCCGGCGCTCCGGAGTCGCTGTATCGATACCTGGCCGAGGAATACGGGATCGTACTCACCTGGGGTGAGCAGTCGATCGAGGCGGCCACCACGGCCGCGGAGGACGCGCCGCTGCTCGGGATTCGCTCCGACGGCGTAGTCCTGGTGATGGCGCGGCGTTCTTTTGCCGAAGATGTGCAAGTGGAATATGCGACGTCTGCTTATCGCGCGGACCGGTACCAGCTGTGGGTGCCACTGGCCCAGGCGGCACGGCCGATAGTCCGCAACCCGTAACCGGTTCGGCGGCGGCTCCGGCGAGGTGCGGGGCGGGCACAGCACCTGTGGCACAGCGAAGGGATCCACCTGATGAGCGCAGACGCCGCCGCGGCGGCCCCGAAGGAGCCGGGGTGGGGGAGCAAGGCCTTCGCCGTCTTGCAACGCATCGGCAAGTCCCTGATGCTGCCCATCGCCACCCTGCCCGCCGCCGGCCTGCTGGTCCGCTTCGGCCAGGACGACATGCTCGGGCGGTTCCACACCACGGCCGTGAAGAACACCGCGCTCATCCTGGCCACGGCGGGGAACGCGCTGCTGAGCAACCTGCCGGTGATCTTCGCCATCGGCGTGGCCATCGGCTTCGCCAAGAAGTCCGACGGCAGCACCGCGGTCGCGGCGATCGTCGGCTACCTGGTCTACCACGCGGTGTCGATGCAGATGTTCCTGGGCTCCGCGCTCAAGAACCAGGTCCAGAGCGTGGTGGTGAAGGACGCCGCCCAGGACGTGAATTCGGCGGTGCAGGTCGGCGGGCTCAGGCTCGCGCTGGACCTGAGCAAGCCGAATCCGACCGGCGTCCTCGGCGGCATCCTGGTCGGCATCATCGCCGCCCTGCTGTGGCAGCGGTACTACAAGATCAAGCTGCCGACCTGGCTGGCGTTCTTCGGCGGCCGCCGCTTCGTCCCGATCATCACCGCCGTCGCCTGCCTGTTCCTGGGCGTCCTGATGGGCTGGGTCTGGTCCCCGATCGGCCAGGGCATCAACGACCTGTCGAACTGGATCACCCGCAACAGCTCGGTCGGCCTGTTCATTTACGGCACCCTGAACCGCTCACTGATCCCCTTCGGCCTGCACCACATCCTCAATGCCTTCCCCTGGTTCCAGTTCGGCACGTTCACCAACGCCACCGGCACCTACCACGGCGACATCGCCCGCTTCCTGAACGGCGACCCGACCGCGGGCCTGTTCATGACCGGCTTCTTCCCCATCATGATGTTCGGCCTGCCCGGCGCCGCCCTGGCCATGTGGCGCTCGGCGATGCCCACCAAGCGCAAGGTGGCCGGCTCGATCCTGATCTCGGCGGCGCTGACGTCCCTCGTCACCGGCGTCACCGAGCCGCTGGAGTTCTCGTTCATGTTCGTCGCGCCGCTGCTGTATGTGATCCACGCGGTGCTGACCGGGATCAGCATGTCCCTGATGTGGGGGCTGGGGTGCAAGGACGGGTTCAACTTCTCGGCCGGGCTGATCGACTTCCTCCTGAACTGGGGCAAGGCGACGAAGCCGTGGCTGATCCTGATCGTCGGGCCGATCTATTTCGCGGTGTATTACGGGATCTTCACCGTGGCTATCAAGGTACTGAATTTGAAGACGCCAGGCCGGGAGCCGGATCCTGAAGTGGACGAGTTAGCGCCGGCCTAGGGACTTGCCGGCCGACCGCCTAACCACCCCACCTCCCCCGCGACCGAGCCCGCACGTGCACCCGCTCCCCCTGCGGTCCGAACAGCGTCAGCACCTCAGTAGCCCTTGGACCGGCCGGCCCGAACCAGTGCGGCACATGGGTGTCGAACTCCATCGCCTCCCCCGGCACCAGCAGCAGCTCATGGTCGTCCAGCACCGCGCGCAGCCGGCCGCTGAGCACATACATCCACTCCCAGCCCTCGTGCGTCCGCAGCTGGGGCACCGCCTCGCCGTCCGGCGGCGGCAGCAGCATCTTGTAGGCGCGCAGCCCGCCCGGGGCGTTCGTCAGGGGCACGATGACGCGGCCGTCGGGGTACTTGCGCGGCGGCGTGGCGCGGCCGACCAGTTCGTCGAGCGAGGCGCCGTAGAGGTCGGCGAGCGGTAGCAGCAGCTCCAACGTCGCGCGGCGGCCGCCGTTCTCCAGGCGGGACAGCGTGCTCACGGAGATGCCGGTCTCGGCAGCGGCCTCGGTGAGGGTCAGATGCTTGGCACGGCGGGCGGTGCGGAGCCGTTCGCCGAGGCCGGCGCGGCGGTCGGTGGTGTCGGTCATAGTGCGGTCATGGGGTCGGTCATGGGGTTGGTCACAGTGTCGGTCACCCCACCAGTTTGCCAAACTGGCAACTTTCCTTGCCCGCCGACGCGTCCCCGGCGCACTCTCGCGCTATGAGCGAACAGCACTACGACGTGATCATCATCGGCGGCGGCCCGGCCGGCATGTCCGCCGCCCTGATACTGACCCGCGCGCGCCGCCGCGTCCTCGTGGTCGACGCCCGCGCCCAGCGCAACGCCAAAGCCGGCCACATGCACGGCTATCTCTCCCGCGACGGCATGCCGCCGATGGAGCTGCTGGAAGCCGGCCGCGACGAGGTCCTGTCCTACGGCGGCGTGATCGTCACCGACTTCGCCGAGAAGGTCGAACGCACCGACTCCGGTTTCACCGTCTCCCTGGCCAGCGGCTGCGTGCCGACCGCGCGCCGGCTGCTGGTCACCACCGGCCTGACCGACGTGCTGCCGGAGCTGCCGGGCGTGTCGGACATGTGGGCCACCGACGTCCACGTGTGCCCTTACTGCCACGGCTGGGAGGTCCGGGACCGCCCGCTCGCGACGCTCGCCACCGGACCGATGTCCGCCCACCACACGCTGCTGCTGCGGCAGTGGAGCGACGACCTCGTCTACTTCCTCGACGGCCACCCGCTCGAGGACGCCGACCGCGCCAAGCTCGTCGCCCGCGGCGTCGTGGTCGAGGAGCGGCGGGTGCGGCGGCTGATCGAGACGGCGGGCCGGCTCGGCGGCGTGGAGCTGGCCGACGGCACCGTGGTCGCCCGCGAGGCGCTGTTCCTGGTGCCGACGTTCCAGGCCAACAGCAGCCTGCTGGAATCCCTGGGCTGCGACACCGACCCCGCCACCGGCTGGCCGGTGATCGGCCAGGCGGGGCGGACGTCGGTGCCGGGCGTCTGGGCGGCCGGGAACGTCGCCGACCCGACGGCCGGCGTGATCGCCGCCGCCGGCGCCGCGGCGGCGACCGCGGCGCAGATCAACGCGGCGCTGGTGGAGGCGGATGTGCAGGCGGCGCTCGCCGGGGCGGGTGCGACCGCGTAGTCCGGTGCGCGACTTCCACAGGTTCCTTTTAGCCCGGTGTGCTTTGATGACGTCGTGATCCTCATCGACCCGCCGACGTGGCCCGCCCACGGCCGTCTGTGGTCGCATCTGGTCAGCGACGCCTCGTTCGCCGAGCTGCACGCCTTCGCCGACCGCATCGGCCTGCCGCCGCGCGGCTTCGAACGCGACCACTACGACGTCCCGGCGAATCTGTACGACACCGCGGTCGCGGCCGGGGCGCTGCCGGTCGGCTCACGCGAACTGGTGCACCGGCTGGCAGACGCCGGCCTGCGACGGCCTAAACGCCCCCGCCGTCCACAGGGATAATGGGAATCTGCCGTGCCACCGAGTCAACCTCATAGGGGTCTCCCGCGTGTCTAGATTGATGGATGCGAACACCAGGACCCTGGCGCTGCTGATCGACGGCCTCACCGACCGAGCCGTCGCCCGGCGCCTGGGCGTCAGCGAACGGACCGTGCAACGCCATGTGCGGGCCCTGATGGAAGCCGCCGGCTGCCGGAACCGCATGCAGCTGGGGCGGCACGCGGCCCTGGCCGGCGTGCCCGGCCTCACCCCGGAGCCGGCGCCGGCTCCGGCCGGCCGCAAGCCGGACGGCGAGGCCCGGCGGCTGTTGGAGCTGCTGCTCACCGACGCGCACTGGGCCACCCTGCGGTCGCTGCACGTGAGCCGGCGCAGCGTCGAGCGGCGCATCAGGGAGCTGATGATGCTGGCCGGCGCCCGGAGCCGGGTGCAACTTGGGTGGCGGGTCACGGTGTGGGAGTGGATCTAACCCCCTGCTTCGGC
>JABFWL010000055.1 GCA_013362315.1 Catenulispora sp. | reverse complement strand
GGCGGTGGCGCGGTGCCCGAAAAGAAATCGGTGTGGAACTGGCAGGACGCGTGGTGGAAACAGCGTGTTCGTAACTTCTCCTCGACAGAGCAGTGGGTTTCAGCGGCAGCGGAAGGAGGATCGCGATGATGCGGCGCACAAGCGGCGGGCGCAGTCTTCAGCAGATCCGTCGCGCCGCCTGGACGCGGGGACGTGTGGCACACGGGAGTTGAGGTCGGCCTCAGCACCTGTGCATCGCCATGCCCGCTTTCAGCACTCCCCGTTCGAGAGGCCCTGTCATGTCCGCTGAGCTGACGATTCCCCGCGCGTGCACCTTCGATCCGGACGATTGGCGGATCATCGCGGGCTACTGGTACCCGGTCGCGCTGGCCACGGAGGTGGGCGAGGCGCCGCTCGGGGTGAAGCTGCTCGACCAGCCCCTCGTCGTCTACCGGATCGGCGGCGCGACCGTGATCGCCGACGACATCTGTCCGCACCGCGGGGTGCCGTTGAGCCTCGGGCGCGGCGATGCGCACGGCATCACCTGCGCGTACCACGGCTTCCGGTTCGGCGACGGGGGACGTTGTGTCGACGTGCCCGCGCATCCGCAGGCGAAGATCCCGTCGCGGCTGAACCTGCGCACCTACCCGGCCGTCGAGCGTTACGGCCTCATCTGGACCTGCCTGGCGGCGGACCCGGACAGCGATCCTGAACTCGCTGAGATTCCCGTGCACCCGCACTGGGATGAGGCGGGGTTCCAGCGGATCAACTGTCCGTGGATCGACATAGCGGCGTTCGCGGGTCGGCAGGTCGAGGGCTTCCTGGACGTGGCGCACTTCAGCTTCGTGCACCTGAAATCGTTCGGAAATCCGGACAACACGGTGGTGCCGGACTACACGCCGGTACCGACTGCGGACGGTTTCGAGGTCGAATACTGGAGCACGGTCAGCAACTATCCGATCGGCGTCCCCGACCCCTCCGAGCCGGGCTTCCAGTGGCTGCGGCACTTCCGGCTGCACGTGCCCTTCACCGCGACGCTCGTGGTGCACTTCCCGGAGGGCGGCAAGCTGTCGATCATGAACGCCGCCTCGCCGGTCTCGTCCCGGATGACGCGGATGTTCGCGCCGATCTGCAAGAACTTCAACACCGATCAGCCGGAGCAGGAGGTGCACGACTTCAACCGGATCGTGTTCGAGGAGGACCGGGCGATCGTCGAGGTGCAGCAGCCGGAGAACCTGCCGCTCGATCCGAAGCTCGAGGTGCACGTCCCGGCCGACCGCAGCTCGATCGCGTACCGCAAGGCGCTGCGCGCTCTGGGCCTCGGCGCGTTCTTCACGGCCTGAGCGGCGGTGCGGTGATGACGACGACCGCCGTCGTGCACGCGCTGACCCGCGCGGCCACGGACTCCTTGTTGATCGAATTGCGGCACCCGGCCTCGGACGGGCGGCTGCCCGAGGCGCAGCCGGGCGACCACATCGACCTGCGCTTCGGAAAGCACCTTCGGCAGTACTCGCTCTGCTCCCCTGCGACCGATGGCAGATACCTGATCTGCGTCAAGCGGGAGCGGTACGGCCGCGGCGGCTCCGCGGCCGTGCACGACGAACTGCGGGTGGGCGATGTCGTGCAGGTGAGCGCGCCACGAAGCAGATTCCCGCTGATCCGCGGCGGGCGCACACTGTTGCTGGGCGCCGGGATCGGCATCACACCGCTGCTCGCGATGGCCGAGGCGTTGTGGACCGAACAGGCGGTGTTCGACCTCTGGTTCTACGCGCCGGATCGAGATCGGGCCCCGCTCGCGGAGTACATCGAGGCGAAGCCGTACGCCGATCGCGTGCATCTGCGCCTCAGTTCCCGAGGCCAGAGCGCACGGACCGCGTTGCCGCGGGAGCTGAACAGTCCCGACCCGGACTCGCAGATCCACCTCTGCGGGCCATCCGGATTCATGGCACATGTCAGGGCTCAGGCTCAGCTGGCCGGCTGGGCCGACGAGCAGGTGCATCAGGAGACGTTCACCCTCGACACCGAGTCCTCCGCGGCGCTGGCCGAAGGCGAGGAGTTCACGGTGCGGGTGGCGAGCAGCGGGCTGACGTTCCTGGTTCCTTCGGGCTCGTCGATCGCCGATGTGCTTCAGACGAACGGAGTGGATGTGGACCTGTCCTGTGAGCAGGGCATCTGCGGCGCGTGCCTGACCCCGGTGCTCAGCGGGCTGCCCGACCACCGCGACGAGGTGCTGAGCCCGGCGGAGCGGGCGGCGAACGACCGGATGACGATCTGCTGCTCGCGGGCGCGCACCGCCGAGCTGACCCTGGACCTGTGATGCGGATGCACGATCTCGTCATTGAAGCAGACCGCGTCTACGCGCCCGGTGGCCCTCGCCCCGGTGCCGTGGCCGTGGACGCCGGGATCATCTCGGCGATCCTCGAACCGGATGCGGGGGTCGAGGCGCGCGAGGTGGTCCGGCTGGCCGCCGACGAAGTGCTGATCCCGGGCGTCGTGGACACCCACGTGCACGTGAACGAGCCGGGCCGCACCGAGTGGGAGGGCTTCGCGAGCGCGACGGCCGCAGCGCGAGCCGGCGGCGTGACCACGATCATCGACATGCCGCTCAACAGCATCCCGCCGACGACCACGCCCGAGGCCCTGGACGTCAAGCGCAAGGCGGCGGACGGGGCGTGCTCGGTCGACGTCGGGTTCTGGGGCGGAGCGGTGCCGCAGAACCTGGGACGGTTGGCGGAGCTGCACGCGGCCGGGGTGTTCGGGTTCAAGGCGTTCCTGGCGCCGTCCGGCGTGCCGGAGTTCGACCACCTGACGGCCGCCGAGCTGCGGTCGGCCGCGGCGGAGATCGCCGCCTTCGACGGGCTGCTGATCGTGCACGCCGAGGACCCCGAGGTGCTGGCGCGCGAGGAAGCGCACGCCGCCCACGGCGACTACCCGGGCTTTCTGGCCAGCCGCCCGGACGCGGCGGAGATCAGCGCGATCGAGAACGTGATCGCCGCCGTGCGCGAGACCGGAGTGCGGGCCCACATCCTGCACCTGTCCTCGGCGCGGGCGCTCCCGGTGATCGCGGCGGCGAAAGCCGAGGGGCTGCCGCTCACCGTCGAGACGTGCCCGCACTACCTCTCGTTCGCGCAAGGCCAGATCCCGGCGGGGGCCACGCAGTTCAAGTGCTGCCCGCCGATCCGCTCGGCGGACAACCGCGAGGCGCTGTGGCAGGGCCTGGTCGACGGCGTGATCGACATCATCGCCTCGGACCACTCGCCGTCCACCGCCGAACTGAAGTTCGCCGGCAACGGACACTTCGCGCAGGCTTGGGGCGGGATCGCGGGACTGCAGGTGTCGCTGCCCGCGGTGTGGACGGCCGGCTCGGCGCGCGGGTTGCCATTGGAGTCGGTGCTGCAGTGGATGTGTCACCGGACGGCGGACCTGGTCGGGCTCGCCGACCGGGGCCGGATCGAGCCGGGCCGGCGGGCCGACCTGGTCGCCTTCGCGCCCGCCGCGCGGGTCCCCGTCTCGGCGGCCGAGCTGCTGCACCGCCATCCGGTCAGCGCGTTCGACGGGGCGGAACTGACCGGAGCGGTGCGGCGTTCGTGGCTGGCCGGCGAAGCCGTCGGACCCCCCGGACGTGCCGAACCCACCGGACCCGCTCGCGGCCGGCTGCTCTCGCGCCCGACGAACCCGGCGAAGGAAGGACCCTGATGGCGATCGTGCTCGGACCCAACCGGTACGGCAAGGCGGAGAACCGCGTCGTGCGGATCCACCGGGACACGCCGCGCCACGAGATCGTCGATCTCAATGTCTCCACCGCGCTGCGCGGCCGCTTCGAGGCGGCACACACCGTCGGCGACCAGTCAGCGGTGCTGCCGACGGACAGTCAGAAGCAGACGGTCTACGCCTACGCGAAGGACAAGGCCTGGACCTCGATCGAGGAGTACGGGCTCGTGCTGGCGCGGCACTTCGTCGAGGACGTCGAGCCCGTGGACTCCGCTCGCGTGGAGATCGAACAGTTCGCCTGGGAACGGGTACTCGTCGACGGCAGCGAGCACGACCACACGTGGGTGCGCCGGGGACCGGAGGTGCGGACCGCGGCCGTCACCGTGGCCGGCCCGGCAGGCCCGGACGACGCGCCGCGCGCCTGGATCGTCGGCGGCATCAAGGATCTGACGATCCTCAAGTCCACCGGCTCGGAGTTCCACGGTTTCCTTCAGGACCCGTACACGGTTCTGGAGCCGGCCTCGGACCGGATGATGGCCACCTCGCTCGACGCGCGTTGGCGCTTCAGCGGCGGCGACGACGCCGACTGGGACGCCGAATGGAACGCCGCCTATGCGACGGTGCGCCAGACACTTGTGGAGACCTTCGCGTCGCTGCACTCGCTCGCATTGCAGCAGACCCTCTACGCGATGGGCCGTGCCGCACTCGAAGCCTGTCCGCAGCTGGCCGAGATCCGGCTTTCAGCGCCGAACAAGCACCATTTCGCCTACGACCTGGAACGCTTCGGCATCGAGAACAAGGGTGAGGTCTTCCACGCCGACGACCGGCCCTATGGCCTGATCCAGGCCACTGTGATGCACGACGACGCCGAGGACGCGGGGCCAGCCTGGGACTCGTACACAGGGCTGGTCTAGCGGCCCCGACGACGGGCCTAGCTGCCCCGATAGGTCGAGTACGCGAAAGGGCTCAGCAACAGCGGCACGTGATAATGCGCGGCGGGGTCGGCCAGCTCGATGACGACCACGACCTCCGGGTAGAAGGTGCTCGTGCCCTGTGCCGCGAAGTAGGCACCGGTGCCGAAGGTGACGCGGTAGCGCCCGGCCGGCAGGGCCGCCGGCCCCAGCATGGTGACGCGGCCGTCCGCGTCGGTGCGGCCCCGGCCGACCACCGTCCAGGCGCCGTCCGCCGGTTGTTCGAGCGTGACGTCGAGGCCTGATGCCGGGACACCGCGCGCCGCGTCGAGGACGTGCGTCGTGACATGGCTGCGCGTCGCCTGGCTCTCGGCCAGCAGCCGTTCCAGCCGCAGCAGCGCGATCTGACGCAGTTCGCCGGCCACCACCGGCAGGTCGGCCGCGTCGTCCAGGGCGAGGCGCCGCTGCTGCTCACGGTGGATCTCAGCCCTGGTGCGCCCGGCGGCGCGGATGAGGAAGACCCGGCCGAAGCGCTCCTCGTACGCGGCGTTGCCCGCCGCGATCCTCGTGGCGAGCTCGGCATCGTCCGCGTCCGGGGCCTGCTGTTCGGCCCGGGAGAAGGCGGCCGAGCGGCTCCCGCCCCGCGGCTGCTCGCCGATGCGCGGATGATCGGCCAAAGCTTGTTCGATCTCCGCCGGCTCCAGCGGATCCGCGGCCCGCCGGGCCCGGTCGAGCAGGTCGGCCGGGGAGGCGAACGGAGCGCCGGCGGCCACCTCGTCGATCCAGCGGGGCACGGCCAGGCAGGAGCGCAGCAGTGCGCGCAGCTCGCCGTCGGACGCGTCGTGGAGTGTCATCGGGGTTCTTCCAGTTCTTCCAGTTCTTCGAGGTCGTCGTACCAGGCCGTGATCGTCGAGACCCGGGCGCGGCCGGCCCGGGTGTGCCGGGCCAGGACCGCCGTGGCGAGCAGGTTCGCCAGGCTCATCGCGGCGGCGTAGCTGTCGAACGCGGAGGGCGAGTCCAGCGGGGCGGGCAGGAAGTGGGCGACCCGGTCCCGCCAGGGTTCCAGCGAGGTGTCCGCGACGAGCACGATCGGCACCTCGCGCGCGAGCAGCGCCTCCATCAGGGCGCTGAAGCCGTGCGGGCGGCGGCGGAACCCGATCAGCACGGCCGCGTCCCGGGGTCCGAGGCCGGCCAGGTCCTCGCCGAGGCTCTGGCCGGGCACGGGCAGGACGGTGACCCGGCCCCGGATCTGCGCGAGCTGCTGGCGCAGGTGCAGCGCCACGGGGTAGCTGTTGCGGCGGCCGATGACGGCGAGCTGGGACGCCTCGGCGAGCAGCCCGGCGGCCGCCGCCAGCCGGCCGTCCGGCACGGGCCGCGGCCTCTGCTCCCGGGTGCGCTGGTGGGCGGCCCGGTGGGCGGCCAGCGGGTCGGCGCCGGACCCGGCCGGGGCCGACGCGCCCATCGGCGAGCCGAGCCCGCGCAGCAGCCTGGCCTGG
>JABFWL010000684.1 GCA_013362315.1 Catenulispora sp. | reverse complement strand
CGCCCAGGCTTGCTGCTGAGCCGTTTCGCAAGACTGCTTGTCGGCTGCGGTTCTGGATGCCGGAACCCCCAGGAATCAATCGTCTAGGCGTACTGCCCCCGAAACCATCAACATCCTGGCCCCGGGCCGTGCCTGGCATGTCAGCCCGTGAGGGTGAGGTCTCCCTCGCTCGCTGAGCCGCCGGTAACGCTTCTTTGTTCCGGATGACTTCGTTCGGAAACAGCCGGCGGCTGAAGTGGCACTCACGAGCGGTGGCGAGGGGCCAAGACCTCGCCGCCCGGCAGGGAGGGCTGGTGCTCTTTTGCCCGAGATGTATTTCGAGACGACCGCGGCCGCGGATGCCGGTGTCGACGCGGCGACGGTCACGGTCGAGCCCCTGGCCGATGCCCGGGGGAGTGCCCGGTGAGCACCGCGATACGGCTGGCCGGCGCCCACTTTCCGGTGGCGGTCGTCGGAGGCGGGCAGGCCGGGCTGTCGATAAGTCACTGCCTGCGTGAGCGCGGTGTCGAGCATGTCGTCCTCGATGCGAACGCGGTCGGGCACGAGTGGCGCAATCGGCGCTGGGACTCGTTCTGCCTCGTGACGCCGAACTGGCAGTGCCGGCTTCCGGGCTTCTCGTATCAGGGTGCCGAGCCCGATGGCTTCATGGTGCGTGAGGAGATCATCGAATACCTCGAGGCGTACGTGGCGTCGTTCCGGCCGCCGCTGGTGGAGGGGGTGCGCGTCACGAAGCTGCGGCGGGCAGCGGGCAGCGGGGTCTTCGAGCTTTCGACGAATGCCGGCGGTTTCACGGCGGACCAGGTCGTGGTGGCCACCGGGCCGTATCACGAGCCGTCAGTGCCCGCGCTCGCTCAGCGGCTGCCGGACGAGATACGCCAGGTGCACTCGTCCGAGTATCGCAACGCCGCGCAGCTGCCGCCGGGGGCGGTGCTGGTGGTCGGGACGGGGCAGTCGGGGTGTCAGATCGCTGAGGACCTGCATCTGGCCGGGCGGCAGGTGCATCTCGCGGTGGGCGGCGCGCCGCGGGTGGCCCGGTTCTACCGGGGCCGGGACTGCGTGGCGTGGCTCGATGAGATGGGCCACTACCGCAAGGGCATCGACGAGTTCGACGACGCGGACGCCGTGCGCATGCGGGTGAACCACTATGTGACCGGCCGGGACGGCGGACGGGACATCGATCTGCGGGCCTTCGCCAAGGACGGGATGCGGCTGCACGGACGGCTGACCGGGGTGCGCGGGACTCGGTTGGAGTTCGCCGACGACCTGTCGGTGAACCTCGACCACGCGGACGCGGTGGCGGAGGGGATCAAGGACAGTATCGACGCGCATATCGCCGCGCACGGCATCGATGCGCCGCACGAGGCGCGTTACGTGCCGGTGTGGGAGCCCCAGGAGCAGCCCGGCGAGCTCGACCTGGCGCGGGCCGGCATCACATCCGTCGTCTGGAGCACCGGCTTCCGGCGCGATCACCGCTGGATCGAGGTTCCCGTGTTCGACGGTCGCGGCTATCCGATGCACTGGCGCGGGGTGACCGGCACGCCCGGGTTCTATTTCCTCGGCCTGCCCTGGCAGTACTCGTGGGGCTCGGGACGGTTCGAGGCCGTGGGCCGCGACGCGGTGTTCCTCGCCGACCACATCGACGCCTCCCGCCGGCTGGCGGACGTGTGCGGCACGCTGACCGGCGCTCCGACCGGGCTGGCCGCCGCCCTCCCGGTCGGCTGAAAGGACCGGTGATCCGCATGATCTGCGACGCGCACCGGCATATCGGCGTCCTGCCCGCGTATCCGTTCTACGGCGGACCGCCGGTCAACCCGGATACCACCGCTCGCGCCACCGTCAAGCAGTTGATCTCAGACCTCGATGCCGAGGGCGTCGGGCGCGCGCTGGTGATCCCGAACTATGGCGTGCCCGATCCGGCGATCGCCTTCTCGTTCAACGCTCTGGCGCTCGAAGCCGCGCGGAGCGACGACCGGATCCGGGCCGGGCTCTGGGTCTCGCCGCGGCCACAGGACGAGGCCCGCACGAAGGAGGCTCTCGCGTTGGCCGGCGAGCCGGGTGTCAAGGCGTTGAAGCTGAGCTTCCTACTCGGCGGCCGGCCCACGGACCCGGCCTGCCGGCCGCAGCTGGACCGGATCTTCGCCGAGGCCGAACGGCTGGGCCTGGTGGTGCACGTGCACACCTCGCCCGGTGCGGCCTCGGACATCGACGAGGTGGGCCACCTCGTCGACTGGTACGCCGACCGGGTGCCGGTGCACCTGGTGCACTTCGGCGGCGGGATGAGCGGCCACATCAAGCTCGCCGGCTCCCGGTTCTTCGACTGGATCGAGGGCGGCAAGCGGGTCTACACGGACCTGTCCTGGGCCATCGGCTTCGCCCCCGCGTGGTTGGCCCGGGAGATCGACCAGCGCGGGATCGGCCACGACCGGGTGCTGTTCGCCAGCGACCAGCCCTGGGGCGACTTCGCGGGCGAGCACATGCGGATGGCCGCGGCGTTCGGCGACGGGGAACTCGCCCGGTTCGCCTTTCACGAAACCTTCGCAGCTCTCTACGACTGACCCACCACGTACCTCTCCACGCCTGACCGACCAACTGTCTACCAACTATCTGAGGAGAAAGAGCATGACCGTCGACCTCTCCGACGTCGAGAAGCAGTCCCTGACCGAGATCCCGCACCCCTCGCTGCCCGAGGGCTCGACGATCTACGGCTCCACCAAGGTGTTCCCGGACTACCAGGCGGAGGACGGCGAGACCTACTTCACCCTGGTCCACGGCATCGCGCACGAGTCCTCCGTCAGCTTCGTCGCCGTGCTCCAGGCGACGCGCGCGCTGCGCAAGGGCTTCGAGTCGGCGATCTACTTCTACGGCCCCGGCTCGCTCAACTGCCTGGCCACCCGCGGCTTCCCGACCACCGGCAACTCCGCGTTCCCCGGCGAGCACAACATCAACAACCAGCTCAAGACGTTCATCGCGGAAGGCGGAAAGGTCTACTGCTGCCGCTTCGGGCTTTCCCTGCACGGCGCCCGCGAGGAGGACCTGATCGAGGGCGTCATCCCGACGCATCCGCTGGACGTGCAGGACGCGATCATCCACTACGCGCGCAAGGGCGCGATCATCAACTCCACCTACCAGCTGTAAGGAGGCGCGACGTGAGCGTTGGCACCGAGCAGCCAGTGGACGTGCGTATCCTGACCCGGGCCGAACTCGCACTGCAGGGCGTGCGCGTCGAGGCCCCGGTGCGGCGGCCGGACGGAGCAGGACCCAGCGACGACGGACACGTGCTGGTCGACGGTGCCAACGCGGCGTTGCCCACGAACCCCGCGAGCCCCTATTCGGTGCGCGAGGGCAAGGTCTGGCTCGGCGCCGAGGACACCGGCCTGACGCTGACTCCCGTCGCCCGGCCGCGGTTCTACGACCTGACCACGGCCGACGGCGTCCCCTACGAGCACATCGCGCGGCTGCACGGCGCGGACGTGCTGGCCACCACGGTCGTGCAGACCTGCATCCGCTACGAGGAAGCCGAGCGCTGCCGCTTCTGCACGATCGAGGAGTCGTTGCGCGCCGGGGCGACGGTCGCCGCGAAGACTCCGGCGCAGCTCGCGGCGGTCGCCGAGGCGGCGGTGCGGCTTGACGGGGTGCGGCAGATGGTGATGACCACGGGCACCACCACCGGCCCCGACCGTGGCGCGCGGGCGCTGGCGAGGTCGGTGCGCGCGGTGCTCGAGGCCGTGCCCGGCCTGCCGATCCAGGTGCAGTGCGAGCCGCCTGGTGATCTCGCCTGGATCAGTACTCTGCATCAGGCGGGGGCGACCTCGATCGGCATCCACGTCGAGGCCCTCGACGATGCGGTGCGCCGTCGCTGGATGCCGGGCAAGTCGCGAGTCCCCATGGCCGAGTACGAGGCCGCGTGGGACGAGGCGGTGCGCGTCTTCGGGCGCAACCGGGTCTCCACGTACCTGCTGGTCGGTCTGGGGGAGAACCCCGATGAGATGATCGAGGGCGCCGGGCGGCTGATCGAGCGCGGCGTGTACCCGTTCGTCGTACCGTTCCGTCCGATGCGCGGCACGCTCGCCGCCCGCGCCGGCGTGCCCGCCCCGAGCGCCGAACTGCTGCGGTACGTCACCCAGGGCGTCGCGCAGAAGCTGCGCGCCGCTGGGATGACAGGCGCGGATCAGAAGGCCGGATGCGCAGCGTGCGGAGCATGCAGCGTGCTGCAGAGCGCGGGAGGCTGACGGTGTATCTCGACGGAACGGCGGTGCCCGTCGTCGCTGATACGCCGGCGGATATCCTGGCTCTGCTCGGTGACCGCAGCACTCTGGCACGCGCTCCGGAGTTCCGGATCGAGCAGGCCGATGACGCCGGTTCGATCGCGGTCTACCACCACCTGCGCACCGAGGCCTTCGTGCACGAGCAAGGGCTCTTCGAACGCCACGACCTCGATGCCCGCGACGAGGATCCCCGCACGATCGTGCTCGTGGCCCGGGACGGCGGCGGCCGGATCGTCGGCGGCGTGCGCCTCGGACCGGTGGACGACGGCCCGGACCTCGGCTGGTGGCAGGGCGGGCGGCTGGTCGTCGCCCCCGACGCGCGCGGCCCGCGCGGCATCGGTGCGGCGCTGGTGCGCGCGGCGTGCGCGCGGGCCGAGACCGAAGGCGTGCTGCGCTTCGAGGCGAACGTGCAGGACCGCAACGAACTCCTGTTCACCCGGCTCGGCTGGCAGCGCGTGCGCCCAATCACCGTGGCCGGTGCGCCGCACCTGCTGATGCGCTGGCCGATCGGCCGTATCAGCGCCCTTACCGCGGCGACGAAGGCGCGCCTCGGGACCGTCCTCGCCGCGCTCCCGCCGGGCATCGGCGGTGCGGGCTACGTCGGCGATGACGGCGCGCCGGTACCGACGACGGATCTCATCGCCGCCTGCGACGCGATCGTGCCCGCGATGGTCGAGCGCGATCCGGAGTGGGCCGGTTGGTGCGCGGTGCTCGTCAACGTCAACGACCTGGCGGCGATGGGTGCACGGCCCGTCGGGCTGCTCGACGCGCTCGGCGCTAAGGACGCGCGGCACGCGAGCCGCGTCCTGCGTGGTCTGTCATGCGCCGCCGCGGCCTACGATGTCCCGGTGCTCGGCGGGCACACGCAGTTCGGCGTGCCCGCCGCGCTCTCGGTCACCGCGCTCGGCCGTACCGGACATCCGATTCCGGGTGGCGGCGGGCGACCGGGGCACGCGGTACGTCTGACCGCCGACGTGCACGGCGGCTGGCGGCCCGGATACCGCGGCAGGCAATGGGATTCCACCTCGCACCGGACCGGCGAGGAGCTCAGAGCCATGATCGGTTCCGCCGCGGCGGCGCGTCCCGCGGCGGCCAAGGACGTCTCGATGGCCGGCATCGTCGGCACGCTCGGCATGCTCGCGGAGGCGAGCGGATGCGCGGCGGTACTCGACGTGGCCACCGTGCCGCGACCGGCGCAGGCGAGTATGGGCGACTGGCTGACCTGCTTCCCAGGCTTTGCGATGCTGACCGCTGACAGTCCGGACGCGCCGCCGCTGCTCGCCGGTCCGGCTACGGGCGCGCTGTGCGGGGAGTTGACTGAGGGTGAGGGCGTCGGGCTGCGCTGGCCCGACGGAGAGGTCACGGCCGCGCTCGACGGGCCGGTAACCGGAATGGGAACCGCATGAGCACCCTGCGAATGGCGGCGGTGTCCGCCGAGTTCGGCCGTGACCTCGAGGAGGACTTCGCGATCGTCGAACGGCTGATCGAGCAGGGCCGCCAGGACGGAGTCCGGCTGCTCGCGCTGCCCGAGGCCTGCCTCGGCGGCTACCTGCTGAGCCTGGACGAGGACACGGACCTCGACGCCGGGCCGCCCCCGCTCGTGCTCGACGGCCCGGAAGTGCGACGGCTGGCCGCGCTGGCCGCGGATATGACCGTCGTCGCAGGCTACTGCGAGGACGGCGGGGACGGCACCCGGTACAACAGCGTCGTGTGCGTTACCGGCGACGGTGTACTGGGCAACCACCGAAAGGTGCACCAGCCGCTGAGCGAGGACGCCAGCTACGCCTCCGGCGACCGCTTCCACGCCTTCGACACGCCGGTCGGCCGGATCGGCATGATGATCTGCTACGACAAGGCCTTCCCCGAATCCGCCCGCGCCCTCGCCCTCGACGGCGCCGAGATCGGGGTCGTGGTCTCCGCGTGGCCCGGCGCGCGCACCAATCCCGTCGCCGACCTCAACGAGGACCGCTGGAAGCGCCGGTTCGACCTGTTCGACCGGGCTCGCGCGCTGGAGAACCAGATCATGTGGCTCTCGGCGAACCAGGCGGGCACTTTCGGTACGCTGCGTTTCGTCGGCAGCGCCAAGGTGGTCGACCCGGGCGGTGAGATCCTGGCCGACACCGGCGTCGGGCCCGGCATCGCCGTCGCCGAACTCGACGTCGCCCAGGCCTTGGAGAGCGCCCGCCGCTCCATGGGCCACCTGCGCGACCGGCGCCCACACACCTACGTCCGCGGGGAAGCAGCACTGGCATGACGAGTATCCGGATCGCGGCCGCGGCCGCCCACTTCGGCCGCGACCTGGAGTTCGATCTGGCACGGATCGCCAAACTCATCGCCGACGCCCGCGCCGAAGGCGCCGGCCTGCTGGTCCTCCCGGACGCGGCGCTCGGCGGCTATCTCGCCGACCTGCGCCACCCCGATCCCGACGCGCTGCCGCCCGCGCTCAAGCCGGACGACCCGCTCATCGCGCGCGTCGCCGCATTCGCCGCCGACATGGTGGTCTGCCTCGGCTACTGCGAGGACGGCGGCGACCTGCGGTACAACGCGGCCGTGTGCGTCAACGGCGACGGCGTGCTCGGCCGCCACCGCAAGGTGCACCTGCCGGCCGGAGAAATCGCGGCCTACGCACCCGGCGACACCTTCGACGCCTTCGACACTCCCGTCGGCCGGATCGGCATGCTCATCGACTACGACAAGACCTTCCCCGAGTCCGCCCGCTCCCTGGCCCTGGACGGCGCACAGCTGCTCGCCTGCCTCTCGGCCTGGCCCACCAGTATCACCAACCGGGCACCGCGCATGGCGCAGGATCGCCAGGCCAAGCTGTTCGACCTGTACGATCAGGCCCGCGCGGCCGAGAACCAGGTCGTACTCGCCTCCTCCAACCAGACCGGCGCCATGGGCGGCATGCGCTTCCTCGGCCAGGCCAAGATCGTCGGTCCCGGCGGCGACATCCTCGCCCGTACCTGGGCCAAAGCCGGACTCGCCGTGGCCGAGGTGGACCCCGAGATTGAGATCGGCCGTGCCCGCCGCATTCTGCACCACCTGAACGAACGCCGCCCCGACGCGTACCGGGAGAAGCGCTCGTGAAGATCGCTCTGCTCTCGTACTCCACCAAGCCGCGCGGCGGGGTCGTGCACACCCTCGCCCTCGCCGAGGCCCTGGCCGCACTCGGCGAAGACGTCACCGTCTGGGCCCTCGGACGCGGCGGCGACGAGGGCTTCTACCGCACAGTCGACCCGAGCGTGCAGCTTCGCATCGTGCCGTTCCCCGACGGGCCCTCAGACGAGGGCGTCGGAACGCGCATCCTGCGCTCCATCGCCGTCCTGCGCGACGCCTTCCGGCCCGCGGCAGCCGAGTACGGCATCGTGCACGCCCAAGACTGCATCAGCGCCAACGCCGCCGGGCGCTGCATCCGCACTGTTCACCACATCGACCACTTCACCACCCCGGAACTCGCCGCCTGCCACGAACGCGCCATCGTCGAGCCCTACGCCCACCTGTGCGTATCCCAAGCCGCCGCCGACGAACTCGCCGGCGGTTGGGGCATCAAGGCCGAGGTCATCCCCAATGGCGTCGCCTACGAACGCTTCGCCGTCACCGACCCGACCGCCCGCGCGGCATGGCGTGACCGCCTCGGCCGCTACGTGCTCACCGTCGGCGGCATAGAGCCCCGCAAAGGCACGCTCGACCTGCTCGAGGCCTACGCGGCCCTGCGGGTCAAGCACCCTGACATCAGCCTCGTGATCGGCGGCGGCGAGACCCTCTTCGACTACCGCGACTACCGGATCCGCTGGGCCGCCCGCGCACAGGCACTCGACGTGCACCCCATAGTCCTCGGCCCGGTACCCGACGACGACCTGCCGGCGCTCGTCGCCGCGGCCGACGTGTTCGCTTTCCCCTCCACCAAGGAGGGCTTCGGCCTCGCCGCCATGGAGGCACTCGCCGCTGGCGTCCCGCTCGTCGTACGCGACCTTCCGGTCCTGCGCGAAGTCTTCAACGGCGCCGCACGCTTCGCCGCCACGCCCGCCGGCTTCGCCGCGCAGCTGCACGCCGCCCTCAGCACCGAGGACCACGAGCGCCGTGCTACCGGGCGCGCCCTCGCCGCCCGGCATACCTGGAGTGAGGCGGCGCGACGGCACCTGGGCTTTTACCGCTCGCTCGGAGCCGAGTCCCGCTGACTCGCGGCGTCCAGGGGTGGTACCGGCAGGTGCTCGGTGACGGTGGACAGGACCAGGGTGGTGGCCGGGTGGCCGTAGCGGGCGAGGCGGTCGATCAGGTCCTCCAGGTGGGCGATGGAGGCCACCGCGACCTTGAGCAGGGAGCAGTCTTCGCCGTTGACCCGGTGCAGTTCGATGACTTCCGGGAACAGTTGGGGCGTGTAGGCGGTGCGGATGCAGCGGCCGCCGAAGCAGGTCATGCGGATGAAGGCGGTGACCGTGTAGCCGACGCGGGTGCGGTCGACGACGGCGCGGTAGCCGCCGATGATGCCCGCTGCTTCCAGGCGGCGGACGCGTTCGGCGGTGGCCGGGCCGGACAGCCCGACCAGCTTGCCCAGCGCGAGATATGACAGGCGCGCGTCGCGCTGCAGCTCGGCGAGGATTGCCCAGTCCGTGCGATCGAGGTCCCGATGCACATCGTAAGCCGTCACGCGGTTCTACCTTTCCAGTCGAAAGTCGATAGCGTCATATACCTTGCAATTGCCATTCCCTTCGGCGGGAAGGGTTTCAGACAATGATGGTATGTATGAGCCATACAAAATCAAAGTGGTGGAGCCGCTGCCCATCACCACTCGCGCCCAGCGTGAGCAGGCGCTGCGCGCCGCCGGGTACAACCTGTTCGGGTTGCGCGCCGCCGACGTCACCATCGACCTGCTCACCGACTCCGGCACCGCGGCGATGTCGCAGGATCAGTGGGCTGCGTTGATGCGCGGCGACGAATCCTATGCCGGAGCGCGCAGCTGGCACCGTTTCCTCGACGTCGTCACCGAGACCTTCGGCTTCCCGCACGTGATTCCGGCGCACCAGGGACGAGCTGCCGAGCGGCTGCTGTTCGGTGCGCTGCTGCCCACGGCGAGCGGGCACACCGTCCCCAGTAACGCGCACTTCGACACCACCAAGGGAAACCTTGAGGTGCTGGGCGTCTCCGCACGCGATCTGCCGTGCGCCGAGGCCGCCGACCCCGCCAAGGCCGCGCCGTTCAAGGGCAACATCGATCTGGACGCGTTGCGGGACCTGCTGGCCGGGAGTCGACCGGTGCCGCTGGTCATGCTCACCGTCACCAACAACGCCGCCGGCGGGCAGCCGGTGTCCATGGCCAACATCGCGGCGACGGCCGCGCTGGCCCACGAGGCCGGAGTCCCGTTCTACCTCGATGCCTGCCGCATCGCCGAGAACGCCTACTTCATCCAGCAACGCGAATCAGGCTACGAGCACACCAGCATCGCCGACATCGTGCGCCATATGTGCTCGCACGCGGACGGCATCACGTTCTCGGCCAAGAAAGACGGACTGGCCAACATCGGCGGATTCCTGGCCACCAGGGACGAACAGCTCGCCGCCCGCGCACGCCAGCTGTGCGTGGTGTCCGAGGGCTATCCGACCTACGGTGGACTGGCCGGGCGCGATCTGGAGGCCATCGCCGTCGGTCTTCGCGAAGTCCTGGACGCCGACTATCTGCGCCACCGCATCGATTCCACCGCGTTCCTGGTAGCCGAACTCCAGGCACGCGGGATACCGATGGTGCTGCCGGCCGGCGGCCACGCCGCCTACATCGACGCCGCCGCGTTCCTGCCACACCTGCCGCTCCTGCAGTATCCGGCGCAGGCCCTGCTCGGCGAGATCTACCTGGAAGGCGGGGTACGCGGCGCCGAGCTGGGCACCGTCACCTTCGGCCTCGACGGCACCACAGGACACGAACAGCCCGCCGCGTGGGAACTGGTCCGCCTGGCCCTGCCCCGCCGCGTGTACACCCGCAGCCACCTCGCCTACGTCGCCGACACCATCGGCGCCGTGTACCAGCGCAGGCACGGCATCCGGGGCCTGCGCATCACCGAACAACCGCTCGTCATGCGGAACTTCACCGCCCGCTTCGCTCCGGCAACCACATCCGTTGACACTGCTGCACCAAAGGTATATCAGGGTACATAAGTTCGAACCCTTATTACGCGGCGCTCGCGCTCCCTATGCTGTGGCCGTCCGTTCCACCGGCCGCACAGCGCACACCAGGGAACGCCCCATGTATACCGATGAATCACCAGGTCAGAGCCATGCCCGCGCGGCCGTTGCGCCGCCTTCGGCCCGGCGCCTGGGCCAGCTGACCACCTCGGCCCAGGGGCTGGGGTGCATGGGACTGAGCGAGTTCCGCGGCGTGGTCGATCCGCGGGAGGCGGTGCGGGCCGTGCAGCGCGCGGTCGACCTCGGGGTCACCATGCTCGACACCGCGGACATCTACGGGCAGGGCCGCAACGAGCGGATCGTGGGGCGGGCGGTGCGCGGCCGGCGGGACGAGGTGGTGATCGCGACCAAGTGCGGCATCGTGCGGGACGCCGACGGCACGGGACGCCGGCTGTGCGGGAGCCGGCAGTACATCAAGCAGGCCTGCGAGCGGTCGCTCGCCCGGCTCGGCGTCGACCGCATCGACCTGTACTACCTGCACCGGGTCGACCCCGACACGCCGGTCGAGGAGTCCATGCTGGGCATGGCCGACCTCGTCGCCGAGGGCAAGGTCTGGTACGTGGGGCTGTCCGAGGCCGACCCGGAGACCATCCGGCGGGCGCACGCCGTCCTGCCGATCACCGCGCTGCAGAGCGAGTGGAGCCTGTGGAGCCGCCAAGTGGAGCACGAGGTGCTCCCGGTCTGCCGTGAGCTGGGCATCGGGCTGGTGGCCTTCTCGCCGCTGGCGCGCGGCCTGCTGTCCGGCGGGATCCGGCGGCTGACGGACCTGTCCGCCGGCGACGACCGCCGGACCAACCCGCGCTTCCACCCGGGGAACTTCGACCGGAACATGCGGCTGCTCTCGGCGCTCGACGCCTTCGCCGCCGGTTCGGGCCTCACGGTGGCCGAGCTCGCGCTGGCCTGGGTCCACCACCGGGGCGACGACGTGGTGCCGATACCCGGCGCCGAGTGCCGCGCGCACGTGGAGGCCAACGCCAAGGCCGCGGCCGTGTGGCTCAGCGCCGGCGACCTCGAGCTGCTCGAACGGCTGTCGCCGCCGGAGGCCGTGGCCGGGTACCGGCTGGATCCGCTGCGAGCCGGGATGGCGGCCGGGACCCGGCCGATTCCGCGACCGCGGTGAGGTGGGCTCGTCGAGACACCGCTGGAGACACCAGAGCTCTGCGACTGCCCGCATCGAAGAACACGCATCGAAGAACACGCATCTAGGGACACACACAAAGGCGCCCGCGCGCATCAAAGAACGCCACGTACCAAAGACGCCACGCACCGAAAGGCTCGTCATGTACACCGTGTTCCGCCCCGAACTCGCCGATCTCGCACGCGAAGTCCTCGCCCGCCACCGGGCGCACCAGGCGGGTGCCGTGAGTCCGGCCGACCTTGAGGAGTATCAGCTCGACCGCTTCGTCGCCACGGTGGACTACGTACGCAAGCACTCCGCCTTCTACCGCGAGCGGCTGGCGGGCGTCGACTCGATCGCGATCAAGGCTCTGACAGCCGACGCCCTGGCCGCCGTCCCCTTCACGACCAAGGACGACTTGCGCGCCTTCGGTTTCGACCTGCCCTCGCTCCCGGTGTCCGACGCCTGGGTCTACTACGAGACGACCGGCACCACCGGAAACTCCACGCCCAGCCCGCGCGCCGACGTGGACAGCATCAACACCAACATCGCGATGACCGTCCAGTACGAGCCGCTCCTGCGCGGGCTCGCCGGCCCGCAGGTCATGGGCGTCTGCGGCCCCAGCGAACTGCACGCCCACGGCGACACCTTCACCGAGGTCTGCCGCAACCTGGGCCTGGCGACGGTCAAGATGTGGCCGCACTCGCCGATGGTCGGCTTCCCCCGCGCCCTGCGCGTCCTGCGCGAGCTGCCGGTGACCGGCCTGTTCTGCACCCCCGGCATGGCCGTCGCCCTGGCCAAGGCGGCCATCCACGCCGGCTCCGACCCCCGCCGGGACTTCCGGATGGACGTCCTGATGCTCACCGGGGAGACGGCACCACCGGCCGTGCTGGCCCACATCGGCGAGCTCTGGCAGGCGGAGCCACATCTGGCACTCTACGGATCGCAGGAGTCCTCGGTGCTGGCCCTCGCCGCCCCGGACGGCGGCCTGCGACTGACTCCACTGCTGAACCACTACGAGATCGTCGACCCGCACACGCTGACACCGGCGGTTGCCGACGCAGGTGGGGTCCTGCACGGCGAACTCGTGGCCACGCACTTGTACCAGGGGGCGAAGCCGCTCGTCCGCTACCGCACCGGCGACCTGGTCCGCCTGCATCCGGACACCCGGATCGAGGTCCTGGGCCGCGTCGCCGACCGGCTGACGCTGAACGGTGTCGAGACCACCGGCCACGACCTGGAGAACCTGCTTCTCGACGGCGTACACGGATACCTCGACCACCGGATCCTGATCGAGCAGCGCGACGGCTGCGACACGGTGGTACTGGCCCTGACTCCGGAGTCCGAAGGCGCCAGCCCCACCGGGCTGACGGCCTCAGCGCAAGCCGGCCACGCGGCGTTCGGCATCGAGGTGGAGACGCGCGTGACGGATGTCGAAGCGATGCCGGCCGCCCCGGGGCCGGTCAGCTGGAAGACGCCGCGGCTGCTTGATCGGCGGGCGCAACGGGGTTAGCGGCTCGGGCCGCCCGGGCCAGCTGAAACGCCTGAAACGCCTGAAACGCTCACGGTGCTGTCGTCCGCCGCCGCGTGCCCCATCGCGGCGGCCGCCAGCTCCGGCTTCGCCCTGAGCTCCTCCCCGCTGAACTCGCCGGCGGAGCGGCCGGCGACCAGGATCGTCACCCGCTCGGCGATCGACGCGGCGAAGGCCGGGCGGGGGGCGGCGACCAGGATGGTCAGACCGCGCTCCGGCAGCCTTCTGATGAGGGCCGCGATGTCCTGCACGATCAGGGGTGCCAGGCCCTCCGTGGGTTCGTCGAGCAGCAGCAGGCGGGGTTGGCCCAGCAGGGCGCGGGCGATGGCCAGCATCTGCTGTTCGCCGCCGGAGAGCTGGCGGCCGCGGTGCCCGGCGCGTTCGGCGAGGCGGGGGAGGAGGTCCTTGACGCTGTCCGGGGTCCAGGCCGTGGTGGTGCGGCGGCGCCGGCCGCGGCCGAAGGCCAGGGCCAGGTGCTCCTGGACGGTCAGGCTCGGGAAGACGCGGCGGCCTTGCGGAACCAGGCTGATCCCGGCCTGGGCGCGGCGATGGGCGGGCAGCCCGGTGACGTCCGCGCCGGCCACCGATACCCGCCCGGAGGCGGTCGGGACCAGGCCGGCGACGGTCTGGATCAGGGTCGTCTTGCCGGCGCCGTTGTGGCCGACCACGGCGTGGATGGCGCCGGACGGGATGTCCAGGTCCAGGCCGTGCAGCACGGTGCCGCCGTCGTATCCGGCCGTCAGGGAAGCCACGCTCAGCATCAGACCGCCTCCCCGGCGACGTGCGGACCGCCCGCCTCGCCGACCCTATCCAGATCGCCAAGCTCGTCCAGATCACCAAGCTCGTCCAGATCACCCAGATAAGCCGCCCGCACCGCCGCGTCCGCGGTGATCTGCGCCGGGGTGCCGGTGGCCAGCAGCCGGCCGTCGTGCAGCACCGTCACCGTGTCGGCCAGCGCCGAGACGAACGCGAAGTCGTGCTCGACCACCACCACCGTCACCTCCGGAGGCAGCGCCCGCAGCGCCGTCAGCAGGCGCTCGACGCCGTGCTCGGTCAGCCCCGCGGCCGGCTCGTCCAGCAGCAGCACGCGCGGCTCGGCGGCGAGCGCCATCGCGATGTCCAGCATCCGGCGCTCACCGTGGGACAGCGCGCCGGCCGGGCGCCCGGCCAGCGTGGCGATGCCGACGGTCTCCAGGTGGCGCCCGCAGTCCTCGGCGAGCGACCGGTACCGGCTACGCAGCCAGGTCCCGCGTGCCGGAGTGTGCGGCCACGCCGCCAGGGCGACGTTGTCGGCCACCGACAGGGAGCTCCACACGGTGGGCTGCTGGAAGGTGCGGGCGATGCCCAGCCGGGACCGCTTGACCCGGCTGCCCCGGGTGACGTCGCGGCCGTCGTACCGGATGCGCCCGGAGGTGGGTCGCAGTTCGCCGGAGATGAGGTGCAGCAGCGTCGTCTTGCCGGCGCCGTTGGGGCCGATCACCGCGTGCCGGGCGCCGGCGGCGAAGGCCAGGTCCAGGCCGGCGACGGCGACCGTCGCGCCGAAGGCTTTCGTCAGGCCGCTGAGTTCGATCACGTCCGTCATGCCGATCCTGCCCGCCGTTCTGGTCGTTCGGGTTGATCGGGTCGTCGGGGCCCTTGGGGCCGTCGGAATCGCGCGAGCCGTTGCCGCCCGGGCCATCGCCGCGGCACCCGGATCCGCAGCCCCGCGATGCCGTCGGGCAGTGCGTAGACCGCCACGATGAACATCAGCCCCAGCAGCAGCGGCCCGTGGCCGGGGAACGGCCCGGACAGCCAGTCCCGGGTGGCGACGATGAGCCCGGCGCCGAACAGCGCCCCCAGCGGTGACGTCGCCCCGCCCAGCACCACGGCCAGCAGCACCAGCGCCGACGTGGCGAAGCCGCCGTCGGCCGGCGACACGTACGCGTTCACCGTGCACATCAGGACCCCGCCGAACCCGGCCAGCGCCCCGGCGGCGACGTACGCGAGCCAGCGGTGGACCGCCACCGGGTGGCCGGCCGAGCGCATCCGCGCCTCGTGGTCGCGCCCGGCCAGCAGCAGTTTGCCGACCGGCGACCGCAGCACCCGCCAGACCAGCGCGACCACCGCGGCGCAGGCCCCCAGCACGTACCAGTACACGGCGCCGTCGGTGTCCAGCTGAGTCGTGCCGGGCAGCGGCCGTACCGGCGGGATCCCGTACATGCCGTCGGTGCCGCCGGTCAGGGAGTGCCACCGCCCGGCCACCGCGACCGCGAGTTCGCCGATCGCCAGCGTGGTCATCAGGAAGGCGACGCCGCGGGTCCGGGTCGCGACCAGCCCGGTGACGGCCGCGAAGCCGGCCCCGGTGGCCGTCCCGCACAGCAGCTGCACGACACCGAGGTCCTGCCCGTGCTGTCCCATGATCCCGGCCGTGTAGGCGCCGACCAGGAACGGCGCCGCCTGGCCCATGGTCGGCAGGCCCGCGTAGCCGGCCAGGACGCTCACGCTCACGGCGAGCACGCCGAGCGCCAGCGCCTTCGACAGCAGGCCGATCCCGTAGTCGTCGAACATCGACGGTGCGCCGAGCAGCAGGACGCCCAGCGCGACGGCCGGCCCGGCGACGCGCAGCCGCAGCCGCAGCGCAAGCCGCTGCCCAAGCTGCGACGCGAGGCTGGACCGGATCGGCCCCGCGATCGGCGCGGCGGCCGCGGCCAGGACCTCCGAGTCCTGCGAAACGCTCGCCTCCTCAGGGTCCTGTGACGGCGTCGCCGGCGTGGTGGGCGCGGTCATGCCGGCGCCTCCCCGGGCGCGGCCGCCACGCCGTCGGCGACCCCGGAGGACCGGAACGTGCGCCCGGCCAGCGCCACCGCCATCATTCCGAACAGCAGGAACGGAGCCCAGTCCGAGGAGATCGACACCCCGAGGGTCTCGATCTCGCCCACCGCGATCGCCGCCAGGAAGGCCCCGAGGACCGAGCCGGGCCGGCCCAGCACGATCACCACCATCGACAGCATCAACACCTTGTCCGCGGTGTCCGGCCCGGGCCCGATGATCGGCGCGCCCAGGCCGCCGGCCAGGCCGGCCAGCGCGCCGGCGGCCGCGCACAGCGCCGTGTGCACCCGCCACGGGGCGTAGCCCATGGCGCCGACCATGGCCCGGTCGTCGGCTGTGGCCCGCAGCAGCGCCCCGGCCCGAGTCCGGCCCAGGACCACGCTCCCGGCCACGGCCAGCGCCGCGGCCACCGCGATGAACATCAGCCGGTAGGTCGGATAGACGTGCCCGAAGAAGTGCACCATCCCGTTCACCGAGCCCGGGACCTTCACCGGATGCTCGTCACCGCCGTAGACGGTGCTCAGGATGTCGCCGCCGACCAGGGCCAGGCCGAAGGTCCGCAGCGCCTGCGGCAGGTGGCCGCGGCCGGCCAGCGGCAGGGTGCCGGCGGCCAGCACCGCACCGCCGGCCGTGCCGCCGGCCACCGCCACGGCCAGGCCCAGCACCGCCGAGGACCAGGAGCCGTCGGACACGGAGGCGGCCAGGTAGCCGCCGAGGGCGAACAGGGTCCCGTGGGCGATGTTCAGCACGCCGCCGATCCCGAACAGCAAGGTCAGGCCCGCGGCCGCGACGAACAGCAGCAGCCCGTAGGCCACCCCGTCCACCGCGGGCACGAGGTGCGCGTTGAGCGCGTCCATGGGACCCCTTTCACAGCGTTCTCACTCGTGGTGCGGCCGGCGGCTCAGCTGCCGATGGTGGCCAGGTCGCCGATCTTCACGTTGGCCAGCGCCGTGCCGTCCATCTCGACCTTGCGCAGGTACCACTTCTGGACCGGGACGTGGGTGTCGGGCGAGAGCTGCCAGGTGCCGCGCGGGCTGTTGATCTGGCCCAGCGCCTTGATCGCGTCGTTCACCTTCTGCGGTGTCGGGTCCGGCCCGGCCTTGAGGATCGCCTGGTCCAGCACCGAGGCGGCGTCCCAGCTGTACATCGCGGTGGCCGGCGGCTGGTCGCCGTCGTGGGCCTGGGTCCAGGCCGAGACGAACTCCCGGTTCGCGGCGCTGGAGATGTCCGGCGAGTAGTTCATCGAGGTGATGATGCCGTTGGCCGCCTGGCCCTCGGCCTTGAGCGCGCCGCCCTCGGTGATGAAGCCCGCCGCGTACAGCGGGATGTCCTTGGCGTCGGACTGGGACCAGTTCTTCACGAAGGCGATCGCCGAGGAGCCGGTGTAGAAGGAGTAGATCGCCTTGGCGCCGGAGGCCTTCACCTTGGACAGGAACGGGGTGAAGTCCGTGGTCGCCGGGAACGGCGTGAAGGTGGGCTTGCCGCCGTCGTTGGCCAGCGTGCCGCCGGCCTTGGCGAAGCTGTCGGTGAAGCCGCGCAGCTGGTCCCAGCCGCCCTGGTAGTCCGGCCCGAACGCGTACACCGGGCCCCCGGCGTTCTGCGCCAGGTACGGGCCCATGGCGCCGCCCGGGTCGGTGGACATGAAGCTCATCGTCCACAGGTGCGAGGGGTCCTTGACCGTGGGCCGGCCGCCGGTGTTGACCACCGGGACGCCGGCCGCGGTGGCCAGCGGGACGACGGCGTTGATGGTCGGGGTGGCCACGATGCCGGCGATCGCCAGCACCTTGTCCTCCTTGAGCATCTTGTTCGCCACCGGCACGGCCGCGGCGCCGCCGTCGGCCTCGTCGCCGACGTCCAGGTTGACGGTGTGGCCGCCGAGCTTGTTGCCATGCGTCTGCAGGTAGAGCTTGAACCCGTTGAGGTGGTCCGGCCCGAGGGCCTTGTTGCTGCCCGACAGCGCGGTGATCAGGCCGATGGTGATGGGGGAGTCGCCACCCTTGGCGGAGTCCTTGCCGGACTTGCTGGACTTGTCGCTGCTGCATCCGGCGGCGGCGAGGGCGGTGACCGCACCGATGGCCACGGCGGCGCGCAAGCGTCCGGAAACGTGGGACGAGAACAACGCAGTCTCCTTAGAGATGAAGGCGATATTGCGGGAAGGCGGTACTGACGGTCCGGCGCGAACCGGCCCGGGGAGTGCGGGAGAGCACGGGGAGTGCGGGCGGAGCGGTTCAGGGACGGGCCAGGGCCGCTCCGCCGGTGTTCATCCGGAGCTGGATCACCGCGTGCTCCACCAGCGTCACCAGCACGCGCTTGCTGGACTCGCGGTGGCGCGCGTCGCACATCAGCAGCGGGACCGTGTCCCGGACCGACAGCGCGTCGCGGATCTCCTCGTGGCCGTGCACCGGGGCGCCGTCGAACTGGTTGATCGCCACGACGTGCGGGATCCCGCGGTGCTCGAAGAAGTCGATGGCCGCGAAGGCGTCCTCCAGCCGCCGGACGTCGGCCATCACCACGGCACCGATCGCGCCCCGGCTCAGCTCGTCCCAGAAGAACCAGAAACGTTCCTGGCCCGGAGCGCCGAACAGGTACAGGATCAGGTCGCTGGCCAGCGTGATCCGGCCGAAGTCCATGGCCACGGTGGTGGCGGTCTTGCCCGGGATGCCCGCGACGTCGTCGACCTGCGCTCCGGCCATGGTCATCTCGGCCTCGGTCGTCAGGGGTTTGATCTCCGAGACCGAGGCGACCAGGGTGGTCTTGCCGACCCCGAACCCGCCGGCGACCACGATCTTCGCCGCCGTGGCCTGGGGCACGCCGCTCACCGGGACCGTCCGGGGACTTCCCGGGCCAGCATCCGGGACCGCGCCGCCGGCGTCAGCGAGGCCCCGACCTGGTTGATCAGCTCGGTCATGGTGTAGGAGACCTGGCCGATGTCGCACTGGCGCTCGGCGAAGACCAGCAGCGAGGCGCCGTCGCTGACCGACATCGAGAACAGGAACCCGCCGCGCAGCTCGGTCAGGTTGCTGTGCACCGGGGCGGCGTCCAGCAGCCGGGCGGCGCCGGCCAGCAGGCCGACCAGCCCGGAGCCCACCGCCGCCAGGTTGTCGGCCTGCTCCTCGGTGAGATCCCCGCTGGCGGCCACCACCAGCCCGTCGGCCGAGACCGCCAGAGCGTGGACGACGCCGGGGACCCGGAGGGCGAAGTCGTTGAGGAGCCAGTCCAGGTTGTCCATGGAGCTGCTGGAGTTGAGCGACATCAGTGCGTCCCCGAGTTCGGTGAAGGAGTGTATGGGATCTGTGACACGCTGGAAGCCCCGCGCCCGCCGATCCCGCGGACGTAGGCGGACATGGACGCCGAGACCCGCGACGGGTCCCGCTCGGCCGGGGCGGCCTCCACCTCCGACGGATCGGTCAGCGCTTCGGCGGGCAGCCGGTCCAGCGGCACCCGCTTGGGCAGGCCGTTCGTGGTGCGGAGCTTGATCGGCGGGCGTGCCGGGGCCGGTTCCGGCGCGGCTTTCGGCGTGGCTGGCGCGGCCGGTGCGGCCGGCGCTGCCGGCGCGGAGGCCGACGGGTAGCTGGGGGCGAAGCCGCTCTCGAAGCTGGGCGGGCCGGCCGCCGGTTCGGCGGGACCGCCCGGTTCGGCATCGGGCTCGAACCGGGTGGGGAAGCCGGACTCGAAACCCGGCCGGTCGGCCGGCTGGGCGTTCGCGGCGACCACGGGCTCGAAGTTGGAGCGGGTGGAACCGTTCTGCGCCGGCGCGGCCGGCTCGCGGGTGCGCATCGAGCCGCGGCGCCACGAGTCCTGCACGGAGTCCTCGCCATTCAGTGACCGGGCCCTGATCGGGGCCGACGGATAGGGCACGGCCGGCTCGCCCGGATCGCGGCCCCGGCTCAGGCTCTGGAGGGAGAACTGGCCGGAGGCGCCCATGGTCGGCATGGCGATCGGCGCCACCCCCGGCCGCGGCATCGGCACGACGCCCGGCGCGGGCAACGGGATCGCGCCCGGCTGCGGCCCACCCGGCGCCGTGCCGGTCGCGGCCATCGGTGCCCCGGCCGGCATCGCCGGTGACATCCCGTCGTTCTCGGCCATCGAAGACCCGGCCGTCGGCATCCCGGTCGGCACCGGCAGCGGCGCGCCGACCGGCGGCGGCAGCGATCCCTCGTCGTTCCAGGCCGTCTGGTCCGGCAGCGCCGGCGGCCGCCCGGCGTGCCGCGGGTTGCCGCCGCCCAGGGTGTCGGACAGACCCGCCTCATCGGCCGGTGCCGCCGAGGTCCGG
>JABFWL010000271.1 GCA_013362315.1 Catenulispora sp. | reverse complement strand
GGTCGGCGTGGTCGGCGTGGTCGTGGCAGCCGGAGTGGTCGCCGCGCTCGGCTGCGGTCCCCGCCCGGCGTCGGCCAGCAGCTGGGACGTCAGCACGCTCAGAAAGGTGCTCTGCGCGGTGGTCGACGTGTCGAGCTGCGCTACTTGCGCGGCGGTGAAGTGGTCGCTGGCCAGCCGCTGGTACAGGCTGTCGACCAGGCTGTGGGTCCGGCGGTGGAAGTCCAGCAGCAGCGCGCCGAACCGGGGATCGGCCAGCGCCGCGGCGCGGCCGGCCTGCCAGGCCGCGGCCAGGCAGAGGTCGAAGACGCCGAACGCCCAGGCGAAGCTGCGGGCGGCGTCGGCACTGCGCAGCGGCGGCCGGGGCGCCGGATCGCCCGGCACCGCGCTCAGCGGCCCCCGGTACCAGGCGAAGGTCGTCTCCCCGGTCGGCAGCCGGTATTCGAGCGGCACGAAGCCCTCGCTGAGCCGGTTGACGACCTCCAGGCCCGGCGGATCGCCGGCGGACCGCGGGACCGGAAGCCGGAGCAGCAGGTCCGCGGGAACCGGGGCCGCTCCCGCCGCCCCGGGCCTGGTGACCAAACCGCGCGCCAGACTTTCGAAGTCGCCCTCGCCGCTGTCGTAGGACCAGAAGCTCCAGGAATAGAGCGAGATCAGGTCCACCGTGTCGGTGGAAGTCAGCGCGCTTCCGCCATCGAGCAGCTTGTCCAGACCTTCCAGCGACACCAGGTGCGCGATGGTGCGGACCGCCGGGGCACCGGGGCTGGGCATGGTGGCGAACCGGTTGGCGACCACCACGCCGGTCAGCGACTCCCCGCCGGAGGCCGTCGGCTGATCGACGACGGAGGCGTGGCGGCAGTGCGTGAGGAAACGCAGCTCCGCTAAGCGGGGCGCGACGTTCTTGAAGACGGTCGCGGGCACCGATATATACGTGCACGGATCGGTGAGCTGCACCTCAGGAGCTAGTGTCAGGTGAGGGGCTTGGCGGCCCTGAGCCGTTTCCAGGAACTGCCCGACAGTGGTGGTCCGCGTGGCGGTCGGCGAGTCCCCGCCGCCGATGAGCTCACCCGGCCGGAACACCAGGACGGCCAGCCACGGCTGGCGGTCGCCCGCCGGGTCCGGCATCGGCCGTTCGAACGGCAGCATCGCGTCGTCCAGCACCACGTACGGCAGAACCGTGCCATAGCGGCCGGAGCTCCCGTCCGGCGGATAGGCCGAGCGCACCGCCGCCGGATCGATCCGGAACTGCGGGGCGCTCACCACGAACGACTGCCGCGCGGCCAGCTCGTCGGTGGCGACCGGCACGCCCGCGTGCTCCAGCGTGTGGTCGACCTCGACGAAGTAGGTCCCGGCGGTCAGCGCGGGCACGTCGTTGTCATAAAGACGCAGGTCGCCAGGCGCCAGATCAGGGGTCACATCCGTGGGAGCCGTCATCGATCGGTTCACCCTTCCCGCATCGGCGCGTCGCTGTAGAGGTGGCCGGCGGCCGCGGCGAGCCGGTCGAGGGAGCCGTTCGGGCCGGTGAAGCCGGTCAGCGCGGCCAGCGCGTCGTGCAGCCGGGCGCGCGGGACGGCGCTGACCGCGAGCCGGGAGATCGCGTCGACCGAGTTCCGGTCCGGGCCCGGCCGGTAACGGCCGGGCGGTGTTCCGGGGCGCAGCGGCATGGCGGCCCGGGCGATGTAGTCGGCGGCCAGGGCGGCGGCGGGCACGGTGCCGTGGCTGGCGCCGAGCTTGGGCGCCGGGGTCTGCACGTCGTAGCCGACGTAGCGGCCGGTCAGCACCTCGGCGGCGGGGCGCGCCGGGATCTGCGAGAACTGCGCCTCCGGTTTGCCCCACAGCGCGTCCGCCACCGCGGCCGTGCGCGGGGTGAGCGTCCAGCCGCTGACGTCGAGCGCCGGGCCGCTGGAGCTGCCGAACCGGATGGTGAGCCGGTGCACCGAGGACACGCCGGCGAGGTTCATGGGCTTGATGTCGATCGGCGCTGCGGTGTAGTCGTGCGGAGAAGCCGGAGAAGCGGACGCGGCTATGCCTGTGCCTCCGCCTGTCGCAACGGGCTGCGGTGTCCGTGACGCGGCTGGAGCGGGAGCCGTTGGAGCCGCGGTGACCGGAGCCGGCGCGACCGGAGCGGGACTCCGCGGAGCCGCCGGAGCAGTCGGCGGCCCGTATCTCAGCCCGCTGACCGGCAGCGCCGACTGCGTCCGGAACGAGAACCCGGTCGCCCGCACCACCCATGTCCGCCGGTCCGACAGCGTGTCGCGGACCTCCCCGCCGGGCTGGACGACCACGCGGCTCGCCGCCGGCGGCAGCAGGTCGCGGAACTGCGTCCAGCCCAGCGGCGCGTCGGACGCCGGATCGCGCGGCGCGCCGAAGGCGACCGTGAACGACACCACCCACAGCTCGACGTGGACCGAGCCGCCGGTCGGTGGTCCCCACAGGTCCAGTCCCGCACCGACGCTCACGGAGATCGTGTTCTGGATGCCCAAGGCGCTGAACGTGTAGGACACGCCGATCGACAGCGCGAAGTGCCCGGTGAAGAAGAACGGCCGCCAGGAGACGAGCAGGTCCGCCTCGACGATGAACCAGGCGCGCAAGCCGCCGTCCTGGAACAGCGCCTCCAGGCGGCCGCCGGCCATGAAGCACGACGTGGTCAGGGCGGCGTAGGCGGACCCGGAGATGCTGACGGTGTCGCTGACCGCCCAGCTGAAGCCCAGCCTCGGCACGGCCGGGAAGTGCCCGGGGACGGCGAACGCCGGATGGTAGCCGCCGAGGGTCAGCACGAACTCGCCGGCGTGCGGGTGGTCGCCGAACCAGGCCGCCACCGCGAATCCGCCGGTGAGATGGCATTCGGGGGCGATGACGTAGGAGGCGCGGCTGAGCACGGCGGTCAGGCCGAAGTGCCCGTCCTCCGGCTCCAGGACCGCCTCGATGCCGAGTTCGACATAGGCGTAGGCGCGGGGCGAGTCGGCGGCCTGCGGCAGCCGCAGCACCGAGCTGCCGAGGACCGCCAGCTTGAAGCGGTCGGAGATGTCCGCGACGAGCAGCGCCCGGGTGTGCACGAGCTCGTAGGAGGTGAACGCGGCGCCGAAGGCCAGCCACAGCGCGCCGGGGTGCGGCGTGATCCAGGGGCGGGCGGTGCCTGCGGACGTCAGCGGCGCGCGGCCCTCCAGCACGTCGAGAACGTGGCTCGGATCCGAGCCGGCGGCCGGCTGTCCGGGCGCGGCCGGGGCGCCGAGCGCGACCAGGGGGAACGCCGTGACCTCGTCGGGACCGGGCAGGGCGAGGGTCCGGTTGAAGCCGAAGCCGGCCGCCAGGCCGTCGACGAAGAACGCGGGCGGGCCGCCGAGCGGAGCCGCCAGCTCGGCGAAGACGAACAGCGACGGCCGGCCGTCGGCGAACTGCGCGTAGGAGCCGATGCCGGCGATCGCCAGCTGTTCGGCCTTGATCCGCACCGTGCCGTCGAACTGGAACGAGATCCCCGGCGCGAGGTGGTCCTCGGGGACGCGCAGCAGCGCCCCGGACAGGGTCAGCGGTCCGCTGGCATAGGCCAGCCCGAGGCCGGCGAGGCGGAACTCGGGCTCGAAGTGCGACAACGGGGAGCCGAAGCAGAGCCCGTCCAAAGACAGGGACAGCGGCCCCAAGGTGACGTCCGCGTCGAGCCCGACGAACAGTGCGCCGTCCTGGTAGAGCAACCCGATCCGGTTGATCTGGACGACGCCGAGCTGCCGCTGGACGTCGAGCCAGTAGCCGGCGGGCGCGGCGGCCGCAGGCGTCGCCGGCGAAGTGCCGGTACCGGACGAGCCGGAAGCCGTGGAAGCCGCCGGCGCCGTGGCTGGCAGGCTCAGTGCTGTGTGCCGCTGGTCGGGCCCGGCTTGCAGCCGCGCGCTGATGCTCACGCCGGTGGTGAGCGGACCGGCGGGCAGCGGCGTCGCGGTCCCGGGCAGGAGCGCGCCTACCTGCGTGAGCTGCTCGGCGGTGAGGTCCGCCGAGCTGTAGCAGATCTGGAGGCCGTCGACGGCCAGAGTCTCATCGGGCGGCAGCTTGTCGCCGATCAGCGGCAGCTGCGACAGATCGACGGCCGCCGACAGCACGAGACTCAGCGCGAACACCGAGTCGCCGGTCGCCGGCTTCAGATACAGCAGCCGGGCGTCCTGCAGGCCGATGTCCAGCCCGGACGGGACGAGCTGCGCGGCGGTCGGCGACACCTGCGCGACGAGATCGTGCAGGCTCAGCGTCTGGGCGTCGCCGGTGTGGCTGTAGGCGGCCACGAAGATGTCGGAGCCGGTGTCGGCGGTGTCGAAGACCAGGTCGAAGTCCAGGTCACCGATGGCGAGGTGGCCGCTGAACACCTTCTCGTAGCCGCCGGAAGCCAGCGGGGTGACGGCGATGCCGACGGTCGCCGAGACCGGGGTGTCGGCCACCGGTAGCGTGCCGGTGCAGGTGAAGGCGAACGCGCCGGTTCCGGTCTGGTAGTCCACGGCGATGTCCGTGAGCGCGAGCTGGGTCACCGGCCGCGGGACGTCGGTCGCGCCGAACGCCTTGGCGAGGTCGTCCAGCAGCCCGCCGATGTGCAGCTCGGTACCCGGCGCGGTGCGGCCGCTGAACTCCCAGCCGACGGCGGCGCCGCCGTGGTCGGCCAGCAGCTCGACCTGCAGGCCGGACTCGAAGCCGACCGTGCCGCCGAGCTGGCCGGTGACCCCGTCCCGCGGATTGCGGCTCACCGAGACGAAGACCTCGTCGATGCTCAGCGGTCCGGCGGTCAAGCCGGTGTCGACGGTGAGGTCGGCGCTGTAGAAGCCGAACGCCGGCACCGCCGAGAAGTCCGCCTGGGTGATCCGGGTGGCGGCCGGCAGCCCGGCCTCGGGCAGGCCGAACGAGGCGAGGACGGCGGCCAGCTCCAGCGGCTCGCCGTTGTGCAGGCCGCCGACGACCGCGCCCTCGGGGTAGCGGACGGCCACGTCGAGCCGGAGCTCGCCGAGAACCAGCTCGGTGACCACCTCGGCCCGGCGCAGAGTGGCGGTCTGGGCGTCGAAGCGGACGGTCAGGGAGCTGATCGCGAGATCGGCTTTCGCGCGGTCGCCGCCGATGACGGCGACGTCGGCGCCGGTGCCCGGGCCGGAGCCGGGGGCCGGGACAAGCTGCTGGTCGTCGCCCTGGTCTGATCCCGAGCCAGTGCTGGAACCGGAGCCAGAACCGGAGCTGGAACCGGAGCCGGCCGCGGGCGCGATGGCCGCGCCGCCGAGCCAGGCGGCGAGCGCCGCCAGCCCGGGGAAAGTCGGGGATCCGACCGGTTTGAGGACCGCCGTGAGGACCGCCGCGTCCGACAGCCCCACGGACACCTCCATCGGCACCCCGCCGATGCCGAACCGGCCGATCACGGCCGCGGCCCACCCGGTGCCCGAGACCATCGCGCGCAGCCCGACCTGGTCGAGGGTGAACAAGCCGGGGACCGGAGTCCACGCGATCCCGGGGACGTCGACCTCGAACGTGAGGCTGGCCGCGAACGCGGTGTTCGGATAGCAGGTCACGCCGAATCCGGAGGCGGGCAGCAGCAGGCTGCGAGCCACGGCGTCGAGGCCGGGCGGCTCGGTGACGGCGCGCGCCATGGCACCGGCGCCGCCGGGCCGGCCCAGGGCCAGCAGATCCAGCGGCGTCACCCCGGTCACGTCGGCGGTCAGGCTGATCAGCCACGGCCGGGCCGGGGCGTCGTCGATGGTCATGACCGGCGGCTGCGAGGTCACCGTGACCGGCGCCGACACCGTCGCGGTCAGGGCCAGCCGTCCCTCGACGGAGCACGTCACCTGGTCGTCGGCGGTGCAGCGGAGCGTGGCCGTGCCGGGGACCACGGTCGCCGTGCCGAGTCCGGCGACCGGCCACGGGTCCGGGCCGAGACAGGGCCCGGAGACGGTGAGGACTGTGCCGTCCGAACTCAGCCCAGCGCCATCGGCCCCGACTGTCAGGCGGTTGCCGGGGACGCCGGTGAGGAAGTCCCGAACGGCGGCGGGCAGGTTCTGGTCGTCGGCGGCCAGGGGCAGCGGCGCGCCGAGCGTGCCCAGATAGGTGTGCAGAGCGACCACGTCCACCGCGTCGTCCCCTCAGTAGTCAGCTCAGTAGTCAGCTCAG
>JABFWL010000481.1 GCA_013362315.1 Catenulispora sp. | reverse complement strand
GCTGAGCGGGTCTTGTGCTGAGCGGGTCTTGTGCTGAGCGCGTCTAGTGCTTGGGCGGCGCGGTGCTGGCGCGGACCGTGAGCTTCGTCGCCAGCTCCACCCCGACCTGCGCGACCTGCTCGCCACGGCCCAGAGCCAGCGCCAGCTCGGTCGCGGCGGCGGCCATCTCGGCCAGCGGCTGGTGGACCGTGGTCATCGGCGGATCGACCCACGCGACCACCGGCAGGTCGTCGAATCCGACGACGCTCAGGTCCTCCGGGATGCGCAGCCCCCGCTCGCGCGCCGCCTGGTAGACCCCGAGGGCCTGGAGGTCGTTCGACGCGAACACCGCGGTGGGCCGATCGGCGAGGTCCAGCAGCGCCCGGGCGGCGACGGTCCCGGCTTCGCGGGTCAGCGCGGCCCGGGCCACCAGCTGCTCGTCGACCGGCAGGCCGGCGGCGCCCAGCGCCGAGCGGTAGCCGTCAAGCCGGGCGGTGCAGCACAGCACGTCCGGCGCCGCGGCGATCATCGCTATACGGCAGTGTCCCAGCTCGATCAGATGGCGGGTCGCCACCCGGCCGCCGGACCAGTTGGTCGCCCCGACGAACGGCACCCCGTCCGGCACTTCGCTGGTCGGATCGAACACCACGAACGGGATGCCCTTTTCGGCGAGTTCCGCCCGCTCGCTCTCAGAGAGCTGAGCGACCGACACCACACAGTTCGGCCGGGGCGTGGCCGAGTCGTCCCAGGCCGCCCCGCGGGTCTCGGCGGGCCCGAAGCCGGAGAGCAGCACCCCGGCGCCCTGCCTGCGGGCTGCCAGCTCCACCCCGCGGATGACCTCGACGCCCCACATGCTCTCCAGGTCGCGGAACACCAGCTCCAGCATGCTGCGGCGATTCGCCCCCGTCGGCTTGCGATACCCGTGCCGGCTGATCAGCTCCTTGATCAGCGCGCGCTTCTCGGCCGAAACGCCGGACTTGCCGTTGAGGACCTTCGACACAGTGGGGACCGACACCCCGGCCGACTGCGCGATATACGCGATCGTCACCGGCCTGGACGGATCGCCGCCTGGACGATCGTCCCGCGCCGCCGCTTCAAAAGGACCGTCCGACAAGATCGCCCCTCCCATCACGGCCATGCCTTATGCGGCCGCTGTCCCTCAAGGGTTCGCCGTCGCAGGAAATCCGGAAACCCGTACGACAGTTTTCCGTGATGGTAGCCCAGGCAGTTGCCGGCACCGCTTGCTCAAGTCGACGCTCATCGCGGCGGGTTCCGGCGGTATTCCGACGGGGACTGTCCGGTCCACCGGCGAAACGCCCGCGTGAAGGCCGACGGGGTGGCGAACCCGGTGCGGGAGGCGACGGTCGTCACCGGCAGATCGGGCTGGGCGAGCAGCGCCAGGGCTTGGTCGCGACGGACTGTGTCGGCCAAGGCCGCGAACGTGGTGCCTTCCGCTTCCAGCCGGGATTGCAGCGTGCGGGTGCTGACCGCCAGCTTCCCGGCGGCTTCGGCCAGTCCCAGGGGACGGTCGGCGAGCAGTTCGCCGACGGCGGCGGTCCAGGATGAGCCGAGGTGCGCGAGGCGGCGTTCGGCATAAGGCCGCAGCATCGAGCGCACGACGGGATCGGCCTGAGCGATCGGCTGGAGCAACGCGGTCTCGTCGAAACGGCACTGATTCCCGGGCTGGTCGAAGGCGACGCGCGCGGCCATGACCGCGTACCCGCCGGGATCAGGCGGCGCGGGTCGGCGCAGCGTGACCAACGTCGGCGTCGCTTGGTCTCCGGCCAAGCGCCGGATCGCCCGGCACAGCAGGGCGAAGCAGGCGTCGACCGTGTCCGGATGAGACGGTCGGCCGTCAGGCGCGTGCAAGGTGACCGACGCGTGCCGGGTTCCGCGCTCGACGATGATCCGGTCGTTGTCGATCAGCGGGTGGAACCGCTCCAGGTCGTCGATCATCGCTGCGACGGTCGGGCAGTTCACGAGGACCGGTGCCAGCAGACCGCCGAGGGCGCTGGTCTCCGTCCAGTCCGCGAAGGCTAAGCCGGGGTGCCGCATGCCGCCGAGCGCCAGGGTGTCCCAGGACTCGGCCAGCGAGGTCGCGGCCACTCCATGGCCGGCGGCGAACCGGCCTACCTGCGCGGCGATCGGGTCTGCGGCTGAAGACAACAGGTTCGCGTCCACGGGGCAGTGGTGTCCTTAGCGGGGGTCCGACCATGGCGGCATGGAGTTAGACAAGCCGGCTAAGCCGTTTCTCACGTATGCAACGTATCCGACCCTGGCCGCCGTCACCGGTGCGGGCATCTGGGCCGCTGTGCACGAGAACCTCGACCGCGACGCGACGATCGGGGTGCTCACCGCGGTGACCATCGTCGCCGTCCTGGTCGTGGAGCGCGCCAACCCGCTGCTGGACCGCTGGTCGATGACGAAGCAGAGCCTGCTGCACCGGGATCTGCCGTTCATCGGCCTGGCGGTGGTCGTCGAGCAGATCGCCACGACCGCGGTGTCGTTGACCGCCGCCGCCACCGTGCGCTCCGGCGGCTTCGGCGTATTGGCCCGCGCCCCGCTGGCGGCCCAGGCGGTCTTCGCACTGCTCGCCCTGGACCTGCTGTGGTACGGCTACCACCGTGCCGCGCACACCTTCGGCCGAATGTGGCGGGTGCACGCCCTGCACCATGCGCCGTCGCAGCTCTACGTCCTGATGCACCAGGTGTTCCATCCGCTGGACCTGCTGGTCTCCCGCTTCGTCATCAGCCTGCTGGTCTTCCGGTTCACCGGCATCGAGCCCGACGCGGCGTTCGCCGCCGTCGCCGTCCTGGGCCTGCAGCAGACCGTCAGCCACGTCAACAGCGACATCCGCGTCGGCTGGGTCAACTACGTCCTGATCGGCGCCGAGACACACCGCCGCCACCACGCTGTCGCGACCGGAGCCAACTACGGCTCGGTGGTCCCGCTCTGGGACATCGTGTTCGGCACGTTCGCGTACGACCCGCGCCGCATCCCGGACGCCATGGGGTTGGACGATCCTGCCGCCTTTCCGGATCCACGCCGCTTCCACGCCGCTCTCGCCTGGCCGTTCCGGAAAGCGACGGCCTGATCTCGGGCCTTGCCTGCCAAGCTCGGGGATCAACAGCAGCGGCGCCCGCCCCCTACCCCGGGGCGGGCGCCGCTGCCTGTCACAGCCGCTCTACTTCACCTGCTCTACTTCACCACGGCGGTGAACGAGTAAGGCCCCTCCTTCACATCGAAGGACCAGATCACCAGGTCGTACCGCTTTCCGGCCTCGACCGAGGCCACGGCGTCGTCCCAGCACACCGGGTACGGCGTGAAGACGCGGACCCGAGGGGCGTCGTCGGCGACGCCCGCCGACAAGTCGCATCCGATGCCGTCGCGCAGGTACAGGTGACCGGTCGTCGGCGCGACGAAGGAGTAGATGTCCGCTCGCCCCGGCTGTTCCAGGTTTCCGTTGGTCGCCTGGCCCAGCGCCAGCGGCATCCGTTTCTCCTTCGCCGTCACCAGCCGGAAGCTGTACGGGCCGGTGTCTCCGTCGGTCCGGGACACGTGCAGCGTGTACGCGCCGCCCTGAACCAGCGGGAACAGATAGGTGGTGGTGTAGATGAACGCCGGCGCGTTCGAGGCGTCCGGACCGTCGACCACCAGAGTCAGTGTCGGCCGGTCCGAGTTCCCCTTCAGGTGCTGGACATCCACCAGATACACCGCCGGTGCCGATCCCACGTCCAGCCGGTAGGTGTCCACCTGGCCGCCGGTGCTGACGGCGCCTTCGGCCACGTCGCCGTCGTGCAGCGCGCCGCCGGGCTTGACCACCACCGGCGGTGCCGGCGGCCGGGTCGCCGGCCCGATCTGGTCGTCGGCGGCACCGGCGCCGGTGGCGAAGGCCGGCTGGCCGCTCAGCGCCACGTCGACCACGCAGTCGGCGAAGGACTCCGAATCCACGATGCCCAGCTCCCGGCACACCGCTTCGGCCGCGCCGCGCCGCCCCGGGTCCAGATCGGCGACGGTCGCCGGCTTGGCCGGGAACGTCCGGTCGGTGAACGTCGCGGTGTTCGTGCCGGCCGGATACGGCAGCAGCGAGGTCGCGTCGGTCACGCGCCAACCGTCGGCGAACGCCCCGTACAGCCGCCCGGCGTCCGGCGGCGTCGGCAGCGTCGCCCCGGCGCTGGTCACCAGGTCGTTCTCCGGGTTTGCGTCATCGTCGCCGAGCAGGCCGCGGGTCTTCCCGTGCAAAGCCGGGCTCGGATACACCTCGACCTGCAGTCCCCACGCCCCGATCGGCAGGATGTCGACCTCCGTGGTGTCCGGCCACGTCACGATGTACCAGCCGTCGTCGTCCACGCTGACCGTCCCGCCGCCGGGCAGTTTCGTGCGGGCCGAACCGAACGCCGTGTCGGCGCCGTCGAGCCGGATCCGCAGGCTGTCCTCCTGGCTGAAGCTCAGCCGGTCCGAGCCCACCCGCAGCCCGACCGCGCTGTTCACCGACGCCAGCCGCGAGTCGAACAGCGGCGCCTGCCGGGCCTGGACCTCGAAGCCGCCGACACCGCTGCCGACACCGCTGCCGACACCGTCGGCCCGGGCCAGCGTGAACTCGCCCACGGTCTGGAAGTCGTACCGGGCGCCGTCGAACGTGGTCAGGTGCGGGTCGCCGTTGCTGCCGCCGGGTTTCGGCTGGAGCCGGTGGTGGCCGTCGCCTGCGCCCTTGCCGTGTGCCGGGTCGCCGCAGGCCTGGCGGACCGCGTCGTACGACAGATTCCCGTCTTTCGGCGGGTCCGGAAGCTTCTCCGTGTACTGCGTCCGCAGCGACTTGTCACCGGTGGTCTGGCTCCGGAACGCGTTCTCGGCCCAGGTGGCCCGGATCTCGGCGTACTCGTCGCCGTCACCGTGGCAGGGCGTGGCGTCGTCCCGGTGGGTCAGGATGTCGAATGCATGGACCAGCTCGTGATACAACTCCGCGCAGGGGTAGACCGGAACGATCGCGGTGTCTTCGAGGAGCCCGTCTTCCTCGGGGTTCCATTTGACCACCGCTTCGAGCTTGCCGTCCCGGTGGATCGGGTACGACTTGTCCTCGTGGCCGTAGGCCCGCAGGATGTTGATGTAGTCGGTGCTGACCACCAGGTCGCGGTAGATGCCCGCGGGATCGTGGACGGAGATGATCGACAGGCAGGTGCTGGCCACGCCGTTCAAGTCCCGGTCCGTCTTCGGCGTCACGATGAGCGCACTGGCCAGGCCGGGAGTCGCTACGCCGAGCAGGATCACGCAGGCCGTCGCGACGGCCCGGGCGAAGCCCCGGCGGCGCGCGCCGAGCGCGAGAACCAGCGCCGCCGCGGTGGCCAGCGCGCCGAGCCCGCCGAGCGTCCTGGGCAGCCAGAGCGCGACCGCCGAGTGCTGGGCGCATTTCGTGACGGTCACCGTGACGAGCGCCGTCCCGCTGACTCCGGCGCATGTGCCCTTGCCTCCCGGCATCGCGTACGTCACGCCGATCGTGTAGCGGCCGGGCTGGTTCAGCGGCCAGTGCGCGGCCACGGTGTAGCCGGCCGAGGCCGAGACGCTTTCCAGCGCCTGGACGCCGTCCGGCAGCTCGGTGCTCGCCAGGCTGACCGTGACGGTCCCGCCGGGCGGCACGACGTGCGAGCTGTGGCTGATCAGCGCGGACAGCGGCTGGACGGATTCGGTGCCGCCGATGTCGGGGAACTGCCGGACGCCGTCGCGCTGGACCGTGAGTGCGACCGTGCCCGGCGCCTGCGTGGACAGCGCACACGGCCCGCCGGTCTGGTTCGTCACGGTGAGCGTGAGCGTCAGCGGATCGCCGGCCTTCACCGCCTGCGGCGCCGTCACGCTGAGACCGATGGCCGAGCCCCGCGCCGCCGCCGCAGCCCGCTGCTGTCCGCCGCCGGCCGACCAGAGCACCACCATGACGAGGGCTGCCAGGCACAGCAGCTGTCCCGTCGCAGCCAGCACCGCCGCCGGGGTCGGCTTCAGCTTCCTCAGCTTCCCGGGCCACCTCTGCTCCGTGCTCACCGCGCGGACTCCCGCCGCCGGAGCCGACCCGCCGCGGCGCGCATCGCCAGCCCGCCGAGCAGTAGCCCGGCGGCGGCGACCAGCGGCGGCAGCGACCGTCCGCCGCCGGTGCC
>JABFWL010000178.1 GCA_013362315.1 Catenulispora sp. | reverse complement strand
GCCTGCAGGTTGCAGGCCACGGCCAGGATCCGGGAGTCGTTGTCGCCGAGCCGGAAGCCCGGCGGCAGGCCGGTCGGATCGGTGTGGTTGAGCTCGACCCGCAGGGTGCCGCCCGCGGTGCCGATCGGGATCGGGGCGTCGAGGCGCCCGTGCTGGATGCGTAGTTCATCCAGGATCCGCAAGGCGTTGCGGGCGAAGTAGCCGAGCTCTGGATGGTGCCGTTTGCCCTCCAGTTCGGTCACGACGACCACCGGGACGACGACCTCGTGTTCGGCGAACCTGGTCAGCGCCGAGGGATCGGCGAGCAGGACGCTGGTGTCGAGGACGTGGGTGCGGCGCCGGGCCTTGGTGGAGGCGCGGCGGCGAGGAGTAGCTGCCACTGTTGTCTGTCTCCCCAGAAGCGACAAGTGCCGGGAAGCAGACCCGTCACAGCCATCTGTGTGAGTCGACCTTGCTCCTCCGGCACGTCTGGGAAGTTCCCGTCACCTGTTGGGACTAAACCAGGGGGCAGTTCTTGTCACGGTTCTGAGCTGCTTTGATGACGCTACGTAACAGAATGCGGGCGCGTCACTAGCCCTGAGCAGCGGCAGTTTCCCCATTGAGAGAAACCGTTTTCCCGCCCGTCACCCACCGCCACCCGTTATGGAGTCGCTACGCGACGCTGTATCTACTATGACCCGTAACGTCGATGCCTGTTTGCGTAGTCGCGCAGCGCCCGCAGGAAGTCGACCTTCCGGAACGCGGGCCAGTACGCCTCGCAGAAGTAGAACTCGCTGTGCGCGCTCTGCCACAGCATGAATCCGCTCAGCCGCTGCTCCCCGGACGTCCTTATGATCAGGTCCGGGTCGGGCTGGCCGTGGGTGTAGAGGTGCTCGGTGATGTGCTCCACGTCCAGCACCTGCACCAGGTCCTCCAGTGAGGTCCCGCGAGCGGCGGCGTCCGCGAGCAGCGAGCGCACCGCGTCGGCGATCTCTCGGCGGCCGCCGTAGCCGATGGCCACGTTGACGTGGATCCCCGGATTGTCCCGGGTCTGCTCCTCGCTCTCCTTCAGCTGCCGGGCGAAGTCGGCCGGCAGCAGGTCCAGCGCGCCGAGCGGGTGCACCCGCCAGCGGCCGGTGTCGGCCAGCGAGCGCACCGAGCCCTCGATGATCCGCAGCAGGTCGGTGAGCTCGTCGGCGGGCCGGTTGAAGTTGTCCGTGGAGAACAGCCACAGCGTGACCGTCTCGACCCCGGCCTCCTCGGCCCAGTCCAGCACCTCGTGGATCTTGTCCGCGCCGCGCTGGTGGCCGGTGGCGATCTGCTCGCCCATCTGCTTGGCCCAGCGGCGGTTGCCGTCCATGATGACCCCGATGTGGCGGGGCACCTTCTTCTTGCCGCGCTGGACGTCGGAGTGCAGGCGAGCCGCCAGGCGCCGTTCGTACACGCTGTAGGCGACGTCTCGCAGGCTCACAGCAAGGCGCCTTTCTTACCGGGATCGGTGGATGGACCGAGGCTATAGGAGACGCGGGGCGTCCCGACACGGCCTTGGGCAAACCGCTCAGTGGGGGTTTCGTGAAGACCTCGACCGCTTCCAGGGTACGCATACGTCAGGCCCGCCCCGGAAATAACGGGACGGGCCTGCGCGGTGACAGCCCGACCACACAGCACGACCACTAAGTGCTGCCGGTGCCGACTGTGCTTGTTGTCGTGCTTGCTGTGCTTGTTGTGGCTGCTGTGACGGGAGTGTGAGTTACGCCTCCAAGCGCTCCAGCAGTGCCTCGTACTCGGCGGTGAGCTCGGTCGGCAGGTGGTCGCCGAAGCGGTCGAAGTGCGCCGGGATCTGCGCCGCCTCCTGCTTCCAGACTTCCTTGTCGACGCTCAGCAGCACGTCCAGGTCGGCCTTCGGCAGGTCCAGGCCGTCCAGATCCAGCGCGTCGGCGGTGGGCAGCACGCCGATCGGGGTCTCGACGCCGTCGGCGGTGCCCTCCAGGCGCTCCACGATCCACTTCAGGACGCGGCTGTTCTCGCCGAAGCCCGGCCACAGGAACTTGCCGCCCTGGCCCTTGCGGAACCAGTTGACGTAGTAGATCTTCGGCAGCTTCTCGGCTTCGGCCTTCTGGCCGATGTTCAGCCAGTGGCCGAAGTAGTCGCCCATGTTGTAGCCGCAGAACGGCAGCATGGCGAACGGGTCGTGGCGCAGCTCGCCGGCCACGCCCTCGGCCGCGGCGGTCTTCTCGCTGGCCACGTTGGCGCCCAGGAAGACGCCGTGCTGCCAGGAGAAGGACTCGGTGACCAGCGGCACCGCGGTGGCGCGGCGGCCGCCGAACAGGATCGCCGAGATCGGGACGCCGGCGCTGTCCTCCCACTCCGGGGCGATGGTCGGGCACTGCGCCGCCGGGACGCAGAACCGGGCGTTCGGGTGCGCGGCCGGCTCGTCGCTGTCCGGGGTCCAGTCCCGGCCCTTCCAGTCGGTCAGGTGCGCGGGCTTCTCGGCGGTCAGGCCCTCCCACCACACGTCGCCGTCATCGGTCAGCGCGACGTTGGTGAACACCGAGTTCGCGTACAGCGTGTCGATGGCGTTGGCGTTGGTCTCGCGGCCGGTGCCGGGGGCCACGCCGAAGAAGCCGGCCTCGGGGTTGATCGCGTAGAGCCGGCCGTCCTGGCCGAAGCGCATCCAGGCGATGTCGTCGCCCACGGTCTCGACCTTCCAGCCCGGGATGGTCGGGGTGAGCATCGCCAGGTTGGTCTTGCCGCAGGCGCTCGGGAACGCCGCCGCGACGTACTTCGCCTCGCCCGAGGGCGGGGTCAGCTTCAGGATCAGCATGTGCTCGGCCAGCCAGCCCTCGTCGCGGGCCATCACCGAGGCGATGCGCAGCGCGTAGCACTTCTTGCCGAGCAGCGCGTTGCCGCCATAGCCGGAGCCGTAGGACCAGATCTCGCGGGTCTCCGGGAAGTGCGTGATGTACTTCGTCTCGTTGCACGGCCAGGGCACGTCGACCTGGCCGGGCGCCAGCGGCGCGCCGACGGTGTGCGCGGCTTTGACGAACTCGCCGTCCGCGCCGAGTTCGTCCAGCACCTGTTGGCCCATCCGGGTCATCACGCGCATCGAGACCACCACGTACGGGGAGTCGGTGAGCTCCACGCCGATCGCCGACAGCGGCGAGCCGATCGGGCCCATCGAGAACGGCACGACATACATCGTGCGGCCGCGCATCGAGCCGGCGAACAGGCCGTTCAGGATGCCCTTCATCTCCGCCGGGGCCATCCAGTTGTTGGTGGGGCCGGCGTCGGCCTCGTTCTCCGAGCAGATGAAGGTCCGGCCCTCCACCCGCGCGACGTCGCTGGGGTCGGACTTGGCGTAGAAGCTGTTCGGGCGCTTCGCCTCGTTCAGCCTGGTGAAGGTGCCCTGCTCGACCAGCAGTGTGGTCAGCCGGTCCCATTCGGCCTGCGAGCCGTCGCACCACACGACGGCGTCGGGCCGGGTCAGCTCGGCGATCTCGGCGACCCACGCCGTCAGGGCCGCGTGGCCCGTCGGGGCGTCCTCCAAGCCCGGTATCGCCGCGGCGGCACCGTTCGAGGGCATGCTTTTACTGGACACGTCAGTCATGGCGCGCTCCTAAGCACCGGGTCCGCGTCCCATCCGCACTGGTGGCGGCCCGGTTGTGATGGTGAGGGTAGTTGGGAGTGTACCCACGGGCGTCCACATAGTGGATAGTCGTCAATGGCTAGTTCGTCACACTCGAATGGCCGCGATGTCGAGTCCGCGCAGGCTTGCCGACCCGCTTGGCGGACCGGTTTCTCCCACTCCTCGGACGTCACTACCGAACCTACGGTCACGTAAGTTACCCTCCGGTTATGACGCCGCTCACCGAAGCCGTATCGACCGTCATCGCCCCGGTGAAACCCAAACTTCGCGGCTGGCTGCACTTGTGCGCCGCGCCGCTGGCCCTGGCCGCCGGCATCGTGCTCATCGCACTGGCCGACAACGGCCGCGCCCGGATCGCCTCGGCGATCTTCGCCTTCTCGTCGGTGATGCTGTTCGGCACGTCTGCGCTGTATCACCGGCGGAACTGGGGCCGGCGCGGCGAGGCGATACTGCGGCGCCTGGACCACGCCAACATCTTCCTGATCATCGCCGGGACCTACACGCCGTTCACCGTGCTGCTCCTGCACGGAACCGCCGAGCGCGCGCTGCTGTACACGGCCTGGGGCGGCGCGCTGGCCGGGATCGCGTTCCGGGTGTTCTGGCTGAAGGCGCCGCGCTGGATCTACACGCCCTGCTATGTGGCGCTGGGCTGGGCCGCGGTGTTCTTCCTGCCGCAGTTCCTGCACTCCGGCGGGGTCGCCATCCTGGTCATGATGATCGTCGGCGGCGTGCTGTACTCGATCGGCGCGCTGGTCTACGGAACCAAGCGGCCGGACTTCTCGCCGCGGTGGTTCGGATTCCACGAGGTGTTCCACTCGCTGACCGTCGCGGCGTTCGCGCTGCACTTCATCGGTGTGTCGCTGGTGGCGATCTAGTTCTCGCTGGTTCTCGTCAGTGTCGCTAGTTCTGGCTAGTCACCGAGTTCTGTCTAGTCCTCGAGTTCTGGCTAGTTCTCGCCCTCCCACGTCGCCACGATGCGCGCCAACTCGGTCCGGGAGCGGATGCCGAGCTTCTTGTAGAGGTTGCGCAGGTGGTACTCCACGGTCTTCGGGGAGATGAACAGCGCGGCCGCCGTCTCGTTGTTGGTGCGGCCGGCGCCGACGTGCCGGGCGACCTGGGTCTCATACGGCGTGAGGCCTTTGGGCTCCGGGGCTTTGGCGGCGACCAGGTGGGCCAGTTCTTCCTCGCACAGGGCCTCCCAGCGGCGGGCGCGCAGGCGGCGGAAGGTGTCGCGGGCAGGTTCGAGCAGCGCGCGGGCCTCGGCGTGGTGGCGGCGCTCGCGCAGGCGGCGCGCGGCTTGCAGGTCGCGGCGGGCTGACTGGAACGGGTCGGCGGGGCGTTCTCCGGTCGAGTCGGCGGCCGGCTCGCGGGTGAGGAGTTCGTCGAGATCGGGGCGCACCGGGAGGAACGCCGGATGGCGGATGCCGTGGCTGCGCAGCGCTTCGTCGACCGCCTGAAGTTCAGCGGCGGCGGCGTCCCGGTCGTCGTCAAGGGTGAGGACCGCTTTGGCGTGGCGGAAGGCCAGTTCGGCCGGGTGGTCGGCCGGGATCGGCGGGAGGCCGGCGAGGCGGGCTTCGAGATCGGCGAAATCCGCGCGGTCGCCCCGATAGGCGGCGATGCGCGCGGCGACGGCGAGCGCCAGCGCGGGCCACAGCGGTTGGCCGAGGTCGGCACCGAGGTCCGCGGCGGCGAGCGCGCGGCCGCGGGCGACATCCCAGTGGCCGGCGCGCTGGTCCAGTTCGGCGGCCATGGTCAGCAGCGCGGGCAGGCGGGACCTGGCGCCGGCGTCGTAGGCGGCTTTGACGGCCTCGCCGAGGCGGGTGTGCGGACTGCCTTGGAGGGCGGCGGTCCACGCCGGATAGATCAGTGATTCCAGAGGTGCGTCGAGGTTCGAGGCATCCGGGAGTTCAGGAGCGGGAACCGATGTCGGCTCTCCGAAGAGAAGTGCCAGGTGCTCGGCGACGGCGTGGGCCGCGGCGCGGGTGGCGGGTAGGACGGCGCGCTCGACGGCGCGTGCTGAGAGGGTGCGCGCCTGGTCGTAGTGCGCGCCGAGGATCGCGGCCGCCGCGGCGGCGACGGTGAGGTCGGCGGCGTGCACCGGGTCCGGGGCGGTCTCGGCGGCCGCGGCGAGGTCGGTCATGAGGCGGGCCGGATCGCTGCGGGAGAGGTCGACGCGGCCGCGTTCGGTGCGGATGCGGGCATGGAGAACAGTTCGGGCGGCGGCGTTCTCCTTTATATACGTGCTCTGTTTACCCAGCGTCGTCTCCGCCTCGTCGAGCAGATCCAGCGCCGCCTCGACGTCCCCCTCCACTCGCGCGCACACCGCGGCCTCGACCAGGTACGGCGCCGGATCCGGCGCGATCACCGCAGCCCTCTGATACGCCTGCCGGGCGGCGGCCGGAGCGCCGCGGCGGACGGCGGCGGCGGCGACTTCGGCCAGGCTGATCGCCGCGGCGGAGTCCGGGCCGGCGGTGGCGTAGCTGCGGTGCCAGGCGCACTG
>JABFWL010000306.1:0-5000 GCA_013362315.1 Catenulispora sp. | reverse complement strand
TCGGTGTCCTGGGAGTCGCCGAACAGCGACCGGGAGCGGTCCAGCCACTTGCGGGCCTCGGCCGGGGTCCAGCTGTCGTCGCGCAGCGCCAGGGCAACGTCCCGGCACAGCTGGGCCAGATCGTCGGCCAGGTCGGCCAGCTCCTTGGCGGCGGTGTCGCTGTAGGTCGGCGGGGCGACCGCGGCGTTGGCGATGATGCCCACGCCGGCGCCGAGCAGGGTGTCCCAGACCCGTTCGAAGCCGTAGCCCCGGCCCAGGCTGTACACCAGCAGCGAGGTGGTGGCGACCTGGTTGACCTGGGTGCCCAGGCGCAGGGTGCGGCCGATGATCAGCGCGATGATCACCATGGCCGACAGGGTGTACCAGGTCAGCTCGACGTAGTTGCTGACGGCCAGCGCCGCGAACACCCCGAGCAGCACCGCGGCGACCTGCTGGAGCCCGCGGCGGAAGGTCTGGTAGATGGTCACCTGCATGGTGATCAGGACGGCGACCGGGGCCAGCACCGCGTGGAACTGCGGGTGGCCGTGGTAGATCAGGTGCTTGGCCAGCTCCCAGGCCACGGCGCAGGCCAGGGCGGTCTTCAGGGTCTGCCGGAACGCGTCCCGCTCGCGCCTCAGCCAGTGCCGCACGCCGTGCAGCCGCAGCGCCCGCGCCGAGCGCTCGAAGCCGGTGCGCAGCGTGGTCTGGCCGCGGCCCAGCAGCTCCCGGGTGAACTCGCCGACCGAGTCCGTGGCGCGTGGCATGGGGAGATCATGGCAGAACCGGCGCCGGGGCCGACGCGCCCGCCCGCGGTGTGGCGCGCGCGATGATGACCGGAGACGGCCGGGCGGGATACGCTGATCCCGCCCTTATTTTGATACGACCGGTACCCCGGCGGACTGGATCGTTGACAGACATCGAGAGCCCATGGATTCCGCAGAGTCCCGCCTGGCGGTCGGCGTGGTCGGCACCGGCCGGGTCGGCTCGGCCCTCGGCGCCGCCCTGCAGCGGGCCGGCCACCGCGTGGTCGCCGCCTCCGGCGTGTCGGAGCAGTCGCGGCGCCGCGCCGAGAAGCTGCTGCCCGACGTCCCGCTGGTGGCGCCGCCAGACGTACTGGCCGCTGCCGACCTGGTGCTGCTCACCGTCCCCGACGACGCGCTGCCGGCGCTGGTCGAGGGCCTGGTGCGGACCGACTCGGTCAAGCCCGGCACCCTGCTGGCCCACACCTCCGGCCGCTACGGCTCCACCGTCCTGGACAGCGCCACCCGCGCCGGGGCGCTGCCGCTGGCCCTGCACCCGGCGATGACCTTCACCGGCACCGAGGTGGACGTGGCGCGGCTGGCCGGCTGCTCGTTCGGCGTCACCGCCCCGGAGCCGCTGCGGCCCATCGCCGAGGCGCTGGTGGTGGAGATGGGCGGCGAGCCGGAGTGGATCGAGGAGGCGGCGCGGCCGCTATATCACGCCGCCCTGGCCTACGGCTCCAACTACCTGGTCACGCTGGTGGCCCAGGCCGAGGACCTGCTCGGCGCGGCCGGCGTGCGCGAGCCCGGGCGGATGCTCGGCCCGCTGCTCGGCGCCGCCCTGGACAACGCGCTGCGCTCCGGCGACCTGGCGCTGACCGGGCCGGTGGCCCGCGGTGACGCCGGTACCGTGGCCGCGCACCTGGAGGTGCTGCGCAAGCAGGATCCGCAGGCCGCGCGGGGGTACAGCGCGCTGGGCCGCCTCACGGCGGACCGTGCGCTGGCTTCCGGACTGCTGTCCGCCGAGCAGGCCGAACCCCTGCTGGGAGTGCTGAACAGTGCCGAAGAGCAGTGCTGACCCGTGCTGACCAAGGCCGAACCGTGCTGACCAAGGAGGCTGACGCATGACCGCGCTCGCATCCACCCGGGCGGAGCTGGAGCCGTTCCTCGACGGCTTCGCGAACGGCAAGCGGGGCGTCGTGATGACCATGGGCGCCCTGCACGAGGGCCACCTGGAACTGCTCAGGCAGGCGCGCCACGACTGCGACCTGGTCGTCGTCACCGTCTTCGTCAACCCCCTGCAGTTCGGCCCGAACGAGGACTTCGACCGGTATCCCCGCACGCTCGACGACGACCTGAAACTGTGCGCCGAGGCCGGTGTCGACGTGGTCTTCGCGCCCTCCGTCGGCGAGGTCTACCCCGGCGGCCCGCCGATCGTGCAGATCAGCCCGGGTGCGATGGGCGAGGTGCTGGAAGGCGAGTTCCGCCCCGGGTTCTTCACCGGCGTGCTCACCGTGGTGAACAAGCTGCTGCACCTGACCCGCCCGGACGTCGCGTTCTTCGGCCAGAAGGACGCCCAGCAGCTCGCGCTGGTCCGCCGCATGGTCCTGGACCTGAACATGCCGGTGGAGATCGTCGGCGTCCCGACCGTGCGCGACGCCGACGGCCTGGCCAAGTCCAGCCGGAACCGGTACCTGAGCCCTGAGGAGCGCACCATCGCGCTCGCCTTGTCGCGCGCGCTGTCCGCCGGCCGGGACGAGGCCGCAGCCGGCCACGGCGCCGCGGCGGTTCGGCACGCCGCCGTCTCCGTGCTCAGCGCAGCCGCCGCGGACGGCGCGCTCACCGTCGACTACCTGGCGCTGGTCGATCCCCAGGACTTTTCCGACGTGCCCGCGGCGTTCACCGGTGATGCCGTGCTCGCCGTGGCGGCCCGCGTGGGCACCACCCGCCTGATCGATAACCTCCCCATCACCCTCACTTCGGGAGCCAGCTGATGTACCGCACGATGCTCAAGTCCAAGGTCCACCGGGCCACGGTCACCCAGGCCGACCTGCACTACGTCGGCTCGGTCACGATCGACGAGGACCTGATGGACGCCGCCGACCTGCTGCCCGGCGAGCAAGTCGCGATCGTCGACATCGACAACGGCGCGCGCCTGGAGACGTACGTCATACCCGGCGCCCGCGGCACCGGCGTGATCGGCATCAACGGCGCCGCGGCGCGCCTGGTGCACCCCGGAGACCTGGTCATCCTGATCTCCTACATGCAGGTCGACGACGCCGAGGCGCGTACGCTTCAGCCGAGGGTGGTGCACGTCGACACCGAGAACCGGATCGTCGCCCTGGGCGCCGATCCAGCCGAGACGATCCCGGGGTCGCAGGTCCTGACCAGGGGCGACGTCACCGCGAACTGACTGCGGCTGTAAGAGACGGGTGGGCAACGATGGTCCAGCGGCTGAGAGCACCCCGGCCGGGGTGGCGGGCGTACGCGGACACGGTCGTGGTGGGGTCCGGCGTGGCCGGCATCACCGCGGCCCTGGCGGCGCGCCAGGCGGGCAGCGTCCTGCTGGTGACCAAGGCCCGCCTGCAAGACGGCTCGACGCGCTGGGCCCAGGGCGGCGTGGCCGCCGCGCTCGGCGTGGGCGACAGTCCCGAGGCGCACCTGCAGGACACCCTGGTGGCCGGCGCCGGGATCTGCGACGAGGACGCGGTCCGGATCCTGGTCACCGAGGGCCCGGCGGCGGTGCGCCGGCTGATCGCCCTGGGAGCGGAGTTCGACAAGACCGCCGACGGCTCGATCGCGCTCGGCCGCGAGGGCGGCCACCTGGCCGACCGGATCGCGCACGCCGGCGGCGACGCCACCGGCAAGGAGATCTCCCGCGCCCTGATCGCCGCGCTGGAGCACACCATCGGCGAGATTGAGGTCATCGACCACGCGCTGGTGCTGGACCTGCTCAAGGACGCCGACGGCGGCGCGGCGGGCGTCACGCTGCACGTGATGGGCGAGGGCGCGCGCGACGGCGTGGGCGCGGTGCACGCCAAGGCCGTGGTGCTCGCCACCGGCGGCATGGGCCAGGTCTTCGACGCCACCACCAACCCGTCGGTGGCCACCGGCGACGGTGTGGCGATCGCGCTGCGGGCCGGCGCCGCCGTGGCGGACCTGGAGTTCGTGCAGTTCCACCCGACCGTGATGTGGCTCGGCGGCGCGGCCCGCGGCCAGCAGCCGCTGATCTCCGAGGCGGTCCGCGGCGAGGGCGCGCACCTGGTGGACTCCGAGGGCGTCCGCTTCATGGTCGGCCAGCACCCGCTGGCCGAACTCGCGCCGCGCGACGTCGTGGCCAAGGGCATCATGCGCCGCATGGCCGAGACCGGCGAGCCGCACATGTGGCTGGACGCCCGCACCGGCGTCGCGGAGTTCTCCGCGGACTTCTGGCGGCACCGGTTCCCGACCATCCTCGAGTCCTGCCTCAAGCACGGCATCGACCCGGCCACCGACCTGATCCCGGTCGCGCCCGCCGAGCACTACGCCTCCGGCGGCATCCGCACCGACATCTGGGGCCGCACCTCCATACCCCGGCTTTACGCCTGCGGCGAGGCCGCCTGCACCGGGGTGCACGGCGCCAACCGCCTGGCCTCCAACTCGCTGCTGGAGGGCCTGGTCTTCGCCGAGCGGATCGGCACCGACCTGGCCAAGCGGCTGCCGTGGACCGAGACGCCGGTTCCGGTCGAGGCCCCCGAGGACGAACAGGGCGTGCTGCTGGAGCCCGGCGTGATGGCCGAGGTGCAGCACACCATGACCGCCGGCGCCGGCGTGCTGCGCAGCGCGCAGTCGCTGGACCGCACCGCCGACGAGCTGGAACGGCTCGCCGCCCGCACCGCCGACGCGCCGCACCTGGAGGCGTGGGAGGCCACGAACCTCCACCTGCTGGCCAGTGCCCTGGTGAAGGGCGCGGCCCTGCGGAACGAGACTCGCGGCTCGCACTGGCGTGAGGACTTCCCCGAAAGCGCCGACCGCTGGCTGGTGCGCCTGGCGCACCGCCTCGACGCGGCCACCGGACAGCTGGTCACCGAGAAGCAGCCGCTGCGCAGCGCGGAGATGGATGGAGTGAGGCCCTGATGAGCTCGTTGTCCCCGGACACCGTGAAGGCCCTGACCGACGCCGGGCTGGACCCGGACTACGTGGTCTCGGTGATCATGATGGCGCTCGACGAGGACCTGGCCGACGGCCCGGACGCCACGACCGAGGCCACCGTCCCGGCCGCGGCCACCGCCACCGCGGACT
>JABFWL010000228.1 GCA_013362315.1 Catenulispora sp. | reverse complement strand
GGACAAGATCATCGAGGCCGCGTTCAGCAAGGGCGGCACCTCGGGCTGGATCCTGGGCGGCGCGGCCCTGCTCGGCGCGCTGATCACTGCCTTCTACATGACCCGCATGGTGATCATGACCTTCTTCGGTGAGAAGCGCTGGGTCGAGGACGCCGACGGGCACGAGCCGCACCCGCACGAGTCGCCGCTGAACATGGCGGCGCCGATGCTGCTGCTGGCGGTCGGCTCGGTCGCGGCCGGTTTCCTGTTCAGCTGGCACGACTCGTTCGTCAAGTGGCTGGAGCCGGTGGTCGGCCCGCGCGAGGAGGGCAAGCTCCCCAGCGGCCTGAGCACCGCGACGCTGACCGTCGTCACGCTGGCGGCGGTGGCCGTGGGCGTCGCGATCGCGATCCTGAAGTACGGCACCCGCAAGGTTCCGGCGGTCGCCCCCCGCGGCTCCTTCGTCACCGTGGCGGCCCGCAAGGACCTCTACGGCGACGCCTTCAACGAGGCGGCGCTGATGCGCCCCGGCCAGTACCTGACCCGGACCCTGGTCTACACCGACAACCGCGGCGTGGACGGGGCCATCAACGGCCTGGCGGCGCTGGTCGGCGGGACCTCCGGGCGGCTGCGGCGGCTCCAGAACGGGTTCGTCCGCTCCTACGCCCTGTCCATGTTCGGGGGAGCGGCCGCGCTGGTCGCCGCGATCCTGTTCGCGAAGCTGTAGAGGGAGTTGAGATAAATGAGCAGCTTCCCCTGGCTGACCACGCTGGGCGCGGTCCCGCTGGTCGGTTCGGCCGCGGTCGCCGCGCTGCCGAAGGAGAAGGGCGACCTGGCCAAGAAGGTCGCCCTGGCCTTCAGCACGGCCACACTCGGCGTCGCGGTGGCGATGGCCACGCAGTTCAAGAAGGGCGGCGATCGGTTCCAGTTCACCGAGACCCACGCCTGGATCAAGGCCTTCCACATCAACTACGGCCTCGGGGTCGACGGCATCGCGCTGGTGCTGATCCTGATGGCCGCGGTGCTGATGCCGGTCGTGCTGCTGGCGGCCTGGAACGACGCCGATGAGGGGCAGGCGGCGGGCAAGCGCTCGGTGCGGGCCTACTTCTCGCTGTTCCTGCTGCTGGAGACCATGATGATCGGGGTCTTCGCGGCCACCGATCTGTTCCTGTTCTACGTGTTCTTCGAAGCCATGCTGATCCCGATGTACTTCCTCATCGGGTCCTTCGGCGGGGCGCAGCGCTCCTACGCAGCCGTGAAGTTCCTGCTGTACTCGCTGTTCGGCGGGTTGTTCATGCTGGCCGCGCTGATCGGCCTGTACGTGGCCTCCGGCAAGCACCTGAGCTCGGCGACGTTCGACTTCAACACGCTGGCCGACGCCGTCGCCTCGGGCCAGCTGGGCATCAGCCCCGGGCTGGCCAAGGGGCTGTTCCTCGGCTTCTTCGTGGCCTTCGCGGTGAAGGCGCCGCTGTTCCCGTTCCACACCTGGCTGCCGGACGCCGCGGCCGAGGCCACCCCGGGCTCGGCGGTGCTGCTGGTCGGCGTGCTGGACAAGGTCGGGACCTTCGGGATGCTGCGGTACTGCCTGGAGCTGTTCCCCGGTGCTTCGAAGTTCTTCACGCCGCTGGTGATCGGGATGGCGATCGTCGGCACCATGTACGGCGCGCTGCTGGCCATCGGCCAGACCGACATCAAGCGCCTGATCGCCTACACCTCGATCTCGCACTTCGGCCTGATCACGCTCGGGGTCTTCGCGATGACCTCGCGCGGGCAGAGCGGCGCCAGCCTCTACATGGTGAACCACGGGCTGTCCACCGGCGCGCTGTTCATCGTCGCCGGGTTCCTGATCTCCCGCCGCGGCTCGCAGCTGATCGACGACTACGGCGGTGTGAACAAGGTGGCGCCGAAGCTGGCCGGCGTGTTCCTGATCGCCGGGCTGTCCTCGCTGGCGCTGCCGGGCCTGTCCTCCTTCGTTTCGGAGTTCCTGGTCCTCGTCGGCACCTTCGAGCGCTACAAGGCGGTCTCGATCGTGGCCACCACCGCGATCATCCTGGCCGCGCTCTACGTGCTCTGGCTCTACCAGCGGACCATGACCGGGCCGCTGAAGTCGGGGCTGGAGAAGATGACGGACCTGCGGGCGCGGGAGGTGGCGGCCGTGGCCCCGTTGCTGGCGCTGATCATCGGCCTGGGCTTCTACCCCAAGCCGGTGCTCGACATCGTGAACCCCTCCGTCAAGACCACCCTGTCGCACGTTCAGAAGCAGGACCCGGCTCCGGCCGTGAACGCGCAGACCCTGCCGAAGGCGGAACCGAAGTGAGCGTTCTGACTCTCCTCGCGGCGGCGCCGGGCGCGGTGCCGGCTGCACCGACCGCGAACACCTTCACCGCCCCGCACGTGGAGTACCGGGCGCTGATGCCGATGCTGGTGGTGTTCGGCGCGGCCACCGCCGGGATCCTCGTCGAGGCCTTCCTGCCCCGGACCCGCCGGTACTGGGCCCAGGTCGGGATCTCGCTGGCCGGGGTGCTGGTGGCCCTGGGCTTCGTGATCTCCAACCACGGGATGGCGCAGACCACCGCCGCCGACGCGGTGTCGGTGGACGGCGTGACGCTGTTCCTGCAGGGCACCATCCTGGCGCTGGCGGTGCTGGCGATCCTGCTGGTGGCCGAGCGTGGGACGGCTGGCGCCGACCTGGACGCCTTCGCGGCGCAGGGCGCCTCCGCGCCGGGCTCCGGCGGCGAGCGGGCCGCCGAGGCGGCCGGGCTGCGCTCCACCGAGGTGTTCCCGCTGATGCTGTTCTCGATCGGCGGCATGCTGCTGTTCCCGGCCGCGAACGACCTGCTGACCTCGTTCGTGGCGCTGGAGGTGCTCTCGCTGCCGCTGTACCTGCTCTGCGGCCTGGCGCGGCGCCGGCGGCTGCTGTCGCAGGAAGCGGCGATGAAGTACTTCCTGCTCGGGGCGTTCTCCTCGGCGTTCTTCCTCTACGGCGTCGCGATGCTCTACGGCTACTCCGGCTCGGTGCGGTTGTCCGACATCTCGGCGTCCATCTCCGCGGCGCCGCACTCCGACGTGCTGCTGCTGGCCGGGATCGCGCTGCTGGCCGTGGGCCTGCTGTTCAAGGTCGGCGCGGTGCCGTTCCACGCCTGGACCCCGGACGTCTACCAGGGCGCCCCGACCCCGATCACCGGGTTCATGGCGGCGGCCACCAAGGTGGCGGCGTTCGGCGCCCTGCTGCGGGTGACCTACGTGGCGCTGCCGGGGATGCGGTGGGACTGGCGGCCGGTGCTGTGGGGCGTGGCGATCCTGACCATGCTGGCCGGCGCGGTGCTGGCGATCACCCAGCGGGACATCAAGCGGATGCTGGCGTACTCGGCGATTCTGAACGCCGGCTACATCCTGCTCGGTGTGATCTCCACCACCTCCAAGGGGGTCAGCTCGACCCTGTTCTACCTGGCCGCCTACGGGTTCGCGACGATCGGCGCCTTCGCCGTGGTCACGCTGGTGCGCGAGGGCGTGCCGGGCCGGGACGCCGGCGAGGGGTCGGCGGTGCCGGAGTCGGTCGGCGGGGAGGCCACGGACCTGTCGGCGTGGGCCGGGCTGGGGAAGCGCTCGCCGCTGCTGGCGGGCTGCTTCACCGTGTTCCTGCTGGCCTTCGCCGGTATCCCGTTGACCAGCGGCTTCACCGGGAAGTTCGCGCTGTTCACGGCGGCGATCGACGGCGGCGCCTGGCCGCTGGTGATCGTCGGCGTGATCGCCTCGGCGGCGGCGGCGTTCTTCTACGTCCGGGTCATCGTGCTGATGTACTTCAGCGAGCCGCTGGCGGACGGGCCGGTCGTGGTGGTGCCCTCGCCGATGACGACGGTCGCGCTCACTCTCACGGTGGCGGCGACCATCGCTCTCGGCGTGGTGCCGCAGATGGCGCTGGACCTGGCGGACAAGGCGGCGTATTTCGTGCAATAGCCTCGCAAGGACTGAGGAGCCCCGGGCCGCTTTCGGTGGGCCGGGGCTCCTTTTCGTGCGCCGGGACGTTGACTGGGCGGGGCGCCTCAACGGCAAAACAGCCGCCGGATAACCTAGGGACGAACATGTGAAGCACCTGTGAGTAGAAGAGCACCTGCAAGCACCGCCGCCCCGTCCGCCGCCCCGACCTGGAAGGCCGCCGCAGTGAGTACTCCCGGCACGCTGACCCCCGCCGCCCACGACACGCTGGGCCTGGGCATGGGCCCGTTCGGCCTGGCCGTGCAGGACGAGGCCCTGGCCGTGGCCGTCAAGGACGGGCTGAACCGGGTGGAGGAGCTGCTGCTGACCGCCACCAGCAGCGAGTACCCCTACATCAGCGAGATCACCTCGCACCTGGCGCAGGCCGGCGGCAAGCGGTTCCGGCCGCTGCTGGTGCTGCTCGCCGCGCAGTTCGGCGACAACGCCGCGCCGGGCATCGTGGAGTCGGCGGTGGTCGTGGAGCTGACGCACCTGGCGACGCTCTACCACGACGACGTGATGGACGAGGCTTCGCTGCGCCGCGGTGTGGCGTCGGCGAACCAGCGGTGGGACAACTCGCTGGCGATCCTGTCCGGCGACTTTCTGTTCGCGCGGGCTTCGACGCTGCTGGCGGAGCTGGGGCCGCAGGCCGTCCGCATCCAGGCCGAGACGTTCGAGCGGCTGGTGAGCGGCCAGATCTCGGAGTCGGTGGGGCCGACCTCCGGGCAGCATCCGGTGGCGCACCACCTGGAAGTGCTGGCCGGCAAGACCGGTTCGCTGATCGCCACCTCCGGCCGGTTCGGCGCGATGTTCGCCGGGTGCTCGCCGAAGGAGGTGGAGATCCTGGCGGAGTTCGGGGAGCTGTTCGGCGTGGCCTTCCAGCTGTCCGACGACCTGCTGGACATCGCCTCCGAGAGCGAGCAGTCGGGCAAGACGCCGGGTACTGACCTGCGGGAGGGTGTCCACACCCTGCCGATGCTGATCGCGCTGGCGAAGGATCCGTCCGCGGACCCGTCCACCGCCCGCTTGCAGCAGCTGCTGCGTACGGATTTGTCGTCTGACGATGTGGCCTTCGAGGAGGCGCTGGCGTTGCTGCGGGCCCACTCCAGCATGGAGGAGGCCCGCGACGTGGTGCGTGGCTATGCGGAGAAGGCGAAGGCGGTGCTGGAGCCGCTGCCGGAGGTGCCTGCCAAGGAGGCGCTGCAGGGGCTGTGCGATGTGGTGATCTCGCGGATGGTGTGAGCGGCGAGGGGGCTGGTTGGCTCATCCCACTTACGTTTCTCACCCGGCGGGTCCGGCGGGTCAGTCGAGTCCGGGGAGTCCGTCGATGAACTCTGTGAGGATCGCGTCGAAGTCCTCGGGGTTCTCCAAGTTCGGGTAGTGCGCGGTGTCCTCGATGGTCACGGCGCGGCCGCCTGTCACGCTCTCCGCGAGCCGGGCAGCCTGCCTGCGGTGGTCGGGTGAGTCCGCGCCGCCGATGATCGCCAGGACCGGAATCGTCAGCTGAGCCGCGCGCTGCCAGGTGTCCTCGGGGTGGCTGGACCAGTCCGGCTCGTCGGGCGTGTGCTTCATCAGGGTCTTGACCAGCATGTCGTCGACCAGCTCCACGATCCCGGGCTTCAGCTCCTCGGGGGACCGGCCGGGGCCGGCGGTGAACTTGCGCCAGACCTCGAGAGCCGCCGGCAGGTCGCCGCCGCCGAGGGCCTTCCAGAACGCCGCCAGGTTCTCCCCGGTCCACCCGTCGACGAATTCTGGCTCGCTGGTCCCGGCGCCACTGACCACGATCGCGCGCACCAGCTCGGGATGCTCCAGCGCGGTGTCGGTGGCGGTCGCAGCCCCCATCGACACCCCGACGAGCACCGCCGGCCCGGCGTCCAGGTGCCGGATCAGCGCCGCGATGTCGTCGGTGTGCCGGAACGGCGCCGTGGCGTTGGAGCTGCCGCCGTGGCCCCGCGCATCGGGTGCCACGACCCGATAGCGGGCAGGCAGCGTCGCGAGCTGCGGCTCCCACTGGCGGTGGTCGATGAGGCCGCCGTGGAGTAGCAGTACCAGGGGGCCGCTGCCTTCGTCGCGGTAGGTGAGGTGGCCGTCGAGGAGGGGGAGGTGCTGCATGGCGTTCATGACACCTAAGGTGCCATTGTTGGTGGGAGTTGGCAACCTAGGTGTCATAATGGGCTGTGCCTAATG
>JABFWL010000067.1 GCA_013362315.1 Catenulispora sp. | reverse complement strand
CGACCGCGGCGGCGTCGGCGTCCGCGGCGGCGGCGTGCGCGTCCCACGCGGCAGCTTGAGACGTCGCCGCGGCGGAGTGGGCGTCGGCGGACGCCGCCTTCGCCTTGGCAGCCTCGGTCGAAGCGGTCGTCGCGGCGGCCCGAGCCGTCACGGCCGCGCTCTTCGCATCGTCCGCCGCCTTGGCGGCGGTGTCGGCGGCGGTGGCAGCGCTGGCTGCGGCGGCATCGGCCTGGGCTGCGGCCTTCTCCGCATCAGCGGCGGCTGCCGTACCGGCTGCCGCAGCGGCAGCCGCGTCCGCAGCCTTGGCCCGCGCAGCCATCACGTCCTTGTAGGACTGCGCGGTCACCGCGGCATCACGGGCCTGAGCTGCGCGGGACTCCGCGGCGGCAGCAGCGTCCGCCTTGGCCTTCAGCGTCGCCACCGCGTCAGCCGACGCCTTGTCGGCCGTGCCGGTGGTCTGCTGCTGCTTCGTCACATCGTCCTGCGCTTTGGCGGCCGCGTCACGCTGCGTCTTGGCGGTGGCGGCCGCGGCATCGGCCTTGCCACGGGCGTCCTCGGCGGCGGCGCGCTTCGCCTTCGCCAAAGTGGCCTGCGCAGCGGCGTCGGCCTGCGCCTTCTCCGCGATACCACGCGCAGCGTGCGCGTCGGCTACCTTGCCCTGGGCCGCCGTCGCCCGGTCGGCGGCATCTGCTGCGGCCTTGTGCGCCTGGTCCGCGGCCTCGGCGGCGGCGGCCTTCTTGAACTGCGCATCGATGGCGTTCGACTGGGCCTGCATCTTCGCCCACTGCGCCGCGGCGTCCGCGGCGGACGCCCCGACCGCCGACTGCGCGGTCTTGATGGTCAGGTCGGCGGCGTCGGTCGCGGCGGCCGAGGCCTTGGCGACCTGCGCGGCCTGCTGTGCATAAAGCAGACCACGGCCATACGGCGCGCCCTGGTTCTTGGCGATCGTCGCCGCAGCCGCCTGATCGGCGTTGATCTTGTTGACCTGGGTGTGCGCGTCAGCCGTAGCAGCATCGGCGATGGCCAGCTGGGCCTGGATGTGGCTCTTCACATCGGCCATGTCCTGGGCGACGCGGGCGATGTCAGCCTTTTGGTCGGCGCTCAGCGTGGCCTGGTTCCACCGGGCCTCGGTCCGCTGCGCCTCGGCCAGGCGCTGCCCGTTCCAGGACTCCCACATCGCCTCGGTCATCGCATCCGAGGCCTTGCTCAGATCGGCACCGGCCGCCAGGAACGCGCCGATGATGTCGTCACGCTGCGTGGCCTGCGAGGACAGCTCGTCCTGCCACTCGGCCGAGGCGACCTCAGCCTCCCTGCGCAGCACGTCGTTGAAGTCAGCCGGGTTGTTCGCATCGCACGAACCCCAGCGGGTCTTCAGATTCTCCACATCCGTGCGGAACTCGAGCGAACCCGGAACCGGCGCCGACGTCGCCGCCCCCTTGCGCATGATGAAGTCCGCGACGTCGAAGGCGTCAGTGTCCGAGGTCACCTGGAAGTTCGGGTCAAGCTTCTTGGCCGCGTCCACGGCTGCCTGGTCGGGCTTCGGCAACTGCCCGTCGTCGGGATAGCCCGAACTCGTGTGAACCTTGTAGTACCACTGCGCTTCGGAAAAGTCCGGAGGGAACCCCCAGCCGTTTTGATAGACGGTCGGGTCGACATCCTGCTGATCCGGCCGGTATGCGACAGCCTCGAGCACACTCCGGTGCGCGGCCCAGCTGTCGGACATCTTCGATACCCACGCGATCAACGCGTCATGGTCCTTGGTCGGCGCATCACCGAGGTTCGGGCTGTCGCTCCACTTGCGGTACACGCCGACATTGGCATCACGGTCGGCGTCACTTCCGGCCAGGAGCGGCCGAAGCGCAGCCTGCTGATACGGCTGCAAAACGAACAAGTAGTTGCCGAAATGGCACAGGTCATGCCGGCCCTGCACACCCCAGTCCGACGAGCTCAACCACCCCGAGCTGGTGAGGGTGCTCCACCGGTCGGCGTCGTAGTCCGCCGGCAAGGTGGCCGTGCCATTCGACGTACTCGGCCACACAGGCGCCAGAACGATGTCATCACACAGCGAGGTACCAGGTGTGGGCCGGTAGCAGTAAATGTCGACGCTGGTGCCCGTCGCTCCCGTGGTGAAGTTGTCCGTCAGCTGCGTCCAGCCGGTAGCCGTAGTGGAGGCATCAGCGACGGCGCCTGTGGAGTCGTACTGTTTGGCGCCCAGATAGGTGGCGCCTCCATTGCTGCGTACCCAGCCGGTGAGGGTGTAGGCCGTGTTGGGTATCAGACCTCGGACGACCTGCTCGATAGCACCGTTGCCGCTCGCAGTCGTCGCGTCGATCTGACCGGCGTAGTGACCGGTGACGCCGTCGGTCGTCGTGACGTGTGCGTCATGGGAACGGTCCCAGCCTTCCTTCAATATCCCCGTCTCGAAACCGGGATCGGTCACCTTCCCAGGAGAGGCTCTCAGCGTGATGTCGTCGCAGGCGGAGGTGCCTGGCGAGGGCCGGTAGCAGTAGATGTCGACGCTGGTGCTCGTCGGCCCCGTGGTGAAGTAGTCGGTGAGCGGAGTCCAGCCGGTGGCTGTGGTGGAGGCATCGGTGGTGCCGCCCGTGGCGTTGTACTGCTTAGCGCCCAGGAGCGTGGCGCCTCCATCGGTACGAACCCAGCCGGTCAGGGTGTACGGCGTGTTCGGCACCAGTCCCGTGACGACCTGCTCGATGGCTGCGTTGCCACTGGCAGCCGTCGCCTCGATCTGGCCGGCGTAGGTGCCGGAGTGCGGATTGGTCGTGGTGAGGTGCGCGTCATGAGAACGCTCCCAGCCAGCCCCCAGCGACCCCGTCTCGAAACCGGGATCGGCCACGATCCCAGGAGTGGCCGTCAGCGTGATGTCATCGCAGACAGAGGTGCCTACCGACGGCCGGTAGCAGTAGATGTCGACGCTGGTGCCGGCCGCCCCGGTGGTGAAGAAGTCGGTGAGCAGAGTCCAGCCGGTGTTGGTGGTCAAGGTGTCAGCGGTATCGCCCGTGGTGTTGTACTGCTTGGCGCCCAGGAACGTGGCGCCTCCGTCGGTACGGACCCAACCGGTCAAGGTGTAGGCGGTCTTGGGTGCCAGACCCGTGACGACCTGCTCGATCGCCCCGTCCCCATCCTCGGGCGTAGCGTCGATCTGCCCGGCATGCAGGCCGGAGTAGGGATTGATCGTGGTGACGTGCGCGTCATGGGATAAATCCCAACCGTCCAGAGTCCCGGTCTCGAAACTGGGATTGGCAACGTTTCCGGCTGGCGTCGCGGCGGCGACCGCGGCGGCGGAACGGACCGAAGCGGCCGATGCCGGCGGCGCTGAAAGAACTGAAGCAGCCACCGCACCGGACACCAGGAGCGAAACCCCCGGCCGCCGCCACCGCAAAAAAGCACGACGAAGTCCCCCGAAACGCGAATGCACGAGAAAGCCCCGATTCCCGATCATGTAGAAGGAGCCACGCCCGATCGTGGACCACTGTGCATCCCGGTGCGGCTACCCCCCCGCGAGGATGACGATCAAGGTTGGCAGACCACTGCCTCGATCCGCCATCAGTTCGATGAGTGACGTACATCACATCACCATCGCTTCCCCAAAGGACTGATACCGAGGCTTGGGTTGGCACCCATGACGTCTGTGCGCGAGGTCCGCCATCGCCCTGCTACACGGCGCAGCCCAGTTCTCACCGCAGGGCCCGTGCGCTGCGTGGGCTTTGGCCGGACGCGGAACAACGCTTCGCAGGACCGGTCGGTACGCGGAAGCACTCGCGGACATCGAACGCGCCATCGGACCCCAGCCGGACGCCGACTGGTATCGATACTGCGCCGCGCAGGTCAAGTTCTGTCTTGGCGACCACGATTCAGCCGTGGTTGACGTACGCGCCGCGATCGATCGGGTCTCAACGGCCATCCAGAACGCAGCCGAACCCAGCGCGCGCCTGTACTTCAGCTGCGCGCTCTATCAGGCGGCGCTCAACCACGCCGATGAAGCTGCGGACAATGTCGCTGAGGCGCTGAAGCTTCAGCCGCCGGAGCATGAGACAGCCCGCATGGTCGCAGATTTGCAGGAGCTTCTCGCCATGGTTCCGACTGGATCCCGAACGATCCATGACCTGCAAAGCCACATCCGCATGTCGGCTTGGCCTTCCGGTTCGTCACAACGAGCGAAGCCCGATCTGGGCATTCAGCCCTCAGACGCCTCCTAAAGATCCCGCAGCCACCCGTTCTCCGCCGCCCGCGCCCCCGCCTGAAACCGGCTCCGCGCCCCCAACCGCTCCATCAGCTCCGCCGTGATGCGCCGTCCGGTCCGGACCGACACGCCCAGCTGCCGTGCCACCGCCTCGTCCGTGTGTCCCTGCGCCAGGAGCCGCAGTACCTCCTGCTCCTGGGCCGTGAGGCCGTCGCCGTCGCGGCGGGGGCGGGTGCCGAACTCGCTCGCGGTGCGCCAGATCTGGTCGAACAGCGCGCACAGTGCGGCGACCATCCCGCTGCCGTGCAGGAGTACCGCGCCGACCTCGCTGCGTTCGGGGTTCACCGGGATCAGGGCGGTGCGGCGGTCGAACACGGTCATGCGCAGCGGCAGGGAGGGCACGGTTCGGACCTGGGCTCCGAGTTCCACCAGCCAGCGGATGTAGTCCACGGACGCCGGGTCGTTGCGGACGCTGTCCAGGTAGATGGTGCGCATATCGCGGCCCTGTTCCAGGAACTCCCGGTCCAGCGGCCGGCTGGCCTCCATGTTCGCCGGGGTCTGGGCGCCACCGGCGGCGAAGCCGAGGACCTGGCTACGGCAGCCGCGCGCCAGTTCCTCGATGCGGGTGCGGACGGCGTCCAGGCCCACCAGCTGCTCCATCTCCGGGTGCTGCCGGATCTGGCGCAGGTCGGCGTATTCGGCGACGACCTCGGCGACGGCGCTGCGGCTGGTCGCGATCTGGCGCTGCCGTTCCAGCAGCTCCGCCTCCTGCCGGGCAAGCAGGGACACCAGGCCGACCTCCGGGCTGACCAGGCGGTGTGCGCCCGGGACTTCCGAGGACGAGCGCAGCAGCGACAGCCGCGCCAGTTCGTCCAAGGCCGGGCGCACGCGTTCCGACGGCCAGCCCAGACGTTCACCGAGTTCTGCGATACCCTCGCGCGGGTTCTCGAGCATCGCGCGGTATGCGGTCTCGGCGTCCGCGCCGAGACCCAACAGCTCCAACATATCGCCCCCAGGAAACCCGACCCGGGATGAATTGTCAGTGGCAGCCCCCTGCATGGCAAGGGCCTGCCAGCCCTCAGGACTGGCCGCGAGGGGTCGCGGGCGCGGATCGTGCGGAGTGTGCAACTCATCATCGCGCTGTTCACGGCGCCGGGGCCGGATCCGCCGGACGCCGAACGCCTCAGAGTTCTGATCCTCGATGCGGCCGTACCCGAGGACGGCCTTGAGCACGTCTTCGCCCAGCAGCGGCCGCACCGCGTCGACGCCGTGCTGTTCCTGGCGTCGCCCACCACCGCCGATGCCCGCGCCGCGGCGTTGCGACTGTGCCTGCGGGCGTTGCGCGCGCCGGCCTTGAGTGGTTGGCGCCTCGCCGAGTGCGCCCCTGGCAAAGTCCTGCCACCGCAACAGCCTGACAGCGCAGATCACTGACGCGAAGCGGCACGGCGCTGACACTGGGAAGTGCCGCCGGAACCACGGATCACGGCAGCCGGGCCACCGCGGGGCCCGGCCGCCTGACAGGTGATCCCCCGATCCCACCCGACGGCCGACCCACGCCACTCGGTTCGAAGGGAAGTCCCATGCCCGCCAAATCCACCGCCGCCGGAGCCGCCACCGCGGGAACGCTCCTCGCCATCCTTGCGGGATTCCTGCTCGCCCCGGCCCACGCCGCGGCCGGGCCGTCCGGTGCCACCGGTCCCGCTCCCCAATCGGTCCTCACCTCCCCCACGACGCCGCCGCCCGGCGACCCGTCCCTGCCGAGCCCGTCCAGCCTGCCGACCGTGCCCTCCGGCGGCTCCAAGCCCTCGGCGCCGGTCAGCAGCGTGTCGGGGTTGTCGAGCTCGGACAGCGGCAACAACTTCGGCTGGCAGTGAGCGCCGCGATGCCCCTGACTCTGGTTTTCATCGAGGCGCGCACGGTCCTGCGGACCGGGATGCGCGCGGTGGCCGCCGAGCATCCGGCGATCCTGGTGGTCGGCGAGTCCGGCTCCCCCGAAGACGCCGAGCGGCTGGCCGACGAACTGGCGCCGGACGTGGTGGTGGTGGGCCTGGGCCCGCCGGCCCGGCCGGCCGTGGAGGCCATCAGGGCCCTGCGGCGCCGGCGGGTGGCGACCCTGGCGGTGGCCGCGGACGGCGACGACGACGCGGCCGCCGCGGCGGTCCGGGCCGGCGTGCGCGGCTGCCTGACCGTGAGCTCGGTGGCCGAGGAGCTGATCTCCGCCGCGGCCATCATCGCCGGCGGCGGGGTGGTCTTCGCACGTCCCGTGGCCGAGCGGCTCAGCCCGCTGTTCGGCGGTTTCGGCAAGGACTCCGCGGGCCTGGGCGTCGGCCGGCTGTCCCCTCGCGAGCAGGAGACGCTGCAGTTGGTGGCCCAGGGCTACGACAACCGGAAGATCGCCCGCGAGCTGTTCCTCACCGAGAAGACCATCCGCAACCGGGTCTCCAACATCATGACCAAGCTCAACGTGCCGTCCCGGGCCGCGGCCGTGGCCCTGGCCTGGGAATACGGGCACGCCGACTGACCGGCGCCAGGGCTGGGCCGCAGTCGGGCCACAGCCGGGACCCGACCGGGCCACAGCCGGGCCGGCAGCCGTCCGGCGACGACGGGACAGTCTCGGGAACACGAGCCCTGATACCCGGGACATCGGGCGTGACATCGTCAGAGCTGTCAGGGAGAGACCCGGACAAAGACACACAGAATGGATGGTGGACATCATGCAGGACGAGATCCTGGAGCTGCAGGTCATGGAGGACGACATCGAGTCGGAAGACCTCGAGACCGCGCCGGTCCTGGTCCACACCGACGGCAGCCACGTCAGCATCCTGTGCTGATTCCGCATCACCGCCGGGCCCGGCTCGTCGCCTCCCGCGAGGCGGCGGAGCCGGGCTCGTCCCTTTCCCCCGAACGACCACACCGCTGAGGAGGTGCCCCATGCCGCCGACGGAAGCCCTGCGCTCCTATGTCATCGCGGACGAGCGGTTCTACGAGCCGCTCGGCAACGCCCGGCTGGCCGACGACATCCGAACCCTGATCCAGGACCGCATCGGCGGCGCCGCGCAGATCACCGACAGCGGCATCTGGACCCGCTGCCGGCCGCACGGCCACCCGAAGCTGCCCGCGCACGGCTGGAAGATCCACGTCGCCGCCACCCCGGACCACGCCCCGGCCGCCGCCGACGCGGTCTGCCGGGAGTTCGAGAAGGCGCCGTTCGCCTTCAAAATCCTGCGGGACACCGGTTTGGTGACCGCCACCGCGGCCCGGTGGTGGCCGCGAGGGTCGGCCGGCAAGGTGGTCACCGTCTATTCCGGCTCGCCGGAGGAGTGCCGGGAGCTGCTGGAGCGGTTCGAGGCGGCGTTCGCCGCCGTCGACGGGCCGTATGTGCTTTCCGACCGCCGCTATGGCGCCTCCCGTTCAGTGCACTATCGGTACGGCGAGTTCCTGCGGACTCAGCGGGTGCGGCCGGACGGGCGGCACGAGTCGGTCATCACCGGGCCGGGCGGCGAGATCTGGCACGATTCCCGGTCCCCCGCCTACCGTCGTCCGCCCTGGGTCGCAGACCTCTTCGTCGAGCCGGGCACCGGTGACGAGCGTGATCGACAGCAGGCCGACCAGGATGGTGCCGCGGCCGAACCGAGCCCACTGTCCCGCTACCGGATCATCAGGCCTTTGCATCGCACCGCGGCTGGAGCCGTCTATCTCGCCGAGACCGTCGCCGACGGGCGGCGGGTGATCCTCAAGGAAGCCCGTCCGCACACGGCGTTCAGCCCGGACGGCGCGGACTCGCCGACCCGGCTGCGGCGGGAGTTCGAGAGCCTTCAGCAGGTCGCGCACACCGGCGTCGGCCCGCGGCCGATCGACCTGTTCACAGTGTGGGAGCACCTGTTTCTGGCCGAGGAGTGGATCGAGGGTCTGTCGCTGCTGTCGTTCATCGCGCTCCGCAATCCCCTGGCCCAGGGCGACCTGTCCGGGTCGGCGGTCGCCGACTACCGGCGGGACGCGCAACGCGTGCTGGACAACGTCCGCAAGGCCATCGAGGCGTTGCACGGCGCGGGCTTCGTCTACGGCGACCTGTCGCTGACCAACATCATCGTGGATCCGGTGAGCCTGGAGGTCCGGCTCATCGACTTCGAGGCCTGCCGTCCGCTGGATGCTCAGCACGACCAGTACCCGAGGACCCGGGGCTTCTGCCCGCCGGAGGAGTCCGAGGCGTCGCGAGACGGCCGGCTGTTCGACGAAGCCGGACTGGCCGGCGTCGAACTGGCGCTGGTATTCCCGCGCAACGATCTGATCCAGCTGGATCCGGGGACGTTGGTGCGGTCGACTCGGCACGCCGCAGCCCTGCTGGGAATGCCGGCGCCCAGCACGCTCGGGCGGCTCGGCATCACTGAAGACGCCGTCGCCTCGGCCGGCCAAGGTCCTGCCATCCCGGCGACAGACCCCACCGCACTGCGCGAAGCGGTGCGGCGCGGACTCGACTTCGTCCTCGGCACCATGACCCCGGACCGCACCGACCTGTTGTTCCCGGCCGACCCGGCCTTGTTCGCCACCAACCCCTTCGGGCTGGCTCATGGCGCCGCGGGAGTCCTGCGCGCTGTGCATAGGCTGACCGGGGACGTGCCGGCCGAGGCGCGGGACTGGCTGGCACGGTCGCTGCCGGACCAGCCGTCCGAGCTGGCCGCCGGCCTGCACTTCGGATGGGCCGGGATCGCTGTGGCCATGACAGAGCTCGGCGACCTTTCGCGGGCTCGCGAGATCTTCGCACGCGCAGCCGGGGGCCTGGACAGCATCGAGACCGCCGACATCGCCACCGGACTGGCCGGAATCGGCATGGCCGGTCTCGTGCTGTGGCAGGCGGCCGGCGACGAGCAGTACCTCGAAACGGCGCTGCGGGCCGGCCGGCTTCTGATCCGTCGGGCCGAGGACGACGGCACCGGGATCCACTGGTCCGATCCGTACGCACCGCACCGCACGACCGGCTTCGCTTCCGGTTCCTCGGGGATCGCCACGTTCCTGCTCTACCTGCACTGCGCCGTTGAGCGCGAACGCGGAGGCGAGGAATTCCTGCGCGTCGGGCGGCGTGCGCTGCAGTTCGATCTGGCGACCGCCCGGACCCGGCCGACCGGAATCGGCTTCCCGGGCCTCATCGACGCGCGGCCGATCGAGCCGTACTGGTCTCGGGGCTCGGCCGGGGTCGGTTCGGCGATCCTGCGCTACCTGCGGGTCACCGGCGAGCCCGTGCTCCGGGATCTCGCCGACCGGCTGCTGCCGCCCACGCTGACCGGGATCGCGGCCAACCCGGGCTTGTTCTCCGGGATGGCCGGGATCGCCAACCTGGCGCTGGACCACGACCAGCTGCTCGGCGGTGACCGGTACCGGCCGGCCGCCGAGTCGCTGGGCGCGGCGATCCTCGCACTGTCCAGTCCGCAGCCCGAAGGCCTGGCCTTCCCCGGGAACTTCCTCCTGCGGTACAGCGTGGACTACGCGACCGGCAGCGCCGGGATCCTGCTGCTGCTCGACCGGCTCGCGCGGCGTGGCGCCGACTTCACCGTAGGACTGGATGACCTGCTGGCCGCGGGTTCTCGTCAGCGGGAGGCCCACGATGCGTGACCGCGCGCCGCTGGTCATCGTCACCGGCACGAGTGCCACGTTGCAGATCCCTGACTACCTCGTAGCGCTGCGGCCGGTTCTCGGGACCGGGTTCCGCGTTCTGATGACGCGCAGTGCCACGCGCTTCCTGCCGGCCGAAAGCGTCGGCTGGTTCTGCTCCGAGGTGATCACCCCGGAGACGCCCGGCGTCAATCCGATCGAGCTGGCGTTGACCGCCACCGGGATCGTCGTACTGCCGGCTTCGGCACAGATCCTGGGGTGCGCCGCGCTGGGGCTGGCGACCAGTCCGGCCGCGACCGCGCTGCTGGCCGCACCCGCGGGGTGCCTGTTCTTCCCGCATATGAACCGCGTGATGTGGGACAAGGACGTGCTTCAAGGCCACGTCGCGACGCTGCGGGCAGCCGGGCACGTCGTAGTCGACCCGGCCAGCCGCGAGGGGTTCGAGATCTGGCGCGGCGGTACTGGTCAGTCCCAGGCGATGCCGGGTCCGGCGCAGGTCGCGAAGGTGGTCGGCGGTTGGCTGCCGACTCCGGAGAACCTCAGCCCGCTGGGTCACCGACCGGAGGAACGCCATGTCTGATCGCGCCGGTTTTCTCAGCTCTCTGATCGCTCCGCTGCGTGGGCGGCGTGAGTTCCGCCTGATGTGGGCCGGACAGACGCTGTCTGTTCTGGGCTCCCAGTTGACCATGCTCGCACTGCCGCTCGTGGTGCTCCGGGCTACCGGGTCGGCGACCGCGGCGGGGTTGGCGCTCACCGTGCGGCTGCTGGCGGCGACGGCAGCCCGGCTGCCGGCCGGGGTGAGTGCCGACCGTTCGGATCGGCGGCGGTTGATGATGACCGCGGACGCTTCCCGGGCGGCGGCCGTGCTCGGGGTGGCTGTCGCAGTGCTCTGCCACCACACCTGGTTGCCGGTCATCTTGGCCGCGGTGGTCGTGGACGGTGTCGCCACCGCGTACTTCGGGCCGGCCCAGTCGGCTGCCGTGCGGCATCTGGTGGCCGACGATGATCTGGCCTCGGTGATGGGGTTGAACCAGGCGCGGGCGCAGAGCATTTCGGTGATCGGGCCGCCGCTGGGTGGGCTGTTGTTCGCCGTCGCTCCGTGGCTGCCGTTTGTGATCGACGTCGCTACGTACACGGTCTCGTTGGCGTGTCTGGCCGCGATCCGGACGCCGCTGGGTGGGCGACGTACCGAGGCCGACGGCGCTGGCGAGGATGGCAGCGGCGAGGATGGCAGCGGCGAGTCGATCATGCAGGGGGCGTTGGCCGGACTGCGGTTCGTCGGTCGGCAGCGGTTCTTGACGTGGCTGCTGGCCTGGGCCGCGTTGACGAACTTCGCCACGGCCGGTGTGGTCTTCGGGCTGCTGCTGGTCGTCGGGCCCAGCCACGCTTCTGCGATCGGGACCGCCTATGCCCTGGTGGCTTGCGGCGGCATCGCGGGTGCGATGGTCGCGCCGCGGCTGGTCCGGGTCCGACCGGTGGCGGTAGTGCTCGGGGCGAGCATCGTGACCGCGGGGATGGGCCTCGCGATCGCTGTATCTCCGACCCCTGCGACGGCGATCGCGGCCATCGCCGGCATCTGCGCGGTCGGGCCGCTGATCGCGGTACCGCTGGAGACCCGCGTGTACTCGGTGGTGCCGGATGAGTGGATGGGCCGCGTGCAGAGCTCGTTGTTCCTGGTCGGCGGGTCGATCTATCCGCTCGGGGGGCTCGTGATGGGGGCGTTGGCGCAGCACACGTCGGTGCGCTGGGCGTACGCCGCATTCGCCGTCGTGCTCGCCGTCGTACTGGTGCTCACCGCCACGCCGACCTTCCGTCGGCAGATCGCCGCGTTCGGCGCGGCCACCGGCTCCACATCCGATTCCACATCCGCTTCCACATCCGATTCCGTCACCGCCATCCGATCGGAGGAAACTCGTGAACCCCAACCCGCGGGCGCTGCGAGCGCTCACTGACTCCCTCGACCTCTTCCAGAACGACCTGCCGACCCGGCCGTTGCTGGCGCACCTGGACGCGGCGTTCTTCCAGTCGCTGCTGCGGATGCGCGACATCGACGAGCTGCTCGCCGACCAGGGACTGCGCTACCCGCTGTTCAGCATGTCGCGCAACGGCGGACGCCTCGCAGGGTCCCGGTACACCTACGCGGCCAAGACTCCCGGCGCCACCACCCGCGACCTGGCGGATCTCCGAGCCCTGCGCGACCAGCTGGCCGGCGGCGCCACCCTGATCCTGGACCACCTGCACCGCACCTGGCGCCCCCTGGCCGACTTCTGCCGCCGGCTGAGCCACGAACTCAGCCGCCCCGTCGGCGCCAACGCGTACCTCACCCCACCCGCCGCACAGGGCTTCGGCATCCACTACGACACCCACGGCGCCTTCATCGTGCAGGTCGAGGGCCGCAAGACATGGGACCTGTATGAGCCGCTGGTCACGATGCCGCTCGAAGACCAGCGCTGGCAGGAGGACATGCTGTCTACGGCGGATCGCGACGCCCTGCGGGAGGCAGGTCCGACGCAGCACCTGGAACTGGTGCCCGGCGACGTGCTGTGGCTGCCGCGCGGCTGGCTGCACGACGTGTTCACGACCGACGAGGCTTCGCTGCACCTGACGATCGGGATTCCGGAGTTCAGCAAGCACATGCTCGCGGCCAAGGCGTTGGCCGCACTGGCCGAGGACGAGGAGTTCCGGGCCGAGCTGCCGCTGGACGCGCTGACGGATTCGGACCGCGCCGGCGCCGAGGCGGAGCCGGTGCTGAAGTCGTTCGCGGCATGGCTGCTCGCGGCGGATCCCGCAGCGGTGGGCCGGCGGGCCACGGAACTGCTGGACACGGTGTGGTACCCGGCGCGGAGCAGCCCCATCGCGGCAGCGTTGCTGACCGACGAGCAGATCAGCGCAGCACGTGGCGTCGTCACCCGGCGGGAGGCGGTGCGGGGGTTCGGGATTGCGGTGGACGGGAAGTTGCAGCTGCGGACTGTGGGTGGCGAGATCGCCGTTGACGCGCCAGCCGCCGGGTTCCTAGGACGGCTGCTGGAGGAGGACGACGCGACTCCGGTCGCAGTGGCCGAATATCTCGAAGGGCTCGGTGGGGATGGCAGCATGCTGCGGTCGCTGCTCGGGGAGGGAGTGGCGGAGTTGATGTGGTGAGGCGGGAGCTGGCTGTTCGGGTTCGGCGAGGCTGGCCGCGCACCGCACGCACTGGCGGGGCGGCGTCGATCCTCGATCACTAGGGGTAGCGCAGTGCGATGACGGCCCGCGTCCGCGGAGCCAGCGCGGCCAGCGCCGCCAGGATCGTCAGCCGGACGTCGGCGTCGCCGCCGGGTGCCGGCTACTCGGCCAGCCCGTCGAGCGTCGCCGATTCCCGCTGCCATTTCTTGCTGTCCAGGAAGCAGCGGTAGACGACACGGCGGGCGTAAGCGTCAGGCATGTCCATGGCGCGCACGCGATGCCACGCGCGGAAGACCCGGTGGTAGGCGGACTGGACGATGTCCTCGGCAAGGTGCCAGTCGCCACAGAGCACGTAGGCAGAACGTCTCAGGTGGCCCTGACTTCCCATGACGAATACCCGGAACTCCTCGAGGTGCTCCGGGCTCATGCCGCTCCTGAGAGATCTCACACTGATACAACCCGGGGATCGTGCCATCAGGTTCTAGGGCTGCTGCAAACGCTTGGCGTTCGATTGAGAGCGAGGGCACCCTTCCGCCCTCCGTGCCGCCGAAGTAGACCGCGCGTGGCCGATGCAACCCTAGGCTGTGGCCGCCGGTGTCATCTCCAAAGGTCCGGTGCTCCGACGCCGGCCGAGACAGGAAGCGTGGAGAGGTGACAAAACCGGACGACCCGGATTTCAACGGGTTCTACGCGGCGACGGCGAGTCGCGTCATCGGCTATCTGTGTGTGGTTCTGGGCGACATGGCCGAGGCCGAGGACGCCGCTCATGAAGCCTACGCACGCGCTTGGGCGCGCTGGCCCAAGATCCGTACGTACGACAGCCCCGAGGCGTGGGTGCGGACCGTCGCCCTGCGCGTCGCGATGAACTCGTGGCGGAAGGCCAAGAACCGGCTCATCGCTCAGCGCCGGAGCAGTCACGCCGAGCGGCGCGAAAGTCCCGATCCGGCCGGGCTGTCGCCGGACCGCCTCCTCGTGATCGAGGCCCTTCGCAAGATCACCGTGGAGCAGCGGCAGGCATTGGTCCTGTTCCACATGCTGGGGCGCACCATCGCGGAGATCTCGCACGAGACCGGCGTCCCGGTCGGGACGGTCAAGGCAAGGCTCTCCCGGGGGCGGAAGGCTCTCGCGCCCTATCTGTCGGAGTTCGCCGACGAAGACGAGGAGGAGGACGGACCCCAGGACAGGACTGCCTCGCCACAGACCGCTCCACCCCGACTGATAAACACCAACACCACCGCCACTGCCACGCACGCAAGGGAGATGATCTCCGGTGCCTGAAAACCTCGCATCCGTCCTCACCGAGCTCGTGGACGAGAGCAGCAGCCGAGCCCGTCCCCTGCCCGTGGCGTCCGTGGCGGCCCGCGGCCGGACGCGTCAGCGGCGCCAGCGCGCCACCGCCCTCGCCTCGTCGGTGGTCGTCTGCGCGGTCGCGGCCGGAGCCGGTGTCAGCATCAGCGGCACCTCGTCCGACACGGGGCCGACGGGCCGGGTGACACCGCCGCCGATCACGAAGTCATCGATCCCGAATCGCGTGTTCCCGTCAGCCGGCTCGGGCATGTTCCTGGCCGGGTCGGAACTCCCGGCCTCGGACTCCTTCAAATGGGCGCTTTCTCCGGAGCCAGGTCCGACCGACGACAAGCTCCCCTTCCCGGTCTGCGGCACCGGAGGCGCTGCGGGGCCCGTGACGTCGGTACACGCCGAGAAGACGCAGACGCACCAGTACTGGTCGCCCAACACCTCGAGCGACGGCAGCGAGACGATCTACGAGTACCCCTCGGCGGCCGCCGCTCGCAGCGACTACACGTCCTTGGTCCCGGACCCGGCCCGATGCGCGCAACATCCGCTGCCCGGCGCCGAAGCCGACAGCGCCGCCGGACACCAGACCGCTGCGATCACCGACGGGTACGCGTGGGTCCAGACCGGCTCGATCCCCGGCGGTCCGGTCCAGGGGCGGACCCAGCACGTCATGGTCACCCTGGCCGGAAACAAGATCGCGTTCTTCGCCTACACCGAGACCGACACCGGCACCACGAAGTACGACACGGCGGGCGACGCCCAAGCCTTGCAGCTGATGGCGACCCGCCTGGACCACCCGAGCTCGGTCCCGGGTCCGGCTGTGGCGCCGCCGCCTCCGGACTCCGCGTTCCTCAACGCCGCCCAGGTTGCCTTCCCCCCTGATGTCGACGCCGGCAAGGGATGGGTCGAGCTCCCAGTGCTGCCAGTCTCCGCGGGCCAAGCGGCTCCGACCGCGCTGTGCGGAGGCGATCTCACAAACTTCGTGGGCGGCGTGGACTCGATCGGGGTGACGCACGCATTCACCGCCCGTGTCGGCGCGACTGGTGAGGCGGTCGCGAACGCCGGCGAGACGATTCACGCGTACCCCAACGCCGCCGCGGCCGCAGCTGGCTTCAGGCAGGCGCAGAAGATCGCCGCCACTTCCGGATGCCACACCGCGATCAACGGAAGCACGTACGACTACTCCGTCGTGGCAGGCGCGACTACGAGCGACGGGTTCTCGATCCAGATCATCAACGGTCCGGACGAGACAACGCACGAATACATCGTCGTCAAGGGGACGAACGTGGCACAGTTGAATATTCAGTACTTCAACCATTATTCGTCCGGCACGTCGAGCACAGACCAGCAGGTCTTGGCCACCTTGGCAGCAGCGCTGCCGTAAGGAACAGCCACCAGGAACAGCCCCCACTGCGCGCCGACAGATCAACGATCTGTCGGCGCGCTCGCGTCCCTACCCCGCCCCTCGTCTCCGCGACCGGCGCTCCCCGGGTCGGACACGAGGAGCGGGAGCAGAAGGCTGTCGACGATGTCGGTGAGGACTTCGTCGGGGATGGGCGCGCCGTGGATCAGGAAGTGGTGGTCGACGAGGGCGGGGGCGAAGCTGATCACGCGGGGGTTGATGGCGTCGGCGGGGATTTCGCCGCGGGCTGCGGCGCGTTCGAGGATCTCGCGCATCAGGCGGTTGCGGGACGTGAACATGTTCGCCCGCAGCTGCGCGGTGTCCTCGGGGCTCCGCAGGCTCTCGGCCATCAGCCCGCGGACTGCTTCGCCGAAGAGGCCGTTGAGGCTCTTCGCACCGCGCCGCAGTAGGGCCAGTACGTCTTCGCGCAGGCTGCCGGTGTCGGTGGGCGTGGAAAGGGGCGGCCCGCCGTGGTGGCGCAGCGCGGCGACGACCAGCTCTGCCCGGTTGGGCCAGCGCTTGTAGAGGGAGGCTTTGCCGGTGTGGGCGCGGGCCGCGACGCCCTCCATCGTCAGTTGCCAGTAGCCGACCTCGGTGAGTTCGGCGATGGTCGCGTCGAGGATCGCCGCTTCGAGCACATCACCGCGCCGTCGCGGTCCCGAACGGTGGTCGGCTGCTGCCGATGCGGACTCGGGCTCGGCCACGATCTGCACACCCTCCGACGTTCCGCTGCCTTGTCCGGCAACCGTAGCAACCCGGACTGAGAACGCACCGTTCTCTAAAGGTGTTAAGGTAGCGACATAGAGAACGGTGCGTCTACTAAAGGAGTGGCGATGCGGGCTTTCGGGCGATGGACCGTGCGGCATCGATGGTGGGTCATCGGCGGATGGGTGGCCCTGGTCGGGGTGCTACTCGGGCTGTCACAGGTGGCGGGCGGTGCGAAGTTCCAGAACGCCTTCGCGTTTCCCAAGTCCGATTCGCAGACCGCTCAGGCGATAGTGGCGCGCGACTTCCCGTCGGTCTCGGGCGATGTGGACCGGATCGTCTTCCACACCGCCTCCGGGACGGTCCGGGATTCGGCGGTGCGCGAGCTCGCGCAGCCGATGCTGGAGAAGGTCGCCACGCTGCCGCATGTCGTCGACGTCGTCAGCCCGTACACCTCAAACGCCCAGTCGATATCCCGCGACGGGGCGACCGCGTTCGCTTCAGTGACGTTCGACGCTGCGGCGAAGGACCTGCCCACGTCCGCCATCAGCAACGTGGTGGACACCGCCCGGTCGGCGAGTACGTCGTCGCTCCAGGTGGAGCTAGGCGGGCAGGCGATCGCCGAGGTCGAGTCGTCCGGTCCGGGCCCGCTGATGGCCATCGGCCTCGGAGCGTCCGCCCTGGTGTTGCTGCTGCTGTTCGGATCGGTGACGGCGATGGCGATGCCGCTGGTCACGGTGCTGGTGGCGCTCGGAGCCGGCAGCAGCGTGACCGGCTTGGTCACGCACGTGATGAGTATCAGCAGCGCCACCGAGGGCATCGCGTCGATGATCGCCCTTGGCGTCGGCGTCGACTACTCGCTGTTCATCGTCTCCCGCTTCCGCACCCTGCTTGCCGAAGGCCGCGATCCGAGGGAGGCGGCGGCCGAATCGGTGAACACCTCCGGCCGGGCAGTGCTGTTCGCCGGCGGCATCGTCGTGCTCGCGCTGCTGGTCCTGCTGCTGTTCGGGGTGAGTATCACCAGCGGGATCGCCGTCGGGTCCGCGATCGAGGTGTTCTTCACCATGGCCGCCGCGCTGACCCTGCTGCCCGGGGTGCTCTCGCTGCTCGGCCACCGGGTCAACAGCCTGCGCGTGCCCGGTCGCCGGCTCACCGGCAGCACTGAGCTCTCACCGCGCTACCGGCGCTGGGCCGACCTGGTCCGGCGCCGGCGATGGATCGCCGCGATCGGGGTGACCGTGGTGATGCTGGTCCTCTCGGCACCGATCCTGAGCATGCGCCAGGGCAACCCGGACGCCGGCACCAACCCGTCCAGCACCACCACCCGTAAGGCGTACGACCTGCTCGCCGACGGGTTCGGCCCGGGATTCAACGGGCCGCTGCAACTGGTCGCCACCCTGCCGTCCCATGCCGACGCGCTAGTCGTCGACCAACTGGCGACTGTGATCAAGGGCGAACCCGGGGTGGCCTCGGTGAGCCCGCCGCGCACCAACCCGAACGGCACCACGGTGGTGCTTCAGGTCGTGCCCACTACATCCCCGCAGGCCGCGGCCACCAGCGACCTGGTACACCGACTGCGGGACACGGTGATTCCCCGTGCCACCGGGGACAGCGGTGTCGCCGTCCACGTCGGCGGGCCGACTGCCGGCTTCATCGACCTGTCCTCGCTGCTCGCCAGCCGGCTGCTGCCGTTCGTCGCGGTCGTCCTGGTGATCGGATTCGTCCTGCTGCTCGTGGTTTTCCGCTCCGTGGCGATCCCGCTCACCGCGGCCGTGCTGAACCTGCTGTCCATCGGTGCCGCCCTCGGCGTGGTCAGCTTCGTCTTCCAGCACGGCCTGACCGGGCTGCCGCCGTCCCCGGTCAGCTTCGCGGTGCCGGTGATGATGTTCGCGATCGTGTTCGGGCTGTCCACCGACTACCAGGTTTTCCTGCTGACCCGCGTGCAGGAGGAATGGCAGGTCCATCGGGACAACGCCCGCGCCGTGCGCGAGGGAATGGGGCGGGTCAGCACCGTCATCACCGGCGCGGCCGTCATCATGATCGCGGTCTTCGGCGCCTTCGCGCTCGGCGGTCAGCTCCTGTTCGAGCAGATCGGCATCGGGTTCGCCGTCGCGGTGGCGCTGGATGCGTTCTTGCTGCGGTTCATCCTGGTCCCCGCGGTGATGTACATCATGAACGACCGCAACTGGGCTCTGCCACGGTGGTTGAACTGGCTACCGCAGGTGCATATCGAGGCGGAGCAGCCGGTCGGCATGCGGGACGAGCCGTCTCTGGCCGCGTCCCAGTCCGGAGGGGACCGGTGAGATGGGGCCGAGTCGACTCCGCATCGCGCTCGCCGAGCGGACGCGGCAGCGCTCTAGTGGACGCCGGCGCCGGCGTGAGCGCGCGCCGCGTTGTCCCGGTCGCCCTGGTCGTTCCGGTCGCCCTGGTCGTCGAACTCCCGGTGCACGTCCGCGGACATGACCGAGGGTCCGACGATCATCGACAGGAGTTCGGCGACCTCGTGATCGGCTTCCGCGCGATGCCGGAAACGGGTCCCGGGCGTGATCACGTACTTGTTGCGACGCCCCTGCCGGGTGCGCGTGAGGTATCCGGCTTGCTCCAGGTCGGCGACGATGTTCTGGGCTGTGCGCTCGGTGATGTCGGCCGCCAGCGCGATGTCGCGGAGCCGGATCTCGGGATTGCGCGCGATCATGATCAAAACCCGGGCGTGACTGGTCAGGAACGTCCAGGCCGGGCCCGCTCCGTTGGTATCCACCCTGCCATTCTGCGCGATAGCATTCGCGAGATGCAATACGCGAAACAGTTTTCCGGTAACACTTGACGTACGTCACCGCGCGACGCAAGCTTGAACCACTCACCCCCCGCGGTGCTCGACAGCTCCCCCCGGCTGTCGAGCACACGGTCCGCCCGCAGCGATCGCTAGCTGGAAGTGGTTGAAATGGAACGGTTCCGGATTCAGACGTTCGACGACTCCACCCACCTCACAGTGCGGATCAGCGGCGAGGTGGACCTCGCCAGCGCCCAGGCCCTCACCCAGGCCTTCAGCCTCGCCCTCTCCGTCGAGCGCCCCATCATGGTGGACTGCGCACAGATCACCTTCGCCGACAGCGCGGCCCTCAGCGTCCTGGCCGAGGCCCGCGACCTCGCCGAAAAATGCCGCGTCCGGTTCCAGCTCTCCGGCGTCCCCGAGCCGCTGCGCCAGGTGCTGGACTTGTCCGGAACCGCGTCGCTATTCGACATCGCCGAGGAGCCCCGCACGGACGGGATCGCCGACCTCCCTGCGGCCATCCCCGGCCAGGGCCTCCCTCGCAGCGAGAAGGCTGTGGGCACGCTTCAGACCAAGTACGAAGCTGTTGCCGCATAACGGAGGTCGCCGTACTAGATCCGGCGTGCGCCGCCGTCAATCAAGATCTACGTCTTCCGCCTCGGCGTGGTCTCGCCAGTACATCTCCGCGTACTCCCACGCCTGTGCCGGGGTCATTCGCCACTCTTCCGGCATCAGGCCGGCTGCCACCGCGGCGGCCTCGCGGGAGAGGTACCAGTTCGCGATGGTCTGAAGGTCCGCAGCATGGCGCAGTTCGCTGTAGCGGCTGTCCTGATCGGTGCGCTGCGGCAGTGCCCAGCTGCTCATAGTCGGTCATTCTTGCAGATCAGCGTCTGGTCATGGAGCCGACGATCGCCGCTGCGAGAAGGCCTGCGGTGCGGCGGGCGAAGCGGCGGCGTGGAATTCGGGGCTCCGGTGCCGCTTCCTTCGCGGGTGGTGTGACCTCCGCGTACGCCCACGTACTTGCGGCCAGTGCCGTCTGAGCTTGCATCCGGCGCTGAAGCCACTGGTCTACGTCGGCACGGTGGTTCCATTCCAGAGCTACACGTTCGCCGACGGACTGTGGCCGATCAGTACGCGCAGAACCCGCGGCACGGTCGTGTCCCACCTGCGCAAGTCCCCGGCGCCGGCGTTGACCAGAACCACATCGTCGCCGTGG
>JABFWL010000277.1 GCA_013362315.1 Catenulispora sp. | reverse complement strand
CAGGGGCTGCCCGCGCTCAGCGTGGCCGAGGGGCTGCGGCTGTTCGACGCCGCGCTCGGCATCGAGGACGCGGGCACCGTCCTGGTCCCGCTGCGCATCGACCGCGCCGCCCTGCGCGACCGCACCGACGACCTTCCGGCCCTGCTGCGCGATCTCGTTCCCGCGACCCGCCGCGTGGTGGGCCGGACGTCCGCCGGTCCCGAGGCGGCCGCCTCGGAGCTGGCCCGCCGGCTGGCCGGGCTCGGTGCGGCCGAGCAGGACCGGGTCCTGGTGGACCTGGTGCGCGAACACGCCGCCGCGGTGCTCGGGCACGACGGTCCGCAGGCCGTGGACGGCACCCGGGCGTTCAAGGAGCTCGGCTTCGACTCGCTGGCCGCGCTGGAGTTCCGCAACCGGCTCAGCGCCGCCGCGGGCCTGACGCTGCCCGCCACCCTGGTGTTCGACCACCCCACCGCGGTGGCGGTGGCGGCGGTGCTGCGGGACAAGCTGCTCGGGGCGGACGGCGCCGAGGCGCGCACCGACCGGGGCGGCCGGGCGCACTCCGACGAGCCGATCGCCATCGTCGGCATGGCCTGCCGCTACGCCGGCGGCGTGGCGTCGCCCGAGGACCTGTGGCAGTTGCTGATGGACGAGGCCGACGCGGTCACCCCTTTCCCCGAGGACCGCGGCTGGGACATCGCAGGGCTCTACGATCCGGTGCCGGGCAAGCGCGGCAAGACCTACGCGCACGAGGGCGGGTTCCTGCATGAGGCCGCCGACTTCGACCCGGCGTTCTTCGGCATCGGCCCGCGCGAGGCGCTGGCGATGGACCCGCAGCAGCGGCTGATGCTGGAGGCGTCGTGGGAGGCGCTGGAGCGGGCCGGCATCGACCCGGTGTCGCTGCGCGGCAGCCTCACCGGCGTCTTCGCCGGCGCCATGTACGACGACTACGGCAGCCGGCTCAAGGACGCTCCGGCCGACGTCGCGGGCTACCTGGCCAACGGCAGCTCCGGCGCGGTGGTGTCAGGCCGGGTCTCCTATGTCCTCGGACTTGAGGGCCCGTCGATGACGGTCGACACCGCCTGCTCCTCCTCCCTGGTCACGGTGCACCTGGCGTCCCAGGCGCTGCGCAACGGCGAGTGCTCGCTGGCCCTGGCCGGCGGCGTCACGGTGCTGTCGACGATGGACCTGTTCGTCGATTCCAGCCGCCAGGGCGTGCTGGCCCCCGACGGCCGCTCCAAGTCCTTCGCGGCCGCCGCGGACGGCGTCGGCTGGGCCGAGGGCATCGGCCTGCTGGTGCTGGAGCGCCTGTCCGACGCCCGCCGCCACGGCCACGAGGTGCTGGCCGTGGTCCGCGGCTCCGCGGTCAACCAGGACGGCGCCAGCAACGGCCTGACCGCGCCCAACGGCCCCTCGCAGGAACGCGTGATCCGCGCCGCCCTGGCCGCGGCCGGCCTCACCCCGGCGGACGTGGACGCGGTCGAGGCCCACGGCTCCGGCACCCGGCTCGGCGACCCGATCGAGGCCCAGGCCCTGCTGGCCACCTACGGCCAGGACCGGCACGACGGCAGGCCGCTGCTGGTCGGCTCGGTGAAGTCGACCATCGGCCACGCCCAGGCCGCCGGCGGCGCGGCCGCCGTCATCAAGGTGGTGCAGTCGCTGCGCCACCAGACACTGCCGCGCACGATGCACGTGGACGCGCCGTCCCCGCACGTGGACTGGACGTCCGGGGCCGTGGAGCTGCTGACCAGCGCGACGCCCTGGCCGGTCAAGGCCGGGCGGCCGCGGCGCGCGGGGATCTCGTCGTTCGGGATCAGCGGGACGAACGCGCACGTGATCATCGAGGAGGCGCCGGCGGTCAAGAGAGATACCTCGCCGAAGACAAAGACACAGGTAGAGACAAAGACACAGATAGAGACACAGGCGACGCTTCCTACGGTGCCGGTGATGGTGTCCGCGCGCAGTGCGGATGCCTTGACGGATCAGGCGTCTGCGTTGGTGTCCTTCCTGAAGGCGAATCCGGAGGCCGAACTGGCCGACGTCGCATTCTCGCTGGCCACGACCCGGGCGGCGATGGAGCATCGTGCGTTTGTCGTCGCCGCGGACCGGGAGTCGGTGATATCCGGTCTGGCCAAGCCGGAAAGCGGTGTCGCGCGCGCCGGACGTGTGGCCTACCTGTTCTCCGGCCAGGGTTCGCAGCGTGTGGACATGGGTGCCGGGCTTGCTGAGGCGTTCCCGCTGTTCGCTTCTGCCTATGCCGAGGTGTGTGTGGAGCTGGATCGGCATCTGCCGCAGCCGCTTGCTTCTGGTGATCTGGATCAGACGCAGTTCACGCAGGCTGGTTTGTTCGCAATCGAGGTGGCCCTGTTCCGGCTGGTCGAGTCCTGGGGTGTGGTCCCGGACTATCTAGCCGGTCACTCGATCGGCGAGATCGCGGCCGCGCACTGCGCCGGGGTCCTGTCATTGGCTGATGCCGCGGTGTTGGTGGCCGCGCGTGGGCGTTTGATGCAAGCCCTGCCCGCTGGCGGCGTGGTGGTGTCGGTGGCGGCGCCGGAGTCGGTGGTGCTGGAGCATCTGGTTGCCGGTGCCGACATCGCGGCGGTGAACGGTCCGTCGGCGACGGTCGTCTCGGGCACCGAGTCTGCGGTGAGCGCGGTCGTCGCTGCGCTGGAGGGTTATCGCTCGCGTCGGCTGACGGTCTCGCACGCGTTCCACTCGCACTTGATGGACCCGATGCTGGAGCAGTTCCGGGTGGTCGTGACCGGGCTTTCCTTCGCCGAGCCGCGCATCCCGGTGGTGTCGAACGTCACCGGTTCTATCGCAGGGCCGGGGGAGTTGACCGATCCGGAGTACTGGGTCCGTCATGTGCGTCGGCCGGTGCGGTTCGCCGATGGCATCAGCGCTTTGCGTTCGGCCGGCGTCGATCGGTTCCTGGAGATCGGCCCCGACGCCACCCTCACCGGCCTGGCCCAAGCCGGTGACTCCACCCCGACCGAGATCCTTGTTCCCGCCCTGCGCCGCAACCGCGACGAGCCCGAAGCCCTCGTCTCCGCCCTCGCGGCCCTGCACACGCATGGCGTCTCCGTCGACTGGGCCGCCTTCTTCGCCGGGACTGGAGCGCGCCGGATCCCGCTGCCGACGTACCGGTTCCAGCACAAGCGCTACTGGCTCAACGCCACCGAGCCGAGTGCCGACGTGGCCGCCGCCGGTGCCGCGAAGGCCGGTCACCCGCTGGTCGGCGCGGTGGTCGAGCTGCCGGACACCGGCGGCGTGGTGCTCACCGGGCTGCTGGCGACGGAGCGCACGCCGTGGCTCGCCGACCACGCGGTCCACGGCACCGTGGTGCTGCCCGGCGCCGCCTTCGTGGAACTGGCGGTCCGCGCCGGTGACGAAGTGGGCTGCGACGCCGTCGAAGAGCTCACCCAGCAGGTGCCGCTGGTCCTCACGGCCGGCGGGACGAACTTGCGGGTCGCGGTCGGCGGCGACGATAACGGCCGCCGTCCGTTCTCCGTCCACGCCCGGCCGGCGGACGCCGCGCACGGCACCTCGTGGACCCTGCACGCGTCCGGATTCCTGGGCCGGTCCCCGCGGCAGGCGGCCTTTGAACTCCGCGAGTGGCCGCCGGCCGGCGCCGAGGCGGTCGACGTCGGCTGCGTGTACACCGACCTGGCCCGGCTCGGGTTCGGCTACGGGCCGGTGTTCCAGAACCTGCGCGCGGTGTGGCGCCGGGACGGCGAGGCGTTCGCCGAGGTGGCGCTGCCCGAGACCGCGATCGCCGACGCGGCCGGCTTCGGGATCCATCCGGCGTTGCTCGACTCGGCGCTGGGCGTCATGGACTTCCTCGACGGCGGTCCGGCGGCGCTCACCGAGGCGACGATCCCGTTCGCCTGGAACGACGTCTCGCTGCACGCGGTCGGCGCCGGCGCGCTCCGCGTGCGGGCGCGTCGGACCGCCGGCGGCGTGTCCCTGGACCTCGCCGACGCCGCCGGGGAACCGGTCGCGCGCATCGGAACCCTGATCGCCCGGCCGATCCAGGCCGACCGCCTCACGGCGGTGGAACAGGGCCCGGACACGCTGCTGCGGATTGAATGGGAGCCGCTGGCCGTCAGCGGATCCGCGGAGGGGACCGACGGGAGTGGCGACAGGGCCGACGGCACCGACGGGACCGACGGCTGGGCGATGCTCGGCGCCGACTCCCTCGGGCTGGGCCTGGCGTCCGGACCCGACCTGGACGCGCTGGCCGCGCCGGCTGCACCTGCCGTCGTCGTCCTCGCGGTGCCGTCGCCGGACGGGGACGTTCCCCAAGCCGTGCGGAGCGTGCTTTCCCAGACCCTGGACACCGTCCGCTCCTGGCTCGCCGACGACCGCTACGCGGCTTCGCGCCTGGTGGTGGTGACCCGCGGGGCGATGCGGGCCGGGGTCGACGGCCCCGACCTCGTCCAGGCGCCGGTCTGGGGCCTGGTCCGGGCCGCCCAGGCCGAGAGCCCCGCACGGCTGGCGCTCGTCGATCTCGACGGCGCTTCGGCCTCGCGGCGGCTCCTGGGCGCGGCGGTGGCGACCGGTGAGCCCGAGCTGTGTCTGCGCGATGGTGCGATCACCGTTCCCCGGCTGGCCCAGGGCGTGCCGCTCGGCACCGCGGCGGCCTGGTCGGCGGCGGGCACGGTCCTGATCACCGGCGGTGCCGGCCTGCTGGGCGCGCACCTCGCCCGGCACCTGGTCGCCGAGCATGGGGTCCGGCACCTGCTCCTCACCAGCCGCCGCGGCCCGGACACCCCGGGTGCCGCAGAGCTCTGCGCGGAGCTGGAGGCGGCGGGCGCGAGGGTGCGGGTGGCGGCGTGCGATGTCGCCGACCGCGAGGCCCTTGCCCAGCTGCTCGCCGAGATCCCCGGAGAACATCCGCTCACGGCGGTGGTCCACGCGGCGGGGCTCATGGACAGCGCGGTCTTCGCCTCGTTGACCGCCGACCAGCTGACGAACGTCCTGCGGCCGAAGGTCGACGCCGCGTGGCACCTGCACGAGCTGACCAAGGACCTCGATCTCGACGCGTTCGTCCTCTACTCCTCCGCGGGCGGTTCGGTCCTGGCGGCAGGACAAGCCAACTACGCGGCGGCGAACGTCTTCCTGGACGCCCTCGCCGAGCACCGTGCGACGCTGGGCCTGCCCGCGCTGTCACTGGCCTGGGGCCCGTGGGAGGGATCCGGCGACCAGGTCGACCTGGACCGCCTCGGCCGTTCCGGCCTGGGCGAGCTGTCGGCCGCCGAGGGACTGAGGCTGTTCGATGCGGCGCTGCGCGCCGAGGAGACGGCGCTCGTCCCGCTCAAGACGGTCTCGGAGGTGCTGCGCGGCCGCGAAGACCTGCCCGCGCTGTTGCGCCGGCGCGGCGCGGCCCCGGCCCGGCGCGTCGTCGAAGCCGGTCCGGCCACGTCCGCCGCCGACGCCGAGCCGCTTGAGGAACGGCTGGCGGGGCTCGCCCCGGCCGAGCGCGAGCTCCACGTGGTGACGCTGGTCCGCGGGCACGCCGCCGCCGTGCTCGGCTACGCGGACGGCGACGCGATCGATCCGGACAAGGGGTTCACCGACCTCGGCCTCGATTCACTGGCGGCGGTGGAGCTGCGCAACCGGCTGTCCGCGGCCACGGGCCTGCGGCTGCCGGCCACGCTGATCTTCGACTACCCGTCCGCCACGCCGCTGGCCCGGCATCTGCTGACCGAACTGCTGCCGGACTCCGACGAGTCGCAGGACCAGTGGCAGGACCCGGCATCGGGGTCCGACGCGGCGTCCCGCCAGGAGGAGATCGCGGCGATGGACATCGACGAATTGCTGAAGACCGTCTATGGGGAGCAGGGGGAGTCGGCATGAGCGATGCGGACCAGTTGGCGAAGGTGGTCGGCGCCCTCCGCCAGTCGGTGGCGGACAACGACCGCCTGCGCCGCGAGAACGAACGGCTCACGGCAGCGATCGGCGAGCCCGTGGCGGTGGTGGGGATGGGGTGCAGGTTTCCGGGCGGGGTGGGTTCGCCGGAGGATCTGTGGCGTCTGGTCGCCGACGGGGTCGACGCGGTGTCTTCGTTTCCTGCGGATCGTGGGTGGGATGTCGGTGCGCTGTTCGATCCGTCGGGGGAGCGTGCGGGCTCGACTTATTCGGTCGAGGGCGGGTTTCTGGACGGTGCCGGGGACTTCGATGCCGCTT
>JABFWL010000745.1 GCA_013362315.1 Catenulispora sp. | reverse complement strand
GCGGTCGGAGCGGTGCCCTGAACCATGACGTGGCCGACGACTTCACCGTCGCCCGCCACCGCGACCCAAGCGTGCAAGCCCTCTGCCGGAGTAAGCCAGCCGACCGGGTCCTCGGGCCAGTTCATCGGGTAGCCGTCGGATGCGTGCACCGCGTTGAGGGCTTTGACGCAGCCTTCGAGGTCGGACGGCCGGCGATCGCGGATGCGCGAGTTGATCATGGGCTGATCGTAGTCAGGGTTGAGGGTTTGGTCTTGAGGTTGTTCAGTGGAGTCTTGGGGCCTGTTATCCAGCGTTTCGCGTGAAGGTGGTGCCTACTCAGTAACTGGGAAACCGCCTGGCGGGCAGCCTGGCCGGGCATGTACGGTTCCGGCCATGACGAAGAGAATCGAGTCTCCCCTCAGCCGGTGAGCGGCACCCGCGAGCGCAGTGCGCTCGATCAGCCGGTATCTCTGTTCGAACACGCCCAGACGCTTCATCGACTGGCCCCGGACGGTCCACTCCCCAACGGCGGCCGCCCTTTCCCCGACGGGGACGATCCCCCAAGAGTGCCCTATCGAGAACGCAAACTCGCTCTGACAGCGGTAGTCAGTGAGTTCATTGCCGACCCAGCCCTGTCGGCCCGTGACCTGCACGATCGGTGCATTCGCCTGACGTTCACCTCCCGGGACGCAAGTCAGGTCCTTCAGGACATCGTGCCCGCGCCGTCGGCACGCCTGCTCGCCGCGGCCCGGTGGCTGACTAGGAACGGTACCGATCGGCGCGCAGTCCTGGTCGGGCTCGGCCTGCTCGCCGGCGGCGCCGACCACCGCGACGTCCCGCTGATCAGGATGATCGGGCTGTTGTGCTTCGCCGATCAGCTCGCTGTGGAGGCGCTGGCACGCATCCCGGCGGCGGAGCACGACCTCATCTGGCTCGCCGAACGATCACGCGGGTACGCGCGGATCTCCGCAGTGCGAGCGCTGGCGGAGAACCCTGATCCACAGGTACGCCGATGGGTGCTGTCAACTCCCAGGGAACTGCTGTCCAGCGAACTTGCCCGGCAGATCGCCGAGGGACACGAACTGGCAGACTCGCTGAGCCGAACAACCGCAGACGACGAACTGTGGGACGGCGCCGGAAACCTCCTGCTGGCGATGACCAGCACCCGCAACTACCAATCCGAGATCAGCCGCTACGGGCAAGCCCGGGACGCCTACGAACGGTGGATCACCGGAGCCGAACACCGAACACCGTCCCTGGACCGCGCGTGCCTGCTGACCATGGTCGCCGAGGACCTGCTGACGGGTCCGGCGGCCCTGGTGACCGGCGAGACCCGGACTGACCTCGCGGACAAGGCCTATGCCGTGCTGGGCTCCCAGCCATGGATCGTGGTGCTGGACCACTGCGCGCGATCCGGCGACCCGATCGAAGCCAGACGCGCCGCATGGGTCGCCGACGCCCGAACCAGAGACCGCGGCCCGGGCAGCAGGTTCGCCATCCGGGTCGTGGTCCCGGACCCGAACCCGGCCGGCTTTCCTCAGGTGGAGGCCAGGATCATGATCGACGGGATGCCGGCCGTCGCGGCAGCCTTCGACAAAGGCCCCGCCGAGGAACCGGAGTCGCTCATCAACAGCGGACGACTCAGGGCCACGGGCGAGCCGAAGGAAGTCAGGCTCGCCGAGGCGTACTGTACCGAGGGCTGCTGCGGCGGGCTCTACGTCACGATCGTGCGCCAAGGGCCGGAGGTGGTCTGGAAGGACTGGCGTTCCTCGATGCGAGGCGATCCACCGCAGGAGGTCCGTTTCGACGCCGCGGAGTACGACCGGGAGATCGCCCGAGCCGAACAGGATCACGGCTGGGAGTGGCCAGCCAGAACCGTCGCCCGGCTAGTAGCCGACCAGCTCCGCGAGGACCCGGACATCCTGGGGCGCTGGGACTGCGCACCCGGCTGGTGTACGGCCTGGCTGAAGGACCTCGACACTGTGCGGCTGACGTTCTCCCACCCGGCGCACCGAGACTCCTTCGACGACCCGCACGTGCAGTTCGGTCTCGTGGCCAAGGTCCAAGATCAGGATCCGGAATCCGTGGCGGCAAGCATCGTCGAGTCGATGCGGAACAACGATCCGAAGTCCATCGCAGAAATGATCGGCGGGAGCAACGATGGCGCCGACAGGCTCGGCCTCGTCTATAGGAAGCCAAGCCGTTGGTAGACCCAGGCGGGTGGGCCCCTCAGGGTGGGCTCACCCGCCAGCGTTCTACACCACAGCCGGACCGCCGCCTCAGCCCTCGAACGCCTCCGGCGCGGGGCAGGAGCACACCAGGTTCCGGTCCCCGTAGGCGCCGTCGATGCGGCGGACCGGGGGCCAGTACTTGTCGGCCGGGTTGACGCCGGAGGGGAAGACGGCCTCGGCGCGGTTGTAGCCGTGCTTCCAGTCGGCGGCCAGGGTGGCGGCCGTGTGGGGGGCGTTGCGCAGGGGGTTGTCGTCAGGGTCGAGGTCGCCGGTGGTGACGCGGTCGATCTCGGCCTTGATGGCGGCCATGGCGTCGCAGAAGCGGTCGAGTTCGGCCAGGTCCTCGCTCTCGGTGGGCTCGATCATCAGGGTGCCGGCCACGGGGAAGGACATGGTAGGGGCATGGAAGCCGTAGTCGATCAGGCGCTTGGCCACGTCGTCGACCGTGATGCCGGTCTGCTTGGTGATCGGGCGCAGGTCGATGATGCACTCGTGGGCTACCAGGCCCTCCGGGCCGGTGTACAGCACCGGGTAGTGCTCGGACAGGCGCTTGGCCACGTAGTTGGCGGCCAGGATCGCGTGCTGGGTGGCCGAGCGCAGGCCCTCGGCGCCCATCAGGCGGATGTAGGCCCACGGGATCGGCAGGATGCCGGCCGAGCCCCACGGCGCCGCCGACACCGGGCCGACGCCGGTGCCGTCCGGGCGCGGGCCGGCGATCGGGTGCAGCGGGTGGTTCGGCAGGTACGGCGCCAGGTGGGCGCGGACCGCGACCGGGCCGACGCCCGGGCCGCCACCGCCGTGCGGGATGCAGAACGTCTTGTGCAGGTTCAGGTGCGACACGTCGCCACCGAAGAAGCCGGGCTTGGCCAGGCCGACCATGGCGTTGAGGTTCGCGCCGTCCACATAGACCTGCCCGCCGGCGGCGTGGACCAGGTCGCAGATCTCGGTGACCTCCTCCTCGAACACGCCGTGCGTGGAGGGGTAGGTGATCATCAGGACGCTGAGCTGGTCGCGATGCTTGTCGATCTTCGCCTTCAGGTCGTCCACGTCGACCGAGCCGTCCTCGCGGGCGGCCACGACCACCACCCGCATCCCGGCCATCACCGCGCTCGCGGCGTTGGTGCCGTGCGCCGAAGACGGGATCAGACACACATCACGCTGCTCCTGGCCACGGTCCCGATGGTAGGCACGAACCGCCAGCAGACCGGCAAGCTCCCCCTGCGAGCCAGCGTTGGGCTGCACCGAAACCCGGGCGTAGCCGGTGACCTCGGCCAGCCAGCCCTCCAGCTGGCCGATCAACGACAGGTACCCGGCCGCCTGATCCAGCGGCGCGAACGGATGGATCGCGGCGAACTCCGGCCAGGTGATCGGCTCCATCTCGGTCGTGGCGTTCAGCTTCATCGTGCACGAGCCGAGCGGAATCATCGACCGGTCCAAAGCAATGTCCCGGTCAGCGAGCTGACGCAGGTAACGCAGCATCGCCGTCTCGGAACGATGCGCATGGAACACCGGATGGGTCAGGAAGGCAGTACCACGCAGATGCTCACCGAGCGCGTCCTCGGTGGCCGCGTCGAGCTCGTGAACACCCGCCGCCTCCTTACCGACGACACCGAACGCCGCCCACACCGCCCGCAGATCGGCCCAGGTCGTGGTCTCATCGCAGGACACGCCAACGGTGTCCGCATCGACCAGACGCAGGTTCACCCCGGCGGCCAGCGCGGCACGCCAGATCTCAGCGGCGCGGCCCGGAACCCGAACCGTCAGCGTGTCGAAGAACGCCGCCGGCACCACCTCGATCCCGGCCTCGCGCAGCCCGGCGGCCAGCACCGCGGTGTAACGGTGGGTCCGCCGCGCGATCGCGGTCAGCCCCTCCGGACCGTGGTAGACCGCGTACATACCGGCGATCACGGCCAGCAGCACCTGCGCGGTGCAGATGTTCGACGTCGCCTTCTCCCGCCGGATGTGCTGCTCCCGGGTCTGCAACGCCAACCGCAGCGCCGGACCGCCGTCGGCATCCACGGACACCCCGACCAGCCGGCCGGGCAGCGAACGCGACAGGTCCTGACGCACCGCCATGTAACCGGCGTGCGGACCACCGAAGCCCAGCGGCACCCCGAACCGCTGACTCGAACCCACGGCGATATCCGCGCCGGCCTCGCCGGGCGAGGTCAGCAGGGTCAGGGCCAGCAGGTCGGCGGCGACGGCCACCAGCGCGCCGCGCTCGTGGGCCGCGGCGGTGACCGCGGTCAGGTCGCGGACCTGGCCCGAGGCGCCCGGGTACTGCACGAGGATCCCGTAGAAGTCGCCCCCAGGCAGGTCGGCCGCGGCCTGCACGCCGGACAAGTCGGCCAGCGCCAACTCGATGCCCAGCGGCTCGGCGCGGGTCTGCAGCACCGCCAGGGTCTGCGGGAAGACGTCGGCGTCGACCAGAAAGCGGGAGGACTTGCTCTTGGAAGCACGGCGGGCCAGGGTCATGGCCTCGGCGGCGGCGGTGGCCTCGTCCAGCAGGGAGGCGTTGGCCACGGGCAGCCCGGCCAGGTCGGCGACCACGGTCTGGAAGTTCAGCAGCGCCTCCAGCCGGCCCTGGGAGATCTCCGGCTGGTAGGGGGTGTAGGCGGTGTACCAGGCCGGGTTCTCCAGCACATTGCGCAAGATCACCGGCGGGGTGAAGGTGCCGTGGTAGCCCAGGCCGATCATCGGGCGGAAAACCCGGTTGCGGCCGGCGATGTCACGCAGCTCGGCCAGCACCTCGGCCTCGGAGCGGGCCGGCGGCAGGTTCAGCGGCTCGGACAGCCGGATCGAGCCGGGCACGGCGGCCGCGGTGAGGGCGTCGAGGGAGTCGTAGCCGAGGAAGGCCAGCATCGCGGCGGCGGCCTCGCGGTCCGGGCCGATGTGCCGGTCGGCGAACGGGTCGGCCTGCTCCAGCTCCACCAGGCTCGGGCGCGCACCGGCGGTGGCGGCGCTCCCGCCCGCCGGACCGCCCTGCGGGTCCCGCTCGGTGCTTGCAGCCGAGGCCTCAGCCTGCGTCTCAGCCAGGTTCTCAGTCGGAGTCTCAGTCTTCGGGGGCACCGGCACGGAGCCGGCGGAGTCGTCTCCAGCCATGCCCTGCATATCCGTGAGCACTGCGGTCACCATCGTGGCCTCTCAGGCGGACGCTCTCGACGTCGGGTGGTGGATTCGCGCCTGCCGCGGATCCGGCCTCCCCCTCTGTCACGGGACCTGAGAGTTTCACCGCGGCGCGCCCGGGGGCGTGCTGCGGCTTACACCGTCGGTGAGGGTCGGGGGGTGCCCGGCCCTGCTTTCCAGAGTCGCCAGCTCGAACGGTCCGTTTGCCTGAGAGTTTCCGGGGAGGGTTGCTCCTTCGGCGCCCGTGGAGGGTCTCTCCCGTTCGAGGTTTTTCGGCACCTCCGACGGTATCAGCGCTGCCACGGTCAGTTCTAATCCCGTTAACCGTTTGCCGTATCGCACGGCCGGTGGTGGGCTGCCCCGGTGACCTCTGCCACTTTCGATGCCACTGCCGACAAGGACCTGCTCGCCCTGTTCGACGCGCGGATGCGGGCCGCGGCCGAGCCCGACGAGCCCGGAGCCCGGATCGAGCACGACTCGGGCGTGGTCCGGCAGGTCGGCAAGGGGCGGGACGACGGCCATGGCGTGCTGTATTCGGATCTCGACGCCGACAGCGCGGACGCCGCCATCGCCGCGCAGATCGCGTACTTCGGTCGGCTCCACGGCCCCGGCTCGGAGTTCGAGTGGAAGCTCTACAGCCACGATCGGCCCGCCGATCTCGGCGCGCGCCTGGCGGCGGCGGGGTTCGAGGCGGGGGATCCGGAGACGCTGTTTGTGGCGGAGATCACACGCCTGGCGGCCGGTCTGCCGGAGGAGCCGCCGGCCGGGATCACGCTGCGGCCGGTGACCACCGCCGCGGACGCCGATCTGGTCGCGGCGGCGACGCAGGCGGCCTTCGGCCGCGGCGGGGAG
>JABFWL010000455.1 GCA_013362315.1 Catenulispora sp. | reverse complement strand
GCCGCCGATGTTCCGGCCGTTCCGGCTGCGCGGGCTGACGCTGAAGAACCGCGTGATCGTCTCGCCGATGGACATGTACTCGGCGGTCGACGGCGTCCCGAACGACTTCCACCTGGTGCACCTGGGCTCCAAGGCGCTCGGCGGCGCCGGCCTGGTGATGACCGAGATGGTCTGCGTGTCCCCGAACGGCCGGATCACGCCGGGCTGCACCGGGCTCTACACCGGCGAGCAGCAAACGGCGTGGCGGCGCATTGTGGAATTCGTGCACGACCACTCGGACGCCGCCATCGGGCTGCAACTCGGCCACTCGGGCCGCAAGGGCTCGACGAAGCTGATGTGGGAGGGCATTGACGAGCCGCTGCCGGCGGGGAACTGGCCGGTGGTGGGGCCGTCGCCGCTGCCGTACCGGCCCGGTGTGAACCAGATTCCGCACGAGCTGACCGCACCGGAGCTCGAAACGGTGAAGAACGACTTCGTCGAGGCCGCCGAGCGCGGCGCCCGCGCTGGATTCGACCTGCTGGAGCTGCACTGCGCCCACGGCTACCTGCTGTCGAGCTTCCTGTCGCCGCTGGCCAACCACCGCGAGGACCAGTACGGCGGCTCGCTGGAGAACCGTCTCCGGTTCCCGCTCGAGGTGTTCGACGCGGTCCGCGCCGTGTGGCCGCAGGACCGGCCGATGACGGTTCGCGTCTCGGCGACCGACTGGACGCCCGGCGGCGTGGACGGCGCGCAGTCCGTGGCGATCGCCAAGGCCTTCGCCGCGCACGGCGCCGACGCGATCGACGTCTCCACCGGCCAGGTCACCCCGGCTGAGAAGCCCGAATACGGCCGCTCGTACCAGACCCCGTACGCCGACCGGATCCGCCACGAAGCCGGCATCGCCACGATCGCCGTGGGCGCGATCTCCTCCTACGACGACGTCAACTCGATCCTGCTCGCCGGCCGCGCGGACCTCTGCGCCCTGGGCCGCACGCACCTGTACGACCCGCAGTGGACGCTGCACGCCGCCGTCGAGCAGGAATACCGCGGTCCCGGCGCCGAGTGGCCGCTGCCCTTCCGCGCCGGAGCCCGTAAGCCGGCCTCCGGCCGCTCTGACGGCCCGAGGCCGCGGCTGGAGCTGATCCGCAGGGGGTCGGAGGGAACGGCGCACGCCAGGTGGCGGCCGCGGGACTAGGGCGGCGGGGACTCAGGCCTCGGATCTCAGTTCTCAGGCCTCAGCGTCGGACCACGGCGGCTCTCAGTATCGGGCCACGGCGGCCGGAGCTACGGTCCGTCGCTGCCGAATCGGCGTGCGTGACGGGCAATACGCAGTGGTCTCAGCGCTCGACGACGCTGCGCACGTACTCGAGCCCGCGGCCCCGGAGCGTGTCGTGCAATTGGAAGAAGATGTCCGCGGCTTGGACCCCGCACCAGTCGTCGGGCAGGAGCTCAGGGGGAAGTCCCGGGTCCCGGTAAGGCATACGGCGCCAGGCGTCCAGCGCCCTGAGATAGGTGGTGAACGCCTCGGCGTCGTCGGCTAGCGCATCGGCCGGTTCGGCTCCCGTTTCGAGGAACCGCGCTGAGAACTCGGCGTAGCCGGCCTGGACCGCGCCGAGGTCCCACCAGCGCGCGGCAGCCTCTCGCAGGTCGGCGTAAGCGAGGTAGTCGGCGTGGAAAAGGTCGACGTACGGAGCCAGCTCCAACCGCTCCAGTGTGTGTCGCGCCTCCTCGGCCAGATGCGATGGCGCGATCCAGACGCCGGGCGCGGTGGTGCCGAAGCCCAGGCGGGATAAGCGGGAGCGCAGCAGGTGCCGGCGGTGCCGCTCGGATTCCGGGACGGAGAAGACGGCCAGGACCCAGCCGTCGTCGAGCTTCACGTCCTGCCGCGCGTAGATGCGGCGGTCGCCGTCGGCGAGGATCTGCTCGGCCTCGGGTGAGAGCGAGTAGCCCGCGACGCTGCCCGCCTGGCGCGCCTGCAGGAAGCCGCGCTGCTTCTGCCGGGAGACGGCCGAGCGGACCGCGGGCGCGTCCACGCCGAGCCGGCCCAGCAGCGTGACCAGGTCGGCCACCGCGATCCAGCCGCCGAGCTCGCGGCCGTACGCGCCGAAGAAGGAGACGATCAGAGAGCGGGGCGTCGGAGTCACTGAGGTCGATTTCCTCGGGATCGGTGCTGGAGCGGGCGGGGGCGGCACAGCGGCAAGATACCTTGCCCGTGCTGGGACCGGCGGCCCCGTTTTGAGCTCAGGCCAGGTCCCTGAGCCGGAAGCGCTGCAGCTTGCCGGTGGCGGTGCGCGGCAGCTGCGGGACGCAGTGGATCGCGCGCGGATATTTGTACGGAGCGATCCGCAACTTCACGAACTCCTGCAGCTCCTTGACCGTGGCCTCGCTCGCGGGGGTGTCCGGACGCAGCACGACGAAGGCGGTGACGAGCTGGCCGCGGTCCGGGTCGGGCATGCCGATGACGCCGGCCTCCAGCACCGCCGGGTGGCGCAGCAGGGCGTTCTCGACCTCCGGGCCGGCGATGTTGTAGCCGGAGGAGATGATCATGTCGTCGGAGCGTGCCTGGTACCAGAAGTAACCGTCCTCGTCGCGGATGTAGGTGTCGCCGGTGTAGTTCCAGCCGTGGCGCACGTAGGCGGTCTGCCGCTCGTCGGCGAGATAGCGGCAGCCGATCGGACCCCGGACGGCCAGCCGACCGGGTTCGCCGTCCGGGACCGGGTTGCCGTCCTCGTCCAGGATCGCGGCCTGCCAGCCGGGCACCGGGCGCCCGGTGGAGCCGGGGCGGATGTCGTCGTCGGCGGCGGAGATGAAGATGTGGAGCAGTTCGGTGGCGCCGATCCCATCGATGATCTTGACGCCGATGGCGGCGTGCCAGGCGCGCCAGGTCTCCGCGGGGAGCGCTTCCCCGGCCGAGACGCAGCGGCGGAGCGTCTGCAGGCGCGGATCCCTGGCTCCGCCGTCCTCCCCCGTTTTTAGCATCGCGAGCATGGCGCGATACGCGGTCGGGGCCGTGAACAGGACGCTGACGCCGTGCTTCTCGATGGCGCCGAGCAGCGCTTCCGGGCTGCCACGCTCCAGCAGCACGGTAGAGGCTCCGACGGCGAGCGGAAAGATGACCAGGCCGCCGAGGCCGAACGTGAAGCCTAGGGGCGGGCTGCCCGTGAAGACATCGTCGGGCCCGGGCTTCAGGATGTGCTTGGCGAAGGTGTCGGCGATGGCCAGGACGTCGCGGTGGAAGTGCAGGCAGCCTTTGGGGCGGCCGGTGGTCCCGGAGGTGAAGGCGATCATCGCGACGTCGTCCTGCGACGTCTGCACCGTTTCGAACTTCCGCCCCGAGGACCGGGCACAGCGGGCCACGAGGTCGTCGGGGCCGGGGCCGCCGACGGAGACCACACGCATGCCCTCGACCCCGGCCTTGGCCGCCTCGTCGTCGCAGCCGGGGGCGCACAAGGCCACGCTGACCTCGGCGATCCGGGCCACGGTCGCGATCTCCTCGCTGCGCAGCAGCGGCACGACGGTCACCACCACCGCCCCGGCCTTCAGCACGCCGAACCAGCAGGCCACGGTCCACGCGCTGTTCGGGCCGCAGATGAGCACCCGGTGCCCCGGCAGCACCCCGAACTCGGCGGTCAGCACCTCGGCGATCTGGTCGCTGCGCCGGTCCAGGTCGCCGTAGCTCCAGGTCTCGGTCTCACCGGTCTTCTCCGAGGTACAGATCAGGCACCTGCGATCCGGCCCCACCTCGGCCATGGCGGTGTCGAGCAGGTGGGAGGCGCAGTTCAGCCGCTCCGGATACCGCATGTCGTCCAGCCCCGGCAGGAGCACGGGCCAGCGGTCGGCCGCGGGCAGGCGGTCGCGGGCGAAGCTGTCGACGTGCGCTGACGGGAGCAGGTCCATCGGGTCCTCCGGGACTCCGTGCTGCTGTGGCGGGCGTGCGGTGAGGCGTGGTACCGGGCTCGACGGCACCAGCGTACGACTTCTGTGACGACAGTCAAGATTTTGTTACATTGACACTCATGGAATCCGCCCAGTTCCGCCTGACCGCGGCCCAGTCCGCCTTCTGCGCCCGGGTCCGGGCCCTCGCCGAGACCGACCTCGCACCGCTCGCCGCCGCCGGCGCACCCGGCCGCGTGAACCGGCCACTGCTGGCGGCCATGGGACGGCACGGGCTGTTGGCCCGCCTGTTTCCCGGGGCTGCTGCCGTCGGCAGTGGGACCACCGAGGCCACCGGGGCCACCGCGACTGGCGGCGATCCCGGTGTGCGTCCGCCGCAGCAGCCGGGCAGCGACGCCGACCACCGCGCCGAAGCCGCAGCGCTGGACCTGTGCCTGCTGCGCGAGTCGCTGGCCCAGGTCTCGACCGAGGCCGAGACAGCGCTGGCGCTGCAGGGGCTGGGGACGTACCCCGTTGTTCAAAACGGGAGCGAAGAACAGGTCTCCCACTGGCTGCCCAAGGTGGTGGCCGGCACGGCGGTGGCAGGCTTCGCCCTCTCCGAACCGGGCAGCGGCTCGGACGCCGCGTCCCTGTCCCTGGCCGCGACACCCTCCGGCGACGGTTGGACCCTGACCGGCGAGAAGATCTGGATCTCCAACGCCCCCGAAGCCGACTTCTACAGCGTGTTCGCCCGCACCACTCCCGGCGCCGGATCCCGCGGTGTGACGGCCTTCCTGGTCCCCGCCGACCGCCCCGGCCTCGGCGGTGAACACCTGGAGATGATCTCCCCGCACCCGATCGGCCGCCTCACCTTCGACGCCGTCCCGGTGACCCGCGCCGACCTGCTCGGCACCGTCGACCAGGGCTTCGGCGTCGCCATGCGCACCCTGGACCTGTTCCGCCCCAGCGTCGGCGCCTTCGCCGTCGGCATGGCCCAGGCCGCCCTCGACGCCTCGATCAGCCACGCGGCCCGCCGCGAGGCCTTCGGCGGCGTCCTGAAGGACCTGCAGGCGGTCTCCCATTCCCTGGCCGAGATGGCCACCCGCACCGAAGCCGCCCGCCTCCTCGTCTACAGCGCCGCAGAGGCCTACGACACCGGCGAGAAGCACATCGCCGCCCGCTCAGCCATGGCGAAGCTCTTCGCGACCGAGACCGCGCAATACGTCATCGACACCGCCGTCCAGATCCACGGCGCCGCAGCCCTCCAACACGGCCACCTCCTGGAGCACCTGTACCGCGAAGTCCGCGCACCGCGCATCTACGAGGGCGCCTCGGAGGTGCAGCGGACGATCATCGGGCGGGAGCTGTATCGGGGGTGAGGTGGCGGTGGGGCGGCGCCGCGATCCGACCGGCTGGCCCTCACCTCCGCTGGCTGGCCCTAAGCTGCCGCTGACATTCCTCATACAACTCTGGATACGCCTTGGCGATCGCCTCGAAGATGCGCTGCCGCAGCGAGCGTTCGGCATCGGCGCGACCGATGCGGCCGAAGAGGCCTTCGATCATGGGGTCGTAGCGGGTGAGGTGGTGGCGGAGGTAGTTGACCTTCCAGCGATTCAGGGTTTTGCCATCCGGAGTCGTACGGGTCCTGGGGTCGCGGTGGCGGACCGCGCGGGCCTCCAGAACCGCCGGTTCCAGGCGGGGGATGGGGACCTCCTCGGCGGCCATGAGTCGGAGCATCTCCATGCGGCGGCGGCGCGCGGCTGCCTTGGCGGCTGCTGATCTGCGCTCGGCCTGCTTCTTGCGGTGCGCGAACCGGACGGTGCGCTCGACTGCTTCGACGCGGGCGAACAGGAACTTGAGCGTTGGTGCCGCCCGCCGGAAGCGGGGGTTCGGCTCCCGCTTGTCCGGGCCGCCCAGCAGGTCACGGATCATGGCCGGCGTCCAGCCGCGGGCCGCGAGCTGCGTTGCGTTTACGTAGGTTGTCGTGGTCGGTGCCATGTCGGCGCCCCCTTCCCCCTGGCCCCCAGGATTGTGGAGGCACCAGGATGATTCGGAATATGACCGGCATTCAAGACACTTGCGGATGATTCACCCAGTCGGCGCACGGCTCGGCGTACGGCTCCCGGCGTGGAACGCGCGGACCGCGTTGATCGTTGAACGGGGTGTGAGCATCATCTTGGACTGGCTGGTCCCGAGCCGCCGACACCGCGAGGAAGAGCGGCATCGGCTGGAGTGGACCCGGGATGAGTCAGGCCAAGGTGATCCTCACCATGGGCCGATCGATCTGGACAGCGGAGTGGTGACGATCAAGGCCTCCGCCGGGGAAGACGCGGACCCCGATGCCGGTTCGGATGGCGCCGATCCGGACCTCAGCGAGCCAACAGGACCTTGAACCCGTCCGCCTTCGCCGTCGCCTCCAGTTCGTCCAACGACGCCAGGGCGCGGGCTGCCGTCTCCGGCTCCCGCGCGGCCAGGCCGCTGGCCTCGAACTCGTCCTCGTCCAGGCGCAGAATCCGGGTGTGGTCGCCGGAGAGCCACAAGTCGAGGTCCAGGTCCGCGATCGCGATGCTGGGGCCTGCGGGCGCCTCGGCCGTGACGGTGGCCGGGCGGGTGACGTCGCAGTACCAGCCCTTCACCGCGCCGTCGGCGGTACGGACTTCCTTGATGGAGAACCACCGCGTGCGCCAGAAGTGCTCGGTCCAGACATCTCCGGGCTCGAAGACGGCGAAGCCCATGTCGCGGGGCACGTCACCGAACCAGGGCGCACGGACGATGACGCGGTCCCCGTCGTCGTGCAGGACCGTGGCCGGGTATTCGACGTCGGGCCGGGGCGCTTTGAGGAGGCGGACGGTGACGGGTGTGGACGGTGCCAGGATCGATGCGGAGGTCACAGCTTCCTCATGTTCCGGTGGAATCTTTAACGTCGAAGCTCGAAGCGGGCGCCCGCGAGTGGCGCTAACTTACGAAAGGGTAGGTTAGGGTCCTCCTGTGGCCGAACGCGAATACGTTTATCCCCCGGTGATCCGGGCGATGCAGGGTGCTTTCCGGATGCTCGACCTGAAGGTCGAGGTGCGGGGGGCCGACCGGATCCCGCGCAGCGGCGGGGCCGTACTGGCCAGCAACCACATCAGCTACCTGGACTTCATCTTCGCCGGGGCGGCCGCGCTGCCGTCGAAGCGGCGGGTGCGCTTCATGGCGAAGAAGGAGGTCTTCGACAACCGGATCTCCGGCCCGCTGATGCGCGGCATGCGGCACATCCCCGTGGACCGGGAGGCCGGGCTGTCGTCGTACCGGCAGGCGCTGGACTACCTGAAGTCCGGCGAGGTGGTGGGCGTGTTCGGCGAGGCCACCATCAGCCGCTCGTTCATGATCAAGGACCTGAAGAACGGCGCGGTGCGGATGGCGCAGGCCGCCGATGTGCCGCTGATCCCGGTGGTGCTCTGGGGTACGCAGCGGATGTGGACGAAGGGCCGGCCGCGCCGGCTGTGGCAGCGGCACCTGCCGATCACGGTGCTGATCGGCGAGCCGATGCATCCGAAGAAGGGGCAGAACTCGGCCGAGCTCACCGCCGAGCTGCACAACCGGCTGAGCGCACTGCTCGAAGAGGCGCAGTCCTCCTACCCGGACAAGCCCTCCGGCCCCGAAGACACGTGGTGGCTGCCGGCCCACCTCGGCGGCACCGCGCCGACCCCCGAAGAGGCCGCGGCGATGGACGCCCGGGGTAAGGAATCCGACAAGACCGCCGAGTGACGAGCGGCACCGCGACCGCAGCACCTGCAAACCGGGGCCGACCGTCACCGTCATCGTCACCGTCTGCACCGGTCTCATCACTCAGTAAAGTTCTCTTTGACGTGCCCTGAACTGGGGATTTACCGTCAATGGATGGACTTCCTGCCGCCGCCTCAGGACGACGCGCCGCCGATGGCCTCGCCCTTGGCCGGCGTGGTCGCCGCTTTCATGCCGCGCCTGGCCGAGTTCGCCTTCGACCCCGGTCTGGTCGCGGCGATCGACCAGCACGCGGCGGCGGTGTGCGACACGCTCAACGCCGACCTGTTCGCCACGCCCGGCAGCTCCGAGGCCGCCGCTCTGGCCATGCCGGACATCCCGCCGCTGCCGGCCCAGCGCACCGTCGCCCGTGAAGACCTCAGCGATTACGTGCTCGGATTCAACGACGTCCTCGCCGAGCAGGGCTGGCAGGAGCCGGTCGGCTACGACTTCGCCACTCTGCGCCTGACCGCCATCTGCTGGCTGGTCCGCGAGAAGGATCTGCTCGCGTTCTGAGCCGTGGGCGTACTGAGCTGCGGACGGCCTGCCCTGCTGATGTGCTGACCAGCACCGCCGCCGGCGGCGGCACCTGCCTCGGCACGCCAAGGGCGCGGGTCCGCGACCGGAAACCCGCGCCCTCCCCCGAGTTCCATCTCCCACCGGCTCGCGGCGGCTCACTGTCGGCGCCCACTCGGCGCCCATTCGGCGCCCATTCGGCGCCCATTCGGCGCCCATTCGGCGCCCATTCGGTTCGCCGCCGGACCGCCACCGGCTCAAGCGGTCGTTCCAGGCTCCCGCCCGTACGGCGGCTGCGTCGGTCCCGAGCCGCCGGAACCCGAGCCGCCGGAACCAGACCCGCCCGCACCCGGACCCTGCCCGTATTGCGTCGCGCCGCCGGCCGGCGTCGTGGTCTGCCCCGACGGCTGCCCGGCCTGGGCGTCGGAGCGGCCCCTCTGGTACGCCGAGACGTTCCCCGTCGTCTTCACGCGAATCGTCTCCTCCTCGGCCTTGTTCAGCATCCGCTCCCAGCGCGAGCGCATGGGCATGATCAGGCCGCCGCCGACGCCGACCACCGCGATGCCGGCGATGGTGAACAGCACGGCGTTCAGGATCGGGCCGAGGACGAAGTTGGCGATGCCAGCCTGGGACAGGGCCGCGATGGTGCCGAAGAAGGCGATGAAGGACCAGGCGATCCAGCCCATCACCTTGCCGTAGGACACCGAGGCCAGGATGTTCGTCACCAGTTCCCGGACCACGTTCGCGATCGCCATGGCGACCACGAAGATGATCAGGGCGACGATCCCCTTGGGCAGCCAGGCCACCACGCCGTGGATCATGTCGCTGATCGGGTTCGGCCCGAAGACGCCCAGCGCCAGCTGTAGCACGACCAGCAGCAGTCCGTAGTACACGACCTTGGTCAGGATCGCGGTGGCGTCCCATTTGGAGTCGGCGAGGAAGCGCTGCGCCCCGGCCCGCTCGGCCAGCCGCTCCACGCCGATCCGGCGCAGCACGGCGTCCAGCACGCGGGCGATGGCCTTGCAGACCAGCCAGCCCACCAGCATGATCACGGCGAATGCCAACAGCTTCGGAACGATGTTGGCGACGGAGGACCAGGCGTTCGAAACACCCTGGCTCCAGTTGACCCCAGCGAGTCTCGGTCCCATGAAGGTTCCTCCAACGATGTGGTGACGGGGCACATCCCCACATTGTTGGTAACACCCGTATTCCGGTGTCGCACTTCAGGACGCTCGTCGCGGTACTCCGGTCGGGTAGTCACGCCCGTTTCTAGTTCACGACACCGCTGCGCCGCTCCAGCAGCACCACGTCACGCCACACCCCCGCGGCGGTCTTGCCGATCCGTTCTTGGCGCCCCAAGACCCGGAACCCGTGCCGCGCGTGGAGCGCCAGACTCGCCGTGTTCTCGGGGAAGATCCCGGCTTTGATGGTCCAGATCCCGGCGGCCTCGGTCGAGGCGATGAGCGCGGCGACCAGGCGTCCGCCGACGCCGCGGCCACGGGCTTCGGGCGCCACGTAGACAGAGAGTTCGACGACGCCCGCGTAGCAGGCGCGTTTCGAGATCGCTGAAGCGACGACGAAGCCGAGGACGGCGCCGGCGTTGACATCGGCGTCGACATCGGCGTCGGCGTCACGCATGTCGTCGACGGCGACGAAGCGGTGCTCCGGCAGCTTCGTCGCGTCGAAGACCTCCCAGGTGGGAACGTCGGTCTCGAACGTGGCATCGCCCTCGTCGATGCCGTGCTTGTAGATCCGCAGGACGTCGGAGGCGTGCTCGGCGGTCATCGGGACGACGGCGATCATGTACCGATACTAAAAGCGAGGAGTTTCCACAGTGTTTCGACCTGATAATCCGGAGGAACGCAGCCCCATCCTCGCCCTACGCTGCCACGCATGGACGTGTACGGAAGGTATCTGAACGCGGTGGAGGCACAGAACATCGCAGCGCTCATCCTGGGGTTGACGACCCCACAGAGCTGGCCGGAGGCGGGACTCAGTGGTTGATCCCGTGGTTGATCCCGTGGCTCGTCCGGAAGCCGGCGAGGTGCTCGGCGGCGGCCTGGCGAACCTCGGCCAGGTCGTGCGGCGTGGCGACGTCGTGGAGCGCCCCGCTCCCCCGCACGCGGCGGCGCTGCACGAGTACCTGCGGGCGCTGCGCGACGCCGGCTTCGACGGAGCGCCGGAGCCGAAGGAGCTGCGCGGAGGCCGTGAGGTGTTGAGCTTCGTACCCGGCGGTGTGGCGGTACCGCCGTATCCGGAGTGGTCAAAGACCGAACAGTCGCTCACGTCCGTCGGCCGGCTGCTGCGGCGCATGCACGACGCGGCGGCCGGTGTGCCGATCCCCGAAGCCCAGTGGCCGAGCGAGTTCGTCGATCCCGGAGCTGAAAACGGAGATCACCAGGTCATCCTGTGCCATAACGACGCCTGCCTGGAAAACGTCGTCTTCCGCGACGGCGAGGCCGCGGCGCTCATCGACTTCGACTTCGCCGCTCCCGGACGCCCGCTGTGGGACCTCGCGTTCTGCGCCTGGTACTGGGTGCCGATGGTCCCCGGCGCGATCCGGCAGGTCGAGGGCATGGACGGGCTGGATCCGTTCCCCCGTCTGCGGCTGCTGGTCGACGCCTACGGGCTCGGCGACGCCGATCGCCGTACTCTGCTGGAGCTGTTCGCGCAGGTGACCGAGACGTGCCGACGCTTCGTCAACGGCCGTGTGGCCTCCGGCGATCCGGTCTTCACCGAGGTCGATGCCCGCCGTGACCCACAGCGCTGGGACAACATCCAGAAGTGGCTCGCCGAGCACAACGAGGATTTCCTGGCGGCGCTCGGCGTGTGAAGGGCTAAAAGCGGGAGCCTAGGTGGTGGGTTCGTCGTTCGGCTGGCGATCGGGCGGCAGGCGGAGCACGAGCAAGCGCTAGCAACGCTGCGCAGCGCCTACGACCTCAGCGCCCGCTCCAGGTCGGCATACAGGTCCTCAGTGTCCTCCAACCCGACCGACACCCGCAGCACCGAAGCGTGCGGCTTGGCGTCGGCGGCCACCGGGCGGTGAGTGAGGGAGGCAGGATGCTGGATCAGCGTGTCCACTCCCCCGAGCGACACCGCGTGCGTGATCAGGCGCACCGAGTCGGCGGTGCGCGCCGCCGCCGCGTAGCCGCCGCGCACGGACATGGCGAACACCGCGCCGGGTCCGCTCATCTGGCGGCCGACCAGGTGCTGCGGGTCGCAGTCCGGCAGGCCGGGGTAGTAGACCCGCTCCACCGCGGGGTTGGCGAGCAGGCGGTCGACGAGCTTCTGCGCGTTCTGCGACTGGTGGCGGACCCGCAGCGGCAGGGTCTGCAGGCCGCGGTGCAGCAGGTAGGCCGACAGCGGGTGCAGGACCGACCCGGTGATGGCGCGGATCGGGCGCAGCCGCGCGGCCCACTCCTCGGTGGTGGCGACGACGCCGCCCAGGACGTCGCCGTGGCCGCCGAGGTACTTGGTCGCGCTGTGCACGACGAGAGTGGCGCCGTACTCGGCGGGGCGTTGCAGAATCGGCGTGGCGAAGGTGTTGTCGACCAGTAGTGGCACATCGCCGCACTGCTCGGCGATCCGCGCCAGATCCAGCAGTTCCAGAGTCGGGTTGGCCGGGGTCTCGACGACCACCAGGCCGGTGTCGGGGCGGCGCGCGGCCGCGACGCCGCCGGCCGACGCCCAGCTCACCTCGGTGCCGAGCAGGCCGCTGGCCAGCAAGTGGTCGCTGCCGCCGTACAGCGGCCGCACCGCGACCACGTGCCGCTTGCCCTCGGCCGCGGCGGCAAGCAGGCAGGCGGTGATGGCCGCCATGCCGGACGCGAAGGCGACCCCGGCCGCGGTGTGCTCCAGGCGGGCCAGCGCTTCCTCGAAACGGGCGGTGGTGGGGTTCCACAGCCGCTGGTACACGTGGCTGCCGCCGGCCAGCGGGGTGCCGCCGGTGGCCAGCGCCTCGTAGCAGTCGCCACCGAGTCCGACCTCGGGCAGCGGGTTCGTGGTGGACAGATCGATCGGCGGGACGTGGACGCCGAGGGCGGACAAGTCGTCGCGGCCGGCATGCACGGCGACCGTATCCGGCAGGGCGGAGGCGGGGAGCATGCGGTCATTATTGAAGATCTGTCGGACAGATGGAATATCTCACGTAGAAGATTCTGCAGTATGGCACTCTCGCATTGAAAGATTCAGCTTCGCCCCGGATACTGACGGGTATGCCGAACGATGTGCGAGGTCCGCGGCCGGTCCTGGACGCCGTCGACCGCGCGATCCTGGCCGTGCTGGCCGCCGACGCGCGGACGCCGAACAACGCCGTCGCCGAGGCGGTGGGCGTCGCGCCGTCCACCTGTCTGGCCCGGATCCGCGCGCTGCGGGAGCGGGGCGTCATCCGCGGCTTCCACGCCGACATCGACCCGGCGGCGCTGGGACGCGGACTCCAGGCGATGATCGCGGTACGGCTGCGGGCGCACACCCGGGAGCGCGTGAAGGAGTTCATCCGCGACGTGCCGGGGCTGCCGGGCGTGGTCGGCGTGTGGCACGTCGCCGGGGCCGACGACTACCTGCTGCACGTGGCCGTGGCCGACTCCGATGCGCTGCGCGACTTCGTGCTGGAACACCTGACGACCCACCCGGCTGTCGGGCACACCGAGACCAGTCTCATCTTCGGACATCTCCGCGGCACCGTGGGAGCCGCTGGTGTAACGGACTAAATCGCTGTACACCCGCTACTAGTCACGGGCTAGAGTCGGGGACGTGACCACTGATAACAGCGCTGACAACCCCTTCTTCCAGCCCAGCGCGCTGCCCTACGAGCTTCCGCCGTTCGCCGTCATCGCCGAGGAGCACTACCTTCCGGCGTTCGACGCCGGCTTCACCGAACATCTGGCGGAGATCTCGGCGATCGCCGCGAACCCGGAGCCGGCGACCTTCGAGAACACGCTCGTCGCCATGGAACGCGCCGGCACCCTGCTGAACCGCGTCGCGCTGGTGTTCTTCGCGCAGACCTCCAGCGACACCACCGACGGCCTGCAGGAGCTGGAGCGGCAGATCAACCCGCGGTGGGCCGCGCACATGGACGCGATCATGCTGGACGCGGACCTGTTCGCGCGGATCGACGACCTCTACGAACGGCGCGCCGAACTGGGCCTCGGCGACGTCGAGCTGCGACTGCTGGAGAAGCGGCACCGGGACTTCGTCCTGGGCGGGGCGAAGCTGTCCCCGTCCGACAAGGCGCGGCTGACGGATCTCAACGAGCGGCTGGCGGCGCTGTCCACGGAGTTCGACCGGAATCTGCTGGCCGCGAACAAGGCCGGCCAGCAGGTGTTCGACACCGCCGAACAGCTGGCCGGGATGTCGGCGGACGCCATCGCGGCGGCCAAGGAGAACGGCGAGGCGGTCGGGCTGCCGGGCAAGTACGTCATCTCGCTGAAGAACTTCTCCAACCAGACGGAGCTGGCCGCGCTGGACGACCGCGAGGCGCGCCGGGCGCTGCTGGAGGCGTCCCTGGAGCGGGCCTGGCAGGAGAACGGGCCGGTGATCGTCGAGATCGCCAAGCTCCGCGCCGAGCGTGCCGTGCTGCTGGGCTTCGGCACCCACGCCGAGTACGCGGTACAGAACCGGATGGCGAAGACCACCAAGGCCGTCGAGGACTTGATGATCAAGCTGATCCCGGCGGCGATGGCCAACCTCGAGCGGGAGGCCGGGGCGCTTCGTGCGCACCTGCCGGCCGGGCAGAGCTTGCAGGCGTGGGACTGGACTTACTACTCGGAGAAGGTGCGGCAGGCCGAGTACGACGTCGACTCCGAGGCGCTGCGGCCCTACCTGGAGCTGGACAGTGTTCTGATCAACGGCGTGTTCCACGCCGCGGAGCTCGTCTACGGGATCACGTTCCAGGCGCGGCCGGACCTGGTCGCGTATCACCCGGACGTGCGGATCTGGGAGGTGTTCGACGCCGACGGCACCGGCATCGGGCTGTTCCTCGGCGACTTCTACGCCCGGAGCTCGAAACGGGGCGGGGCGTGGATGACGAACTACGTCGAGCAGTCGCACCTGCTGGGCCAGCCGCCGGTGGTCGTCAACAACCTGAACGTGGCCAAGCCGCCGGCGGGCGAGCCGACGCTGCTCACCTGGGACGAGGTCACCACCCTGTTCCACGAGTTCGGCCACGCCCTGCACGGCCTGTTCTCGGACGTGGAGTACCCGACGGTGGCCGGTGCGAACACGCCGCGCGACTTCGTGGAGTACCCGTCGCAGGTCAATGAGATGTGGGCGCAGTGGCCGGAGGTGCTGGCCAACTACGCCAAGCACTACCGGACCGGAGAGCCGGTGCCCGCGGAGCTGGTGGGGCGGATGGCCGAGGCGAAGAAGTTCGGGCAGGGCTTCGACGTCGTGGAGACGCTGGCTGCTGTCATGCTCGACTGGGCCTGGCACTCGCTGACTCCCGGCGAGGAGCCGGGGGACGCGAAGGCGTTCGAAGAGGCGGCGCTGAAGCGCTACGGCCTGCTGGTCCCGGAAGTGCCGACGCGTTACCGCTCCAGCTACTTCGCGCACATCTGGGGCAACGGCTACGCGGCCGGGTACTACTCGTACCTGTGGAGCGAGGTCCTGGACAAGGACACGGTCGACTGGTTCAAGGAGGGCGTGGCCGCCGGCCGCTCGGTCCGGGACAGCGGAGAGGCGTTCCGGCGGTCGGTGCTCTCCCGCGGTTCGAGCGTGGACCTGATGGCGGCGTTCGCGGAGTTCCGGGGCCGGGCGCCGGAGGTCGAGCCGATGCTGCGGGCGCGGGGTTTGGCGGCCTGAGCTGGTGTTTCTGGATCCCGGAGCTAAAAACGGGAACTAGAAACGAGAGCTAAAAACGGGAACTACAGACGGGGTTCAGTTCAGTTCAGTTCAGCTTGAGCTTGAACCCGACATGCGACCGGACGAACCCGAGGCGCTCGTAGAAGCGATGCGCGTCGGGTCGTTCGGCGTTGGAGGTGAGCTGGACCAGGCGGCAGCCGGCGGCGCGGGATTCGGCGATGGCCCAGGTCATCATCTGCGAGCCGAGGCCGTGGCCGCGCTCGGCCGCGGCGACGCGGACCGATTCGATGACGGCGCGCTTCAGACCGCGCTGGCTGATGCCGGGTATGTAGGTCAGCTGGAACGTCCCGACGATCTCGCCGGCGCGGTCGGCGACGATGAGGCGCTGGTTCGGGTCCGCGTCCAGTTCGGCGAAGGCAGCGAGATACGGGGCGAGGTCGTCCGGACTCTCGCGGGTGGAGCCGAGTTTGTCGTCGGCCAGCAGGCCGACGATCGCGGGGAGGTCGGCGGCGGTGGCGTCGCGCAGGACCGGGTCGGCGTGCGGGAAGTCGCTCATGACCCGGGACTGTAGCTGGCAGACTGACGGCACCAAGCCACGGGAGGGGACACATGTCGGCGACCGGTTCGTTGTTCGGGCTCGCATACGGGGACAGCATGGGCAAGCCCACGGAGTTCCAGCGGTTCGAGGAGATCGTGCGCGAGTACGGGCCGGCCGGGCCGTCGGACCTGCCGCGGGGGGCGCTGGTCACCGACGACACGCAGATGGCGCTGGCCGTCGCCGAGGCGCTGCTGGAGCAGCCCGCCGGGGCCGGGCCGGAGCCGGAGGCGCTGACGACGTCGCTGATCAAGCACTTCGTGGCGTGGGCGCACTCGCCGGACAACAACCGCGCGCCGGGGATGACGTGTCTGCGGGCGTGCGACGGACTCGCGCAGGGTCTGCCTTGGGCGCAGGCGACGCAACGCGGGTCCAAGGGCTGCGGCGCTAACATGCGGGTCACGCCGGTCGCCCTGATGCCCGGGCTGGCACCGGCCACGGCCGCCGGGATCGCCCAGCTGCAGGCGGCGCTCACGCACGGCCACGCGACCGGGCTCGCGGCCTCGGACCTGACGGCGTTCGCGACCCACCTGCTGCTGACCGGCACGGCGCCGGCGGACCTGGTTCCGGCGCTGCGGGAACGCTGCCACGAGCAACGCGCGGTGTATCACGGCACGTGGTTGGGTGACGAGCTGTGGCGAGTGCCGGGCCGACAGTCGCCGGAGGACTTCATCGCCGCAGGCTGGGACGAGTGTGCCGCGGTGCTGGACCGGCTGGCGGCGGCGCTCACGCGGCCCGACCGCGACGCCGACCCCTGTCGGGCCACCGGCGAGGGCTGGATCGCGGAGGAAGCGCTGGCCACCGCGCTGCTGTGCTTCCTGATGTATCCCGACGAACCGGTGCGCGCGCTCGGCCGGGCCGCGGCGACCAGCGGCGACTCGGACTCGATCGCAGCACTCGCTGGCGCGTTCGCGGGCGCCCGGCTCGGGATGGCGGCGTTCCCTCCGGAGTGGGCCGACCGGATCGAGTACCGGGACCGGCTGGCACGCGCCGGAGCTGCGTGGGACCGGCCGTGACCGGAACCGAAAACAGAACTAGAAACGGAACTAGAAACGGACCTGAAAACGGGACTGGTCTCGGTACTGGGAGCCAGGAGTTCGAGCTCTGGCGCCAGGACGACAACGGCAACCGGTTCCGGGTGTCCCGGCACCCCGACCGTGCGTCGGCCGAGGCCGCGATGACCGCGATCGAGGCCGGGGTTCAGCACAAGCAGCTCTACTTCATCATCCGTGGATCCTCGTCGGAGTGATCACCAGCCCGGCGGTGAACTGCTCGCCGAAGTTTTCGGAAGTGCCGAACAAGGCACCCATGCGCTCGACGTACTTCGCGAGGTAGGCCGGGTTCCGGTCGGCACGCGGCAGGGTGGGGTCGTGACGGGCTTCTCCCTCGATCCGCACGATGTTGCGGCCGATGTCGGTGACGTCCAGTCCGAGGCTGACCTTGGGGTTGGCGGCGATGTTGCGCAGCTTGGCCTTGTTCGGGCGGCTGTAGACGACGATCGTGCCGTCCTCGCGCGCCAGGAACCAGACCGGCACGCTGACCGGCTGCCCGTCCGGCCGGACGGTGGTCAGCCAGGTCATCAGGTTGCTGCGCAGCCGGTCCTGGACGCGCTGCCGGTCGCTGTCGGAGAGGTGAGCCAGAAGATCCATGGCCCAGTTCTATCCGGCACCGCCCGCCGGCGCATCCGATTCGGGCCGGGCCGAATCCGGGTTCTCACCCGGCTCGGCGTGCGTTCTCCACGATCGCGCCGACGTACGTCTCCCACAGCGCTTCGGGCAGGTCGTGCCCGGCGCCGCTGATGATCAGCGGCGTGACGCCGAGCGCGGCGGCGGTCGCGTACCCGCCGCTGACGTCGACCAGCTTGTCGGCGTCGCCGTGCAGCACCGCGGCCGGCACGGTGACCGAGCCCAGCGCCGCGGTGCGGTCCGGCGCGGCGATGATGCAGGCCAGCTGCCGAGCGGTCCCGGCCGGGGTGTAGGAGCGGTCGTAGGCCTCGCCGAGCCGGGCGCGCAGCTCCTCGATCGGAGTCGGGTAGGCGGGCGAGCCGACGGTCTCGAAGAGCTTCTGTCCGCGGTCGATCGCCTCCTCGCGGTTCTTAGCCGCCGGGGCGAACACCAGCATCAGCACTTCCGGGGACGGCTGGCCGACCTCGCGGGAGCCGGTGGTGGACATGATCGAGCACAGCGACCGGACCCGTTCGGGGTGGTCGATGGCGAGCTGCTGCCCGATCATGCCGCCCATGGAGGCGCCGACGATGTGCGCGGCCGGCAGGCCGAGGGCGTCGAGCAGCCCGGTGGCGTCGGCGGCCAGGTCGGACATGGTGTAGGGGACGCCGGACAGGTCGCCGCCGATGAGAGCGCCGAAGTCCGGGACCGGCACGTCCATGATCGTCGACAGGCCGCAGTCCCGGTTGTCGAAGCGGATGACGTGGAAGCCGGCGTCGGCGACGGCCTGGCAGAACGGCTCGGGCCAGGCCGTCATCTGGGTGCCGAGGCCCATGATGAGCACGAGCGGTTCGGCGCCGGGATCGCCGAAAGTCTGGTATTCGAGCTGGACGCCGTTCGCGGAAGCCTGGGGCATGCCGGTAACCCTAGACGATTGATTCCTGGGGGTTCCGGCTTCCAGAACCGCAGCTGACAAGCAGTCTTGCGAAACGGCTCAGCAGCAAGCCTGGGCGTCACGGACGGCCGCCCTCATCCTGGTTGGCTGTGGGTGGCCGGCCGGGGCGGCCAGGCGCCGCTGATCAGACGTTTCGCGCCGGTACCCCCAGGAATCAATCGTCTAGCCGCGCCAACAGCGTTGTCAGCCCCCGTTGGCACAATGGTGGTCATGCAGACCGCCTTGCTGGAGACGCCGATCGGGACGCTGACCGTCGGGACGACGGCCCGGGGATTGCGCATGGTCCAGTTTCCGCAGGACCGGGGACATGACCGGGCTCCGGGCGGCGCCGCCGATCATGAGCCGCAAGGCCCGGCGGGCGAGCCGATAGGCACGCTCAGCGTCGCCGAGCTGCTGAGCGTGGCCGACGAGCCGCTGCTGGCCGGGCGGAGCGCCGACCCGGACCGGATCGCGCGGGCGCAGCTCGACGAGGCGCTGCTCCAGCTGCGGGAGTACTTCGAGGGCACGCGCACGAAGTTCGACATCGCCCTGGACTGGTACGGCGTCAACGGGCTGCGCCTGACCGTGCTGAAGCTGCTGGCCGAGGTCCCGTTCGGAGAGACCGTGACCTACGGCGACCTCGCGAAGGGCTCCGGCGCCGGGGTCACGGCCTCGCAGGCGGTCGGCGGCATCATGGGCAGCAACCCGCTGCCGATCGTCGTGCCCTGCCACCGGGTGCTCGCCGCCGACGGGCTCGGCGGGTTCGGCGGCGGGCTGCGCACGAAGGAGTGGCTGCTGGCGTGGGAGGGCGTGATGCCGCCCGCGCTGGACTGGGGCCTGTGACCGGCCGCGGAGCTGTGACCTGCGGAGCTGGGACCGGCTACGGAGCTAAAAACGGGCCGAGCCGCTCCCGCCGCGCGCCCACCTGGTCCCGCGCGCCGAACCAGCGAATCCCTGAGCCTGCCGAACCGGCGGACCACTGAACCGCCGAGTCGCCGAGTCGCCGAGTCGCCGAGTGGCCGAGTCGCCGAGCCTAGACCCCGAAAAGCGACACCGGGTCCGTCACCAACCGCGCGTGCATGTGCTCGTCGTGCAGCTTCCCGTCGCCGTACCGGTATGAGCTCCGCATGGTGCCTTCCAGCAGGAAGCCGGACTTCTCCGCCACGCGGCAGGACGCCGGGTTCTCGACGCCGTGGATCAGCTGCATCCGGATCAGGCCGAGGGCGCCGAACGCCCAGTCGGTGACGGCACGCACCGCGACCGTGGCGGCGCCCCGGCCCCGGCCCCACGGCGCGATCCGATAGCCGAGCTCGCCCATCGAGTGCTCGAGGTCGATCTTGTGCAGGGACACCATGCCGAGCAGACGGCCCTCGACCGCCTCGTACACGCAGAACACCGCGGTCTGCCCGCCGTTGAAGTCGGCCCACTTCTCGACCCAGGCGTGGGCCTTCTCCTCGTCGGCGCCGGCAGCCAGGGGGTTCCACAGCCGCACGTCCTCGTCCAGGGACATCGCCATGACGTCGGGGACGTCGCGTGGCGACGGCGGGCGCAGCTGATAGCGGCCCGCCACGATCTCGGTGGGTTCGACGATCCGGTCAAGCAGTTCCATGGCGCGTATTGTGCCGGACCGTCGCCGGTGCCCGGCGCTAATATCGGCGGGCATGGAACGGATCGCGAACCATCCCGCCGTGCTCGCCGTCGAGAACGAACTGCGCTCGAAGGGGTTCGAGCCGCACGTCGTGGTCCTGCCGGAGTCGGCGCCGAACGCGCAGGCCGCGGCCGACCAGGTGGGCTGCGCGGTCGGCGCGATCGCGAACAGCCTGATCTTCGACGCCGACGGCGCACCGCTGCTGGTCCTGACCTCCGGCGCACATCGGGTCGACACCGCCAAGCTGGCGGCGGACCTAGGGGTGGGGACCCTGGCCCGGGCCACGAAGGAGTTCGTGTACGAGCACACCGGGCAGCGCATCGGCGGCGTGGCGCCGGTCGGACACCCGGCGCCGGTGCGGACGCTGGTCGACACCGCGCTGCGCGCCTACCCCGAGGTGTGGGCCGCCGCCGGCCACGCGCACACGGTCTTTGCCATCAGCTTCGACGAACTGGTGCGGGTGACCGGCGGCGAGGTCGTCGCCGTGAACTGACGACGCGAGCCGACCGCGCGAGCCGAGGCCGAACTGTCGCCGCGAACCGAAGGCTCGAACTGAACGGCGCGAACCGAGGGCCAAACCGAAGGCCCGAACCCAAGGCTCGAACCCAAGGCTCGAACGAAAGCGCGAACCGAAAGCCTGAACTGAAGCGATTGCCCGTTGCCCTCCACCGTG
>JABFWL010000393.1 GCA_013362315.1 Catenulispora sp. | reverse complement strand
GCCGCGACCGCCACCCCCGCCGCCGCGCCGGAAGCACGACGCGACCGCCGCGGCGCACCGGCCGCGGCAATCCTGAATCCGACCACCGTGTTCCCCAACCCTCAACCGCTGTTCACCAGCACTTCGAACGGCACTGATCCGCCCGCGTATACGCTGCGGGCCTCGCGGACCAGCGGTCCTCCAGCGCTTCGGCGCGATCTGCTGTGTCAGCGATCTGCTTCGGCGATCGGGGATCGGGTCTGCGAGGCCCGGCGGTCGTGACGCGGCCGGTCGAATGCTCGGCTACCAGTGTCGAGCAGGGCGCGACCTGCAGGACCGGTGCGTAGCCGGAAATACGGTGGTTGTTGGACGGTGGTTTCCGGCGGCCGGATTAGCCCTGGTCACCCGGCGGATGGAGATGGGGGCGCGAACCGGTTCCGGCGGCCGCGCGGGCCTTCGACGAGCGACGCGCGCCGACGGTGGCGGTGCTGGTTGTGGCAGTAGTCGTCGTGGCGGTGGTGGTTGTGGTCGCGGTGGCAGCCCCGGTCGCGGTCGTCGTCGTGATCGTGGCGGCGGTCACGGTCGCCGGCCCGGCCGCGACGGCCGCGCCGGCGAGTTCGGCCGCGCTCTGGCGTTTGCGGCGCCGCGGCTCGGCGTCGCCGGCCCGCGCCACGGCCAGGTCCCGGTTGGCGGCGGCGAAGATGTCCTTCGTCAGCGCGAACGAGGCCGCGGTCTCCGAAGCCTCGTCCGGATACCAGATAGATCGTGAAGAATGGAGATAATCCCCCATATATATGTGGAATGCCCCAGTAAAGCTGCGGCGGTTCGGATTGGCTATCCGGTGAATGGCGTCGTATCCCATCAACACCGCGTCCCCTTCACCGATGTCAACCGTTTCAGTCCGCTCTAACCGGCCGCCGACGACGGGGCTCGGGTGGTAGAAGTCGTTCACCTCCAGTCCGGCGTACACGCCGGTCATCACCGGCGTGTTGTGGTTGTGCGCCGGATAGGACATCCCCGGCGCCCACACCATGTTCTCTATCACCAACTCAGGCCCCGGATACAGGACCTGCAGGTGGGCCTCCTGCGGATCGCCGAAACACTCCCGCACCGGCGCGCAGCCGCGCCCGAGCGTCCGTTCCAGCACGTCCTTGACCGCCTCGGCCCCGTCGGCTTCCCAAGCCTGAAGACACTCGCGGACGAACTCGTCGATGTCGAACTTACGGCGTGATCGCGGCATCGCCTTGACTCCGTTCAGCTAATGGCTGACAGCGCTCCGTTCTCTCCCCGCCTACAAATGAAGCACTGACCGCCACCGGCGCGCCAGGGGCGCATCGCATGTTTCTACGAAATCCCCCGATCACCAGCCCCTGTTGGACGGGCTGTCAAACGCGCGGCAGGGTCTCCATCAAGCGTCCAGCACTCTGTCCACTCGCCATCCATCGCGCTCAGACCGCGGCGGCCAACAAGGAGTCGGCCACCGCGGTGCGCGCGTACAACACCGAGCGGCCGGCCCGGTGCGCGCTGACCATTCCGGCGCCCCGCAACGCGGTCAGGTGCTCCGAGATCCCGCCCGCCGACATCCCCGTCCGGGCGGCCAGTTCGGTGGTGGAGGCCGGCGCCTCCAGTTCGGCGAGCAGCAGCGCCCGGGAGCGGCCGATCACCGCGGCCACCGCCTCGGAAGGCTCCGGCGCGCGCCGGGCAAAGACGGTGCCGACGCCGCGCGCGCCGTAACACAGCTGCGGGACGTCGCCAGGAGCGGCGCGGGTGAGAATCCTGTTCCAGGCGAAGGCGGACGGCACGAGTATCAGGCCTGGAGCATTGTCGTCGCGGCACAGCACCCGCTTGCGGTGCAGCATCTGCAGGGTCCCGCTGTTCCAGCTGACGTCCGGATGCAGCTCGTTGAACAGCCGGGCGGCACCGTGCTCGGCGACCTGGCGGGCGCGGTGGTAGACGTCGGCATCCAGCAGGGTCCTGATCCGCGACCAGTAGGGGGCCAGGGCGATCTGGAAGTACTGCTCGATCTCCGTCGCCAGTTCGCAGAGGGCTGGCTCCGGATGGCTGCGGAGGCGGTCGAGGAAGGGCGGCCGGGAGGCGTCGCCGATCTGCCGGTCGTAGTAGTCGAGATCCACCGAAAGGTGGTGTTCCGGCGTCGCCCGAATGGCAGCCAGCTCATCGGCCAGGCCGGGACCGGCGGCGCCGGGAACCGGGTTCAGGAAGTCGGGGACGTAGTTCTGGGCCTGGAACATCGCCGCCAAGCGGCCGGTCAGCAGGCCGGCGGCGGCCAGTCGCGGGCGGACCTGATCGAACCAGGAGCCGTGCACCGGGTAGAGGCCGGGCCGGCTCAGGACCCGGAAGCTGGTGATCACCTCCCACATCGGGGAGACGGAGAAGCGCACCAGCGCCAGTTCCTCAGCGGTGAACGACAACGTTGCCGGCACGGCGGCACCCCTCCCAGACCCGTCCCGGACGTGCCGGGGTCTTGCCCTGTTGCCTACTTCGTTGACTGCTGCTCGCCCGGCGAACCAGTGGATTCGGGCGGGGCCGAATCATTGTCGCATGATCGCCACACGGCACCACTGTTGCGGCCATGACCACCACGAGCATCCGCCCGGCCGACTGCACTCCGGCCCGCACCCGCCGCCCGCGCCACCCCCTGGCGGCCTTCACCGGCTTCCCCCAGGCGATCTGGGTGATCTTCGCCGGCACTGTCGTGAACCGCATCGGATACCTGGTCGGCCCGTTCCTGGTGTTCTTCCTCGGCTCCCGCGGCGTCTCCGCCGACCAGACCCCCTACGTTCTCGGTGCCCTGGGGGCGGGCAACCTGATCGGCCCCGCGGTCGGCGGCTGGCTGGCCGACCGGCACAGCCGCAAGCTGACGATGACGGCGGGCCTCCTCGGCACCGCAGCCGCCCAGGGCGCGCTCTTCGTCTCCCCCGATGTGGCCACCATGGCACTGGCGGCGGTGCTGCTGAGCGCCACCGCGACGATGGTCGGCCCGGCCGCCTACGCCACCTTGACCGACACCGTCGCCCCGACCCGCCGCCGCGAGGCCTTCGCCCTGTTCGGCTGGGCGGTGAACATCGGCACCGCCGCCGCCGGCATCCTCGGCGGCTACCTGGCCGGCCACGGCTACTGGCTGCTGTTCGCGCTGGATGCCGGGACGTCGCTGGCGTACGCGGTGATCGTCGCGACGCGGTTGCCGTCGGACCGGGCGGCGCGGGTGTCGGGCCGGATGGATGCCGTTGTCGGCTCGGCAGCCGACGCGGCTGTCGGATCGGTTGCTGCTGACTCGGCTGCCGGAACCTCCCCGACCCCGGCGAAGCCCGCCGGCTCCGGCTACGGCGTCGTCTTCCGCGACCGCCTGGCCCGCAAGCTGCTGCCCCTGTTCGGCGTCCAGCTGTTCATCTACAGCCTCACCGAAAGCGCCCTGCCCCTGGCCATCCGCACCGACGGCCTCCCGGCCTCCGCGATGGGCCTGGCCGCCGCGGTGAACGCCGGCCTCGTCGTCGCCCTGCAGCCGCTGGCCACCACCTACCTGTCCCGCTTCCCCCGCACCCCGGTCTACCTCCTCGGCAGCATCCTGATCGCCCTCGGCGTCGCCCTCACCGGCATCGCCCACACCATCCCCGCCTACGCCGCCACCGTCACGCTGTGGTCCCTCGGCGAGGTCGCCGTCGGCGGCATCGCCGCCGCCCTGATCGCCGACCTCGCCCCCGCCGAAGCCCGCGGCCGCTACCAAGGCGCCTTCAGCGGGACCTGGGGCGTGGCCCGGTTCCTCGCTCTGACTGCCGGAACCACGGTCTACACCCTGGCCGGCCCGGCCTACCTGTGGTGGGGCATGCTCGCCGCAGCCGCGGCGGCGATCACGGGCATCGCGGCCCTGGGCCCGGCCATCGACCGGCGGGCGGCTGCGGCGCAGGGATAAGGCGGGTCGGCGTAGGCACTCGCGCAGGCTGCGATAATCGACGGAGGGCCGCCCGCCGGTCCGCCTGGCGCAGGCCGCTCTCACCGCTACGTCGATAGGACAGTTGGACAATGGCGCTCACCATCGGAATCGTCGGACTCCCGAACGTGGGCAAGTCGACCTTGTTCAACGCGCTCACCAAGAACGACGTACTCGCCGCGAACTACCCGTTCGCCACCATCGACCCCAATGAGGGCGTGGTCGGCGTCCCCGACCCCCGCCTGGCAAAGCTCGCCGAGATCTACGGCTCGCAGAAGATCCTGCCGGCCACGGTGACCTTCGTCGACATCGCCGGCATCGTCCGCGGCGCCTCCGAGGGCCAGGGCCTGGGCAACAAGTTCCTGGCCAACATCCGCGAGGCCGACGCGATCTGCCAGGTGATCCGGGTGTTCACCGACCCCAACGTGGTCCACGTCGACGGTAAGGTCTCCCCGGCCGACGACATCGAGACCATCAACACCGAGCTGATCCTGGCCGACCTGCAGACCATCGACAAGGCCCTGCCGCGGCTGCAGAAGGAAGCCCGGATGAAGAAGGAGACGCAGGCCACCGTCGCCGCTATAGAGGAGGCGAAGAAGATCCTGGACTCCGGCCGCACCGTCTTCGCGGCCGGCCTCGATCGTGAACCGCTGCGCGAGCTCCACCTGCTGACTGCCAAGCCGTTCCTCTACGTCTTCAATGTCGATGAGGACGAGCTGACCAACGAGGCTCTGAAGGACGAGATGCGCGCCCTGGTCGCCCCGGCCGAGGCCATCTTCCTCGACGCGAAGATCGAGCACGAGCTGATGGAACTCCCCGACGACGAGGCTCTGGAACTGCTGCAGGGCATGGGCCAGGAGGAGTCGGGCCTGAACCAGCTCGCCCGCGTCGGCTTCGACACCCTGGGCCTGCAGACCTACCTGACGGCCGGCCCGAAGGAATCCCGCGCCTGGACCATCCGCAAGGGCGCCACCGCCCCCGAAGCCGCCGGCGTGATCCACACCGACTTCCAGCGCGGCTTCATCAAGGCGGAGATCGTCTCCTTCGACGACCTCGTCACCTGCGGCTCCGTGGCCGAGGCCCGCGCGAAGGGCAAGGCGCGGATCGAGGGGAAGGACTACGTCATGGCGGATGGGGACGTAGTGGATTTCCGATTCAACGTGTGATCGCCCCGTTGCTGTGAGTTAAATCGCCTGCCGAGTATGCAGGCCAGGGGAGTCGAGCCGGTTAGGCTCGGCTCCTTCTGCGTTCCCGCCAAAGATCTGGCCTAGACGAGTTGCTCCGAAGTGTTCAGTGATCGAAGGCGATCAGTGAGCGGGTGACCGGGGCTCCGGTCATGTTGTTGAACCAGATCGCGGCGGCCAGGGCCAGGACGCGCTGGGCGATGCGGATCGCGACGCCCTCGCAGCTCCGGCCGCCGTGGAACTCCAGGTCGAGCTGGCCTTTAAGGGTGTCGTTGACCGACTCGATCAGCTGGCGGACCTTCTTGAGCATCGGCTCGCCGACGCGCTTCTTCTCGCCTTTGCGGGACGGGCGCAGCAGCGTGATCCCGAGCTCGGCCAGGTCGTTCTCGAGCGCAGCGCCGGCGAAGCCCTTGTCGGCGATCAGCACAATCGCCGGACGTTCGGCGACCAGATCGGCGTCGACCTCCAGCATCGCTGCCAGGACCTCCCGCTCGCCCATCTTGGCGTTGGCCAGCGCCCACAGGATCGGCATCCCGGCCGGGGTGCAGACCAGGTACAGCCGCAGCCCCCAGAAGTATCGGGAGTGGGACGCGCAGTAGCCGTAGGAGGCCCATCCGGCCAGGTTCGAGCGTTTCACGCTCGGGCGGGACATGGCGCACGGCACCGGGGTGGAGTCCACGATCCAGTGGTTGTCGAACCAGAAGTCGCTGTCGCGGGCCAGGTCCCGGATGATCCGTTTGACCAGCGGCAACGCCGAGCGCAGCCGCTTGTTGTAGGCCGAGCGGGTGGGCAGGTACGGGAACATCCCGGTGAGGTGCTTGGTGGCGTATCGGATCCACCGGCACTCCGAGCGGTGTCCAAGCAAAGCTTGGGCGACCGCAAGGCACAGCAGTTCGGAGGCGCTGAGCTTGGGCGGACGGCCGAAGCACTTGATACCTCCGTACTCATCGTCGATCTTCACGTACAGTGCGGTGACGAGGGTCTCTATGTCTTTCTCCACAAGTCAGATCATGGAGACCCTCGCCCCTTGCCCGGGCCGACTTCGGAGCAACTCGTCTAGGTGATCGACATATCTGGCTGATCCCGGTGCC
>JABFWL010000234.1 GCA_013362315.1 Catenulispora sp. | reverse complement strand
AGCACGACGCCCGGGAAGAGCACGCTTCCGAGGGGGAACAGCGGCAGCTCTGTCGTCGTCACGAACCCAATCTAGTCGCAGAGCGCGCGGCGCTGCCCATTCTGCGGACGCTCCGGTCCGCGCGGGTCGGCGGAACTACAATCGGTGACGTGATCACTCGTATCGACCTGCGCGGTCGCGCTCTGGATGACAACCAGACCGATCCTCGCGCCCTGGTCCCCAGGGCCGAGCTGGACGTGGAGGCGGCGCTCGCCGCGGTCCGCCCGATCGTCGAGGACGTCCAGCATCGCGGCGAGGCGGCGTTGATCGAACTGGCGGCGCGGTTCGACGGGGTGCGGCAGACCGCCGTCCGGGTGCCCGAGGCCGCGCTGGCCGAGGCGCTCGCCGGTCTCGACCCGCACGTCAGGGCCGCTTTGGAGGAGTCGATCCGGCGGGCCCGGCTGGTGCACGCCGACCAGCGCCGCACCGACACCACCACGCGGGTGGTGGACGGCGGAACCGTCACCGAGCGCTGGGTCCCGGTGGACCGTGTCGGCCTCTACGTGCCCGGCGGCCGTGCGGTGTACCCGTCGTCCGTGGTGATGAACGTGGTCCCGGCGCAGGAAGCCGGGGTCGGCTCGCTGGCCGTGGCCTCGCCGCCGCAGAAGGAGTTCGGCGGGCTGCCGCACCCCACGATCCTGGCCGCATGTGCACTCCTGGGGGTGAACGAGGTCTACGCCGCCGGCGGCGCGCAGGCCATCGCGATGTTCGCCTACGGCTACCACGACGCCGACGAGAAGATCGTCTGCCGCCGTGCCGACCTGGTCACCGGCCCCGGCAACATCTACGTCGCGGCCGCCAAGCGCCTGCTCAAGGGCGTCATCGGCATCGACGCCGAGGCCGGGCCGACCGAGATCATGGTGGTCGCCGACGCCACCGCCGACGCCGGCGTGGTGGCCGCCGACCTGATCAGCCAGGCCGAGCACGACCCGCTGGCCGCCGCCGTGCTCGTCACCGACTCCGAGCAACTGGCCGACGAGGTGGTGTACCAGCTCGAGGTGCGGGTCGCGGCCACCAAGCACGTCGAACGGATCCTCGCGGCGCTGGCCGGCCGGCAGTCGGCGATCGTGCTGGTCGACGACATCGAGGCGGCGCTGGTGGTGGCCAACGGCTACGCCGCCGAGCACCTGGAGATCCAGACCCGCGACGCCGCGGCCGACGCGGCGAAGGTCCGCAGCGCCGGCGCGGTGTTCGTCGGCTCGTTCGCGCCGGTCAGCCTCGGCGACTACCTGGCCGGCTCCAACCACGTGCTGCCCACCGGCGGCTGCGCCTGCCACAGCTCCGGGCTGTCGGTGCAGAGCTTCCTGCGCGGCATCCACGTCGTCGACTACAGCCGCGAGGCGCTGGCCGAGGCGGCGGACCTGGTGGTCGCGCTGGCCAACGCCGAGGACCTGCCGGCCCACGGCGAGGCCGTGACCGCGCGGTTCGAGGACCGGGCGCCCTTCCACGGCCGGGTGCCGTTCCACAACGCCATCGAGGACCGGGAGGCGTGAGCGTGGACTACCGCGACCTGCCGATCCGCGACGACCTGCGGGAGCTGACGCCGTACGGCGCCCCGCAGATCGACGTGCCGTATCCGCTCAACACGAACGAGAACCCCTACGGGCCGCCGCCGGAGCTGGTGGCGGACCTGGCCCGGGCGGTCACCGAGGCGGCGACCACGCTCAACCGGTACCCGGACCGCGACGCCACCGAGCTGCGCAAGGACCTGGCCGACTATCTGGGCCACGGGCTGACCGTGCAGAACGTGTGGGCCGCCAACGGCTCCAACGAGGTGCTGCAGCAGATCCTCCAGGTCTTCGGCGGCCCCGGCCGCCGCGCCATCGGCTTCGAGCCCTCCTACTCGATGCACCGGCTGATCGCGCTGGCCACCGCCACCGAGTGGATCTCCGGACTGCGCGAGGGCGACTACACCCTGGACGCCGACAAGGCGGTCGCGGCCATCGAGAAGCAGCGCCCGAACCTGGTGTTCCTCACCTCGCCGAACAACCCGACCGGCACGGCGATGGAGCTGGACGTCATCCGCGCGGTGCTCAAGGCCGCCGACGCCGTCGGCGCGATGGTGGTCGTGGACGAGGCCTACTTCGAGTTCGCCCGGCCCGGGACGCCCTCCGCGCTCACGCTGCTTCCGGGGGTTGAGGGAGCACAGCATCCTCGGCTGATCGTCACCCGCACGATGTCGAAGGCCTTCGCCATGGCCGGCGCGCGCGTCGGCTACCTGGCCGCCGACCCCGCGGTGATCGACGCGCTGCTGCTGGTGCGGCTGCCGTACCACCTGTCGGCGCTGACGCAGGCCGCGGCCCGCACCGCGCTGAAGCACGTCGCGGCGCTGCTGGGCACCGTGGACGCGGTGAAGGCGCAGCGGGACCGGATCGTCGCCGAGCTGACCGCGCTGGGCCTGGACGTGGTGCCCTCCGACGCGAACTTCGTGTTCTTCGGGGTGCCCGGCGGAGACCAGCAGGCGCTGTGGCGCAAGGTGCTCGACCACGGTGTCCTGATCCGCGACGTGGGCATCCCCGGCCGGCTGCGGGTGACGGCCGGGACCGAAGAAGAGACGACGGCGTTCCTGAACGCCTTGAAGGAGAGCCTCTGATGGCCCGCATCGGCAGGGTGGAGCGCACGACCGGCGAGACCGGCGTCCTGGTCGAGGTCGACCTGGACGGCACCGGCGAGGCGGAGATCTCGACCGGCGTCGGCTTCTTCGACCACATGCTGCACCAGCTCGCCAAGCACGGTCTGTTCGACCTGACCGTGAAGACCGAGGGCGACCTGCACATCGACGGGCACCACACCGTCGAGGACACCTCGCTGGCCCTGGGCGCGGCGTTCCGCGAGGCGCTGGGCACCAAGGCCGGGCTGCGGCGGTTCGCCGACGCCCGGGTGCCGCTGGACGAGACCCTGGCCGAGGTGGTCGTGGACCTGTCCGGGCGGCCGTACCTGGTGCACGAGATGCCGGAGAACCTGGCGCCGATGATCGGGGACTTCGACACCGAGCTGACCCGGCACATCTTCGAGTCGTTCGTGGCGCAGGCGCAGATCTGCCTGCACATCCGCGTCCCCTACGGCCGCATCGCGCACCACGTGGTGGAGGCCCAGTTCAAGGCGCTGGCCAGGGCGTTGCGGGAGGCGTGCGCGCCGGACCCTAGAGTGAACGGTATTCCGAGCACGAAGGGTGTCCTATAGCCATGACCGGCAGTTACGCCGCCGCGGGACTGGTGTTCCTCGGCCTGTTCCTCCTCGGCGGGTCCTACTCGCTGTTCAAGCAGGCGACCGACAACGGCAGCATGCGCGTGATGTCGATGGTCCTGGTGCTGTGCGCCGGGATGTCGATCGCGGCTGGGGTGATGCGCTGGTGAGCGCCGGTTCCGGGCAGCCGAGGGTCGTCGTCCTGGACTACGGCTCCGGCAACATCCGCTCCGCCGAGCGGGCGCTGGAGCGAGCCGGCGCGCAGGTCACGGTGTCGGCCGACTTCGACACCGCGCTGAACGCCGACGGCCTGTTCGTTCCGGGTGTCGGCGCGTACGCGGCGTGCATGGCCGGGCTCAAGGCGGTGCGCGGCGACATGATCATCGGCCGCCGGCTGGCCGGCGGACGCCCGGTGCTGGGCATCTGCGTCGGCATGCAGATCCTGTTCGATCGCGGTGTCGAACACGGCGTCACCACCGAGGGCTGCGGCGAGTGGCCGGGGACCGTGGAGCGGCTGGACGCGCCGATCATCCCGCACATGGGATGGAACACGCTGGACGTCGCGGACGGCAGCGAGCTGTTCGCCGGGCTGGACGCCGACGCCCGGTTCTACTTCGTGCACTCCTACGCGGTGCGCAAATGGGAGCTGACCGACACCGGCCGGATGACGGCGCCGCTCGTCACCTGGGCCACGCACGGCGAGCCGTTCGTCGCGGCGGTGGAGAACGGGCCGCTGTCGGCGACCCAGTTCCATCCCGAGAAGTCCGGGGACGCCGGCGCGCAGGTGCTGCGGAACTGGCTCAAACAGCTGTCCTGACGGCCTCTGACCTGCAGCTCCCCGTGTCCAGCTCCCGTTCTTAGCTCCCGTTTCGAGTTACCGTTTTGAGTTACCGTTCCTAGATCCGGTTTCTAGATCCCGTTCTCAGCTTCCGTTTCTAGCTCCCGTTTCTAGCTCCCGTATTCAGTTCCCGTTTTTAGTACCTGTTTCTAGAAGCGGCCCGGAGAAACAAGGACCCTGATGCCCGGCTACCTCGAACTCCTCCCCGCCGTCGACGTCGCCGACGGCCAGGCCGTCCGGCTCGTCCAGGGCGCCGCGGGCTCGGAGACCTCCTACGGCGACCCGCTCGCCGCGGCCCTGGCCTGGCAGCAGGCCGGCGCCGAGTGGATCCACCTGGTCGACCTGGACGCCGCCTTCGGTCGCGGCTCCAACGCCGAGCTGCTGGCCGACGTGGTCCGCCGGCTCGACGTCCGGGTGGAGCTCTCCGGCGGCATCCGCGACGACGAGTCGCTCAAGCGCGCACTGTCCACCGGCTGCGAGCGCGTCAACCTCGGCACCGCCGCCCTGGAGGCTCCGGAGTGGGTGCGCCGGGCGATCGGCGAGCACGGCGACAAGATCGCCGTCGGGCTGGACGTACGTGGCACCACGCTGTCGGCGCGCGGCTGGACCCAGGACGGCGGCGAGCTGTACGAGGTGCTGGCGCGCCTGGAGGCCGACGGCTGCGCGCGCTACGTGGTCACCGACGTGAACCGCGACGGCACCCTCACCGGCCCGAACCTGGCGCTGCTGGAGGGCGTCTGCTCGGCGACGGACAAGCCGGTGGTGGCCTCCGGCGGCGTGTCGTCGCTGGCCGACCTGAGCGCGCTGGCGACGCTGGTGCCGATCGGCGTCGAGGGCGCTATCGTCGGCAAGGCGCTCTACGCGGGCGCCTTCACGCTCGAAGCAGCCCTCGAACTCACCAGGAGCGCGTGAGAGATGAGCAACGTCCAGCGGATCGGTTCCGGCGGGCCGTGGGAGGCCAAGTACGGGTACTCCCGGGTGGTGACCGCCGGTCCCCACGCCTGGGTGTCGGGGTGCACCGCCACCGTCGACGGCGTGGTGCAGGGCAACGGCGACCCGTACACGCAGATGAAGGTGTCCCTGGACACCGCGCGCAAGGCGCTGGCCGAGGCCGGGTTCGAGATGCGCGACGTGGTGCGCACCCGCTGGTACGTGGTGCACTCGCGGGACATCGACGACGTGGGCCGCGCGCACGGCGAGGTCTTCGGCGAGCACCGGCCGGCCGCCACCGCGCTGGTGGTCTCCGGACTGATCGACCCCGGGATGCTGGTGGAGGTCGAGCTGGACGCCTACCGGAGCACCTCGTGAGCGCCGCCTTCGCCCCGAGCCACCTGGCCGTCCGGATCATCCCGTGCCTGGACGTGGACGCCGGGCGCGTGGTGAAGGGCGTGAACTTCGAGAACCTGCGCGACGCCGGCGACCCGGTGGAGCTGGCCCGCGCCTACGACGCGGCCGGGGCGGACGAGCTGACGTTCCTGGACGTCACCGCCTCGTCCGATGCCCGGGCAACGGTCTACGACGTCGTCAGTCGTACCGCCGACCAGGTGTTCATCCCGCTCACCGTCGGCGGCGGCGTTCGCTCGGCCGACGACGTGGACCGGCTGCTGCGCGCTGGGGCGGACAAGGTGGGGGTCAACACCGCCGCGGTCACTCGGCCGGAGTTGATCAGTGAGATCGCCGACCGGTTCGGGAACCAGGTTCTGGTGCTGTCGGTGGATGCTCGGCGCACTCCGGAGGGAGTGCACACTGAGTCAGGGTACGAAGTCACTACGCATGGCGGGCGGCGCTCTACTGGTATCGATGCGGTTCGGTGGGCTGCGCGCGCGGCTGAGTTGGGGGCTGGCGAGATCCTGCTGAACTCGATCGACGCTGATGGTATGAAGCAGGGGTTTGATCTGGAGATGCTGGCCGCGGTTCGGGCTGCGGTGACGGTGCCGTTGATTGCGTCCGGCGGGGCTGGGGCGGTGGAGCATTTCGCGCCGGCGGTGGGGGCGGGGGCTGATGCTGTGTTGGCGGCTTCGGTGTTTCACTTTGGGGATGTGGCGATTGGTGAGGTGAAGGAGTCTTTGCGGGGGGCGGGGTATGCGGTGCGGTGAGGTGGGGAAGCGCTGCGTGGGGGTTGGGGTTGGGGTGGGGGGTTGGGG
>JABFWL010000376.1 GCA_013362315.1 Catenulispora sp. | reverse complement strand
GGGCGGCGGCTTCGACGCGGTGCTGTTCACCTCCTCCTCCACCGTCCGGAACCTGGTCGGCATCGCCGGCAAGCCGCACGCCGCCACGGTGATCGCGTGCATCGGGCCGCAGACCGCGAAGACGGCGGAGGAGCACGGGCTGCGGGTCGACGTGCTGGCGCCCTCGGCGTCGGTGGTGGCCCTGGCCGACGCCCTGGCGGACTTCGGCGAGAGCCGGCGGGTCTCGGCGCTGGCGGCCGGCGAGCCGGTGTACCGGCCCTCGGAGCGGCGGCCCGGCGGGCGGCGGCGGTCCTCCGCGCGGTGAGAACGCGCTGGGAACAAGGTACGGATTCTCGCTCCAAGCGGGCCGTTTCCGGCCGATGAGTTGCGACCGCCGGTGGGAAGTGGTCGGGTATTCGCATGAGCAGTGGCTTCGGGGACGACGTGTACCTCCCGCAACCGGACACGGACGCCCAGGACAAGATCGAGCAGCTGCCCGGCTCCGACACCCTGGTCCCGGGTCCGGAACTGGTCGACACCGCCTACTCCCCGCCGGAGCGGCCGCTGGCCCTGCGCGACCCGGAGACGCTGGACGAGCGCCTGGCCGAGGAGGAGCCGGACTTCGCCCCGCCGCCGGCGGACTGGGACGGCATCGGCGATCACGCCGGCAACGACGGCGAGCCGATGGACGACCAGGTCGGCGGGCGTCGCGCCGGCCGGCTCATGGCGCCGGACGAGGGGTCGCACTCCGGGGGCAACGCCGATCTGGCCGCCTACGACGTCGGGATCGACGGCGGCGCCGCCTCCGCCGAGGAGGCCGCGATGCACATCGTCGACGACGAGGAGCTGGAGAGCGAGTTCGACGACGCGGTGGACTGACGGCTGACGGTGCGGTGGACTGACGACGCTGTCGAGTGACGGCTTGACGATGCTGCTGACTCACGACGCTGTGCAGTGACCGCTGTCACGGCTTCGGCGGACCGGTCCCGAAGCCCATACAGCCGCGAGTACCCTCGAAGTATGTCGTTCCCGCTGTCCCGTCCCCGCCGTCTGCGCACCACCGCCGCCATGCGCCGCCTGGTCGCCGAGACCCGGCTGCACCCGGCCGACTTCATCCTGCCGCTCTTCGTGAAGGAGACGGTCGCCGAGCCCACCCCGATCGCCTCGATGCCCGGGGTCTTCCAGCACACCCTGGCCTCGGTGCGCAAAGCGGCCGCCGAGGCGGTCGCCGAGGGGCTCGGCGGCGTGATGCTGTTCGCCGTCCCGGCGCACAAGGACCCGCGGGGCTCGGCCGGCACCGATCCGGACGGCATCCTGCAGCGCGCGCTGCGCGAGGTGCGCGAGGAGGTGGGCGACGCCACCGTCGTGATGTCGGACCTGTGCCTGGACGAGTTCACCAGCCACGGCCACTGCGGCGTGCTGCGCGCCGATGGCGGCGTCGACAACGACGCGACGCTGGAGCGCTACGCGGAGATGGCGGTGCGCCAGGCCGAGGCCGGCGCGCACATGGTCGGCCCGAGCGGGATGATGGACGGCCAGGTCGGGTACGTGCGTGCGGCGCTGGACGGGGCCGGATTCCAGGACACGGCGATCCTGGCCTATTCGGCCAAGTACGCCAGCGCCTTCTTCGGCCCGTTCCGGGACGCCGTGGAGTCGAGCCTGGAAGGCGACCGGCGCGCCTACCAGCAGGACCCGGCCAACGCCCTGGAGTCGCTGCGCGAGGTGCGCCTCGACGTGGAGGAGGGCGCTGACATGGTGATGGTCAAGCCGGCGCTGTCCTACCTGGACGTGGTGCGGCAGATCACCGACGCGGTGGACGTGCCGGTGGCCGCCTACCAGGTGTCGGGCGAGTTCTCGATGGTCGAGGCGGCGGCGGCCGCGGGCTGGCTGGACCGCGAGCGGACGATCCTGGAGACGCTGACCTCCGTTCGTCGGGCCGGGGCCACTTCGGTGTTGACTTACTGGGCTGTGGAAGCCGCACGCATGCTTTAGGTTCGTTCTCGTGTCAGTGAAGCCTCCCCTTGAACCGCCGGTGTCGACCGTCCGTCGAAGGGGAGGGCTGTGATGGCCGTCAGCAGCACCCGAAGGTTCGTGGCGGCGGTGGGCGCGTTGGCCGCCGTCGGTGCCGCCGCCGCTTGCGGTGGCACGTCGAGCGGGGGACCGAAGCAGAACACCGGCGCCACCGCGACGGCTTCGACAGCCTCGACAGGTTCGGCAGGTTCGTCGGCCCAGCCCGCCGACGGCTCGGGCGGCGCAGGCACCGCGTCGTCGAGCCCTGAGCCGGCGGCCAAGGAGGGTGGCATAGCCCGGGTCGCGCAGTGGCCGCCAGGGTCGAGCCCGAACGCGATCTTCCCGTTCCTGTCGGTCGATCAGCTCAGCGCCCAGAACACCGGCCAGTTCCAGTACTTCTTCTTCCGTCCTCTGTACTTCGTCGGCCTGGACGACAAGCTCGCCATCGACTACGAGATGGGCCCGGCCGACAAGCCGTCCTGGAGCTCGGACGGCCTGACCGTCACCATCCCCATGAAGCCCGGCTGGAAGTGGAGCAACGGGGAGCAGGTCACCGGCAAGGACGTGCAGTTCTGGCTGAACATGATGAAGGCCGAGTCGGCGAGCCTGGGCTACTACAACGCGCCGAACGCGAGTATCGGCGTGAAGTACATACCGGACAGCATCACCGCGACCAAGGCCTCTGACTCCAGCATCTCGATCACCTTCGACCAGGCCTACAGCCCGGACTTCATCGTCGGAAACAGCCTGCAGACGGTGACGCCGATGCCGCTGGCCTGGGACGTCGTCGACGACAAGGGCACCAAGGGCAAGTGCGCCGAGGACACCCTGGACTCCCCGACGCTGAAGGCCGACTGCGACCCGGTCTACAAGTACCTGTCGGCCGCAGGCAAGGACACCAAGACGTTCGCGAGCAATCCGCTGTGGAAGGTTGTCGACGGCCCTTGGCAGCTGAAGGATTTCGACGCCGGCACCGGCGGTTTCACCATCGCCAGAAACCCACAGTTCGGCGGTGAGCACAAGCCGCATCTGGACGAAGTCGACTTCGTCGCCTACCCGACCGCCGACGCCGAGTGGAAGGCGCTGCAAGCCGGGTCCGACCGGCCCGAGTCCCTGCAGCTGGGTGTGTTCCCGTCGGCGGACACTCCCCGCTACGACAAGGACGACATCCAGAAGGACAATCCGCTGGCGGGCGCCGGGTACTCGGTCGAGAAAGGCGCACTGCTGGACTCGACAAGCTTCTACAAGCTGAACTTCGGTTCCAAGGCGCACGGAGCGCTTTTCCGGCAGCGCTATTTCACCAAGGTCCTCCAGGACGAGATGGACCAGCAGGGAGCCATCGACGGCCCGCTGAAGGGCTGGGGCTACCCGACCACCGGCCTCGTCCCGGGCTTCCCGGCGGGCAACCCGCTGTCCCCGGCGGCCAAGGGCGCCGCGGCCCAGTTCGACCCGGACGAGGCCAGAACCCTGATGCAGGCGCACGGCTGGGACCTGTCCACCACGCCGGCGACGTGCAAGAGCGCCGGCACCGCGGACAACCAGTGCGGCGCGGGCATCAAGGCCGGCGACAAGGCCGAGTTCACGCTGGAGTACCCGACCGACTACCAGGCGCTGGATCCGGTGCTGGCGGCCTACCGCGACGCCGCGGCCAAGGCCGGGGTCGCGATCACGCTGAAGACCAAGCCCCAGGACGCGTTGGCGGGGGAGCTGACGGCCTGCGCCCCGGACCGGCCGGCCGGCTGTGAATGGGACGCGATCCTTTACGGCGGCTGGGTTTACTCCTTGTTGCCGACTGCCGACACGCTACTGACTTCCGGCGCCGGAGCGAACATCTACGGGTTCTCGGATCCGAGATTCGACGCGGCGGTGGCGAAGACCGTCAAGAGCAGCGAGCCGCAGGCCTGGTACGACTACGAGGACTACGCCTCCGCCGTCGCCCTGCCGATGGTCTGGATGCCGAATCAGGTCTGGGTCTGGGCTGTTGCGAAGGGCTTCCACGATTCCGGCCAGGACGCGTATCAGGGTTTCGCCCCAGAGTTCTGGTACTACACCCGGTGATCATCGTCACATGGTCAAGAGGCCGTACCGGTAACGGATTTCCGGCTGCCGCCGACGCTGGTCCCTCCGGTGCGGCGGACGGTCAAGAACCCTTGCCCGCCGGAGTAAGGGTATTGCAAGGGTAAGGGTTCCCCTGCGTAGGGCCGGTGACCGCCTTCTCGGATTGTGGACAAGGCCGAACCTCAGTATCTTGGGAACGGGTTCAGTCGCCACCTTGCCACCCGTGTCTCTTTTACCCGTTATGTGCGCACTTTCCGCGTTGGTGCATTCACGCCGTGTATCAGGGTTTATCAGTAGAGATGCATTCGTGTCCTTTTCGTGATCGATTTTCCGGCTCGCTTCGGACACCCTGTTAACCAACGGGCTCGAGCAGATCTACGCCCGGTTCATTCGGGTCGGTCGATTTCGAGGTCGGAAGGTCGGGACACAGGGATGGGTGCGTTCATCGTCCGGCGGCTGTTGAACTACGTGGTCCTGGTGTTCATCGCCACCTCCCTGGCCTACCTCGGCGCCGCCACGGCGTTCCACCCGAAGGACCAGTACCTGCAGAAGAACCCGCCGACCCCGGCCGTGGTCATGTACCACGAGCTCGACGAGCGCAACGGGAACCCGGACAAGCCGGTGCTCGAGCGCTACGGCAAGTGGGTCGACGGCGTCGCGCACGGCGACTTCGGGAAGACCTGGCAGCTGGACTCGGTCAAGAAGCACTTCTCGATCAGCGTGTGGGTCACCGTGCGCCTGGTCACCGTGGCGGCCGTGCTGTCGGCGATCCTGGGCGTGCTGATCGGCTCGTTCCAGGCGGTCAGACAGTACAAGTTCAGTGATCACTCGATCACCTTCGCCTCGTACCTGATCTTCGCCATGCCGGTGTTCGTGCTGGCGCCGTTCCTGAAGCTGATCGCCGTGCAGGTGAACAAGGCCGTCGGCGGGGACAAGCCGCTGCTGCAGTACCAGGGCGAGATCGACCCGAACGCGACCGGCTTCTTCGGGCAGCTGTTCAGCCGGGCCGACCACCTGCTGCTGCCCACCATCTCGCTGTCGTTGGGCCTGATCGCCTTCTACAGCCGCTACCAGCGCGGCACCATGCTGGACGTGATGGGCTCGGACTTCCTGCGCACGGCGCGGGCCAAGGGCCTGCGCAAGGGCCAGGCGATCCTGAAGCACGGCGTGCGCACCGCGGTGATCCCGGTGATGACCCTGGTGACCTACTCCACGATCACCACCTTCGCCGGCGCGATCATCACCGAGCGGGTCTTCGGCTGGAACGGCCTGGGCGCCTGGTTCACCGACTCCACTCGGCACTCCGACGTCAACTCGGTGGCGATGATCACGCTGTTCTCCGCGGTGCTGGTGCTGATCGCCGGGATGCTCTCGGACGTGATCACCGCGATGCTCGACCCCCGAGTGCGGCTGTGACCTCGCTGCCCGCCCCGCTCCGCCACCCCTTCCGCCCTGTGAGGACTCAGTCATGAGCATCCCGATCATCGACAGCGGTCAGGCCCCTGACGTGCTCGGCGAAGGCCCCGCCGGGACCGCCGTGCCCGGCGGGCGCGCCCGGCTGGTCTGGCGCCGGTTCCGCCGCAACAAGCTGGCCGTGGGCGGCCTGGTCGGCCTGGTGCTGCTGTTCGTCTTCGCGTTCTTCGGCGGCCACCTCTCGCACTGGGCGCCGGCCGAGAACGACTTCCTGAACACCCAGACCGGGCCGAGCTCGGACCACCTGTTCGGGACCGACGACGCCGGGCACGACATGTTCGCGCAGACCGTCTCCGGGATGCAGAAGTCGCTGATCATCGGGCTGCTGGTGGCGGCGCTGTCCACCGGCACCGCCGGGATCCTGGGCACCGCGGCGGCCTACTTCGGCGGCTGGTGGGACAAGGCGATCGTCTGGGTCACCGACCTGTTCCTGGTCGTGCCCTCGCTGCTGATGCTGATCATCCTCTCGCCCTACTTCCAGGGCTCGAGCTGGCTGATCCTGGTCCCGATGATCGCGCTGTTCAACTGGATGATCACCTCGCGCGTGGTGCGCGGCATGACGCTGACCGTCCGGGAGCGCGAGTTCGTGCGGGCCGCCCGCTACATGGGCGTGCCGTCCTGGACCATCATCCGGCGGCACATCCTGCCGAACATCTCCTCGATCCTGATCGTCGACTTCACGCTGAACGTGGGCGCGGCGATC
>JABFWL010000452.1 GCA_013362315.1 Catenulispora sp. | reverse complement strand
GCATGAGGGCCTCCGTCGGGATGGCGGCGGGGCTGCTGCTGGTGGGCTTGTCAGGCTACGTGTTCCTGGCGGTCACCGGCCATTCCTCGACGCCCTCGGACGCGGCGGCGCTGTCCTCGCTGTACTTCCTGGCCGGCCTGGTCACGCTCGGCGTGTTCGTCGGCCTGGAGCAGGAGACCAGCCGCGCGACGAGCCGCGCCATGGCCCGCGGACGGCGGCTGGCGCCGGTGGCGCGAACGGCACGGCGGCACGCGGTGTGGCTGCTGGCGCTGACCCTGCTGGTCTTGGCCGCGCTGGCCCCAGCACTGGTGAGCGGGCCCCTCCGAGGCCACTGGACGCTGTTCGGCGCCCTGGTGCTGGCGGCGGTGGTCGGGGCGGCGTGCTACTGGGTGCGCGGCTTGCTCGGCGGGCTACAGCGGTTCCACGGCTATGCGGCCACGCTAGCGACGGAGGGGCTGGCGCGGCTGGTGCCGTGCGCCGCAGTGTTCGCGGCGACGGGGCAGAGCGGGGCGGCGTGGGTCTACGGCGTAGCGTTCGCTGCCGCGCAGGGGTTCGCGGCGGTGGTCGGGTGGTGGTGGCTGCGCGAGGGGTGGCCGCACGAGCACCCGCCGAGCGCACTCGAGCCGAACAAGCACAGCCCGAGCGCCGCCGCGCCAAGCATTCCCAGCCCCAGCCCAAACCCCGGCCCACACCCAACCACAACAGCCGAACCCCCCTCCCACCTCGAATCCACCCACCACTCCCCAACCGCCGGCCTAGCACTCCTCGTAGCAGCGAGCCTCCTAACCCAGCTGGTCGCGAACCTCCCCCCGCTCGCCGCGAGCACCCGCCTCACGCACTCCGACGCCGTCGCAGCAGCCTTCGGCCAAGCGTTCGTCCTCGTCCGGATCCCGCTGCTCCTGATCTCCCCGATCCAGGCGATGCTGCTCCCCGCTCTCACCCGCTCCGCGGTGCGCGGTGACCTCGCAGCACTGCGGGCGCGAGTCCGCTTGGCGCTAGCCGCCGTGGCAGCGCTCGGCGTGGCCGGAACGGCACTGCTGGCGCTCGCCGGACCATGGGTCCTGCGCGTCTTCTTCGGAACGAAGGCCGACCTGTCCCACGAACTGCTAGCCGTGCTCGGCATCGGCACCGTCTTCCTCATGGCGTCCGCCATCCTGCAGCCCACCCTCGTAGCCCTGGACCGCCACCGCCTGGTGCCCACCGCCTGGGGCGCGGGCGCCGTCGTCTCAGCGGCGCTTGTGGAGCTCCCTGTAGACCCCGTACACGCAGCCGCTGCCGCGGGCGTCTGCGGCCCCGCGACGGTGGTCGTGGTAATGGCCGTCGGCCTGGCCTCGACATTGTGGAAGGCACCCACCGGCCCCAGAACCCGATGGCGGCCGACGACAGCCGCCCTCAAACCCGGCACCCTCAAACCCAGCGCCCTCAAACCCTCCATCCTCAAATCCACCGCCGAAGTAATCGCCGCCCTAGCCGGAGCAGCAACCCTCACCTTCCTAGCCCGCTTCATCAACGTCGACCCCCTCGCCCGCACCGGCCAGGTCAGCGCCCTGGCAGCCCTGCAACTACGCTTCGCAGCGTTGGGCATCGCCCTCCTCGCGCTCCTCCTCCTCATCCACCGCTCGCGTCCCGCCGCCTACGACACCGCCAAGCGGGTGATGTGTGCAGCCGTGGCGGGCCTGGCCTCCGGGTTCCTCGCCGGCGGCATCGTCGTCGCTCTGCGCGGAACCCCATGGCCGCTGTTCGGCCTGTCCGGTGACACCGGGCGGCTGGTGGCGTGGTCGGCGTCGATCGTGCACGGCCACGGCAGTCCGAATCCCACCTACCCGCCGCTGACGCTGCACGCGCTGGCCTGGTGGGCGCAGCTGTTCCACCACGGCGACACCGCGGCAGCGTTCCGCGACCTGGAGATCGGCGGCGCGGCGCTGACCGGGCCGGCCGCGTATCTGGCGTGGCGGCTGGTGCTCAGTCCGCTGTGGGCGCTGGTGGTCGGCGTGGTGCCGGCGTACGCGATCATCGACCCCTACAAGCCGTACGGCGCGATCGTGATGATCGTGCTGCTGCCGGTGTTCGTGCTCTCGGTCCGGCACACGATGCGGGTCGGCGGCATGAGCTGGCGGCGAGTCCTGGTCAGCGCCTTGCTGTTCGGGCTCTTGTATTCGGCGCTGTTCCTCACCTATCCGGGGTCGTCGTTGTGGAGCGTGCCGGGGCTGATGGCCGCTGTGCTGCTGCTCTTTCCCTGGTCGCGGGCCGGGGCCGGCAAGCTCGCAGGGTTCGTCGGGGCGACGGTGGCGGTGTTCGGGATCCTGTGCGGCTGGTACGTGAAGGACCTGATCGGGCCGGGCAACGTCGACCGCGCCTACGGCTTCGACGCCTACACCGACCCGGCCTTCTTCTCGATGTGGCGTACCGACATGCCCGGGGACGTGGGCCAGTGGCCGCCCCCGGGGGAACTGGCCGGGGTCGGCCTGTTCAGCGTGCTGACGTTCGCAGGCTTGGGCGTGGCGCTGTGGCTGGGCTGGCGGCGGCCGCTCGCGGTGACCGTGGCATGCGTGTTCGCCGGGACCTGGCTGTGGCGGATGGAGGTGGCCTCGCGGATGTGGGCGACCGGGACGGTGCAGCTGTGGCCGCGAACAGGCAACCAGCTCCTGTACTGCGTCCTCGTGCTGGGCGCGGCAGCCGTGTGCTTCGCTGCGTACCGCCTGGCGGGCTGGCCACCGCACGCACCGCACCCGCCGCACCCGCAGCACTCACCTCCGCCCTCCCGGCTCGGCGCGCACGTCGGGGTGCTGGCGACAGTGCTGCTGGTCCTCGGAACCGCAGCGTCCTCCGCATCTGACTACTGGATGCCCGCAAAAACGAACAGCTACAAGATCCTCGCCTACGTATCCCAGACCATGCGCAAGCCCGACGGCAGCTGCCCGAAGTACGCGCCCAACCACGAGTGCTCGGCCACCGGCGACCAGTCCTGGCTCAATAACTTCGCGCCGCCGCGGAACCACTGAACGCGTCCGCGTCCCCGACCGCCTGCCGCCGCCGGATCACCACCGCCGTCACCAACAGCACGAGTCCGAGCACGTAGACCACCCACCACGTGATCCAGCCGCCGGGCGGCGCCCACTGGATCGGGTAAATGCCGTACTTCTTCACGCCGCTATGCGCGTAGCGCGTCATCGACCAGTAGAACGCGCCGAGACCCGCCAGCGCGAGCACGATCGCCGCGGCCCCCGGCACCCGGCGTTCCAGCGCGCCCGGCAGGTCCGCGCCGACGCGCCGGGCCACCAGCAGCCCGGCCAGCACCGGCAGGCCGACCACCCAGGCCAGGATGTACCGGCCCTGCCACCCGATACCGACCCGGCGGGCCTCGGAGACCTGCGCCAGGATCGGGATCACCACCGTGCCGACGACCAGCGCGGCCACCACCAGCGTCTCGCGCCAGCGCGCGCAGCCCAGGGCGCACAGCACCAGCAGCCCGGCGACGGCGTACCAGGCGACGATGCTGCCCGGCGGCAGCCGCACGTCCAGCCAGCCGAGGTTGCCGACCAGCTCGGTGATGTAGGCCCCGGAGGTCCAGAAGACCTCGGTCGCCACCTTTCCGGCGGTCAGACTGGGGAACGACAGAGGCTGGGCCGTCAGCCGGTTGGAGTAGCGGTTCCAGAGGATCGCCGCGACCGCCCCGACTGCCAGCACGACGAGGACCGCCTGCACGGCACGGTGGCGGATCAGGCGGCGCAGCATCCGCGGGCCGGCCACCACCACCAGCGCCACCAGGACCGAGAGCGTGAACAGCACGCCGAGGCTGCGGGTGTTGGCCAGCAGCACGCCGCCGACGCCGAGGGCGATCACGCGCCGCGTCGTCTGGCCCGGCCGCGGATCGTCGTCGAGCGCCAGCGACATTCCGGAGACCCAGGCCAGGACCGCGGCGGTGGCCTCCATGCCGTTGGGGTTGACGGTCCCGGACAGGAACAGCGTCATCGGCGTGCCACAGGCCACCACGCCGATGACCGGCCAGCCGGGGCGGCGCCAGCCGGCGGCGACGCCGACCGCGGCGGCCAGTAGCGCCGCGTTGAGCAGCGCGGACATCAGCCGCATGCCGTAGAGGGCGCCGACGCCGGGGAGAAACAGGCTCGGCAGCCCGACCGGGAAGTAGTACGCAGGGTTGTAGTTGCCCGCGGAGGTCTCGACGATGGCCGTGGTCTCGTCGGTGCCGAACTTCTTGCCGCAGGCGGCGGACAGGACCCGGTTGCGGAAGCAGGCCGACATGGCGTCGAGGGTCGCGTACTTGGCGGGCAGGGGATAGCCGAGCCAGGTCTTCTCGAAGCCGCCCTTGACCTCGTGGCGGGAGGTGGAGTTGACGAACTCGCCGCGGGCCGTGGCGGCGGCCTTGACCATGTGGGAGGGCTCGTCCGGGGAGGTGGCGAGCGGTGAGGCGAAGGCCCAGCCGGCGGCGGCGAGGAAGAAGCCGACCAGAGCGAGGAACCAGGGCCGGATGAGGAAGCGGCCGGTGGCACGGGTAGAGCGGCGCCAGTAGGTCTCAGAGCTCTCAGGGGTCTCAGAGCTCTCAGGACTCTCAAAGTTCTCAAGGGGCTGCGGCACTGTGTCGGCGGCGATAGGGAACTCCGACGGAGGAACGATCAGGGTCGGGGCCGAGTCGCTTTGCGTCCAGCCGTTCGGCCAGTCCGGCATCGGCTCCGGAGTGAGGGCCGGCTTCTGTTCCTCCGGCTGCCGCTGTTCCGGCCCGCGCTGTTCCGGCTCGCGCTGTTCCGGCTCGCGCTGTTCCGGCCTCCACTCGGCCGCTTCCTCCGGCTCTCCCGCACCGTCCCCGCTCACCGCGCCGATCCCCCACCCGTCCGACGAGCCCGCCCGAACGCGTACGCCGCCAGCGTCCGCACCCCCGGCCCGCTCCCCCGCCGCACGGCGCCGGGCAGCAGCGTGGCGGCGTGCAGCCGCGATGACAGATGCAGCCGAGCCGCGCGCGAGGCCTTGCGCCACCCCAGGCGGTCCATCTTCTGCGCCTCGTCGAGGAAGAAGTCACACTCCTCGGCGAAGCGTGCCCCGCTGTAGGCGCGTTCGCTGGAGACGCTGACGGCGTGCCGCCGGTACTGGAAGCAGACGGTGTCCGCAACCACGGCCTGCGCCCCGGCGCGCACCCATTCCAGCGTCAGCGCCAGGTCCTGCACGACGCGCAACTCGGGGTTGAACCCGACGCCGGTGATGACGTCGGCGCGCCAGCAGATGGCCGGGAAGTACATCCAGTTGCCGCGCAGCAGGCTCGCGGCCAGTGCCTCGCCGCCGAGCACCGCCGCGCCGCGGACCCGCGGCGCGTAGATGAGGCGTTTGACCTTGTCGACCCAGGGATCGACGACCTCGCCGTTCTCGTCGATGATCTCGACGCCCGGCTGCGCGAGGGAGACCTGCGGGAAGGCTTTCATCAGCGCGCGGACGGTCCCGACGTAGTTCGGCAGCATCCGGTCGTCGCTGCCGATCATCGTGACCAGCGACTGGGTGACCAGCCCCAGGCATTTCTGGAAGTTCTCGGTGATGCCGAGGTTGGTCTCGTTGCGCTGGTAGTGGATCTTGTCGCGGCCGTGTTCGGCGATCAGGCCCGCGAACCACTCCGGGACGCCGGGTTCGGTGCCGTCGTCGACGACGGTGAGCCGCCAGTGCGGGTCGCGCTGCGCCAGCACGCTGCGAACCGCTTCCTGCATCATGCCGACGTCCCCGTAGTACGGCATGAGGACGTCGACGACCGGCTCCGGCGCCTTGCGGGAGGGGTGAGGCTCTGGGCGCGGGGCGGGCGCCGCCTGCGCCGCCACCGGCATCCCGGCCCGAACCCGCGCCCAGGTCAAGGCATCGCGAATGCCTTCGGCGACCGTGAACTTCGGGCTCCAGCCCAGCAGGCGGCGGGCCTTGGCGGTGCCGGTATAGGCACCGATCACGTCACCCGGCCGGCGCGGGGCGGTGACCACCTCCAGGTCGCCCGGGACGGCGTCCCGGAAGGCGTCGGCGAGTTCGCGCACCGTGGTGCCGTCGCCGGTGCCGAGGTTGATGACCTCGTAGGGCACGGCGCTGCGCCGCGTCGCCGGATCCAGGTGCCGGGCCACGATCGTGTCGAAGTTCCGCAGGGCCGCGACATGCGCCTCGGCCAGGTCCCACACGTGGATGTAGTCGCGGATGGCGCTGCCGTCGCGGGTCGGCCAGTCCACGCCGGTGATGTGGAACGGCTCG
>JABFWL010000441.1 GCA_013362315.1 Catenulispora sp. | reverse complement strand
CCCCGCCGGGCGCCCGCCGGCCGGCCCGCCGCGCCGCACCGAGCCGCGCCGCCCCCCGGAGCCGGAGAAGAGCGGCAAGACCGGGTACATCGTGCTGGCCGTCGCCGGCATCGCGGCGATCATCGCGGCGATCCTGCTGGCCAAGTCGCTGCTGAAGTCCGGCGGCAACAACGACACCAAGCAGGTGCCGGACTTCCACATCGGCACCATGAGCGCCCAGCAGGCGCAGCAACTGCTGGCCCAGCCGGAGAACAAGGGCTGGTCCCTGGCCGGGAGCGGCCAGGACTGTCCCAACGACGTCGACAGGCACACCGGCAACAAGGACACGATCATCGCGCAGTCGCCGGCGGCGGGCGGCTTCATCAAGCCGCAGGCGATCACCTACTGCCTCTCGCTGGGCCCGCAGCTCGGTGCGGTGCCGACCAAGGCGGTCCTGAACACGTGGGACGAGGGCACGTTGAAGACGTACCTGACCAAGGCCGGGTTCAACATCGCCAGCCCGATCGTCACCCAGCAGAACGACGACAAGATCCCGGCCGGGAAGATCATCGACGTCAACGACAACACCAACGGCAATGTGACGTCGATCGCCGGCAAGCAGAACCTGAACGTCGGCAACATCCAGATCGGCTGGGTGATCTCCCAGGGCCAGAAGCAGATCCCGTTGACGGCGCAGCAGTTCAAGGGCGTGAACGTGGACGACGCGGTCAGGGCGATCCAGGGCCAGGGCTTCACCAAGGTCCAGAAGCTTCTGGACAAGGACGCCCCCGGTCAGCCGAACAGTCCAGTGACCAAGATCACCCCGGGTGACGGTCCGTACGCGCCTGACCAGCAGATCCTCGTGTACTACGCACCTGCCCCGCCGCCGCCGCCGACCACGCCGTCGACCAGCCAGACCTGCGACCCGTCGCAGGGGCAGGATTGCACGACGTCCCCGACGACGCAGCCGACCGGCACCGCCACCTCCACGTCCGGCGGTCCGAGCACCAACCCGTCGTGCCAGATCGGCATCTTCGGGTGCCCGAGTACGCCGACCAGCACCAAGCACGGCGGTGGCTGAGGTAACACCGAACGGCAAAGCGACAGTCCCGCGCGGAACGTTCCGAGCGGGGCTGCTGCTTTGGTCCGGAGTTCTAGGTGGCCGCGGCGATGACCACCGGCGCCAGCCCCGCCGACCGCTCCACAGCCTCGGCGTCCCCACACACCGCCAGCCAGTTCGCCAGCATCCGGTGCCCCGCCTCGGTCAGCACCGACTCCGGGTGGAACTGCACCGCCTCGATCGGCAGCTCACGGTGCCGGATGCCCATGATCACGCCGCTGTCGGTGCGTGCGGTCACGACCAGCTCCGCGGGCAGCGTGTCCGGCTCGATCGCCAGCGAGTGGTAGCGGGTGGCGGTGAACGGATCCGGCACGCCGGCGAAGACGCCCGCGCCATCGTGGGTCACCAGGCTGGTCTTGCCGTGCAGCAGCTCGGGGGCGCGGCCCACCACAGCGCCGTACGCGACGGCGATGGACTGCAGGCCGAGGCAGACGCCGAAGACCGGGATGCCCTGTCCGGCGGCGTAACCGACCATCTCGACGCAGATCCCGGCCTCCTCGGGCGTGCCGGGGCCGGGCGAGAGCAGGACGCCGTCGAAGTCGTGCGCGGCCTTGACGTCGATCGCGTCGTTGCGCACCACCTCGCATTCCGCACCGAGCTGGTACAGGTACTGCACGAGGTTGTAGACGAAGCTGTCGTAGTTGTCGACGACGAGGATCCGCGCTGCCATGCCGCGAGCCTACCGGCAGCGGCGGCGCGCTACTGCGAGACCGTGTTGCCGCTGAACGGCATCAGCGGTTCGACCCACGGGAAGACCCAGCCGAACAGGAGCACCACGATGAGCGCCAGCGCGGCGGCGGCGACGAGCACCTTCACGTAGAAGGGGCCGGGGAGGTGCCGCCACAGAAACGCGTACATCGCTTGCTCCTTGCTCTACCGGTCTCTCTTCTTCACCGGTCTCTCTCTACAGAGCTCTTAAGATCTCCCTACAGAGTCTCCTCTATAGAGGTTCCTATGAGGTTCTACCAGAGTGCTATCGGAAGTTGGGCGTGTTCACGGTCAGGGCTGGCGGCTCACCCTTGGAGCGTGGTTGCTGGGCGACCAGTGTCCCGGTGACGATCATCCGCTCTGTGGAGGCCCACCAGGGGTTGCAGGTGGTCAGGGTGATCTTCGCCTTCGTCGGCTTGCGGCCCGGGTGGTCCGGGACCGGGGCGACCACCGCCAGGTCGGTCGGGTCGACGATGAACGGGTCGCGGTCGGCGCGGTAGGTGAACCAGGTGTCGGCGGTCTCGACCACGATCACGTCGCCGGCCCGCATCGTGTCGAGATAGCGGAACGGCTCGCCGTGCGTCTTGCGGTGGCCGGCGACGGCGAAGTTGCCGACCCTGCCCGGCCGGACCGAGTCCTTGTAGTGGCCGACGCCGCGGGAGAGCAGGTCCAGGTTGGTGCCCTCGACCACCGGGATGGACTTGCCGCCGAGGCGCGGGATGTGCAGGATCGCGAAGGCCGCGCCGGGGTGGCCCTGGCTGTCGTCGCTGTCGAAGGGTCCGGGGCCGGGCGTCGCCGAGCGCGGCGCCGGGGACTGGAGCGCCCACTGCTTGTGCAGGTCGGAGACCTCAGCGCGCATGGCGTCGTCGGCGACCACGTTGGTGTAGAAGAGCTGGTAGGCGCAGAACAGGAACAGGGCGACGCCGAGCGTGATCAGGATCTCCCCGACGGTCCTCGTCGCCAGCCGTCCGCGTTCAGCCCACATTCCGCCATTTTGTCGGAATCAGGGCACGACGGTGGCGTGCGACACGTCGAGCGGGCCGGAGTAGCCCGGCAGCGTCACCCGATCGCGGCTCTTGACGTCCCAGCCGAGGCCGTAGGCCGTCACGTACTCCAGGTAGGTCTGCACGGCAGGCGACGCCAGCAGCGAGGCGCGCAGCTTGGCGGGGTCGCCGACCGCGGTGATGACGTAGGGCGGGGAGTACACGCGGCCCTGCAGCAGCAGCGTGTTGCCGACGCAGCGGACCGCCGAGGTGTTGACCATGCGCTGGTCCATGAGCTGGATGCCGGTGGCGCCGCCCGCCCACAGCGCGTTGACCACGGCCTGCACGTCCTGCTGGTGGATGATCAGCCAGTCCTGCTGCGGGGCGACGGCCCCGGCGGCGGGCTGGGCGTTCTGCGGGGCGTCGTTCAGGGCCACGGTCAGCGCCGGGCCGGAGATCGGGGTCACGGCGGCCGCCGGTGACAGCGCGTCGATCTGCGCCTGCGCGGCCTTCACCCGGGAGTCCGCGGCCTGCCCCCGGGTCAGCGCGTCCAGTTCTGAGCGCTGGGCCGACACCTGGTCGGTGAGCTGTTGGTTGTGCGTGTTCTGGGCCCGGATCACGTCGGAGAGCTGGGCGAGCCGGTCCGGGCGGATGTCACCCTGGCCGTCGGCGGTGTCCCGGGCGGTCATGAACAGGCCGCCGGCCAGCGCGAAGACCAGTACCACGCCGGTGTGCCAGGCGATGCGGTTGCGGCGGGCGCCGGATTTGGCGGCGGGTCGGGCGCCGGACTGCGGGGCGGGGCCGGGAGCCGGTGGTGGGACCGGTCGCGCAGGGGGCCGCGCACCGGGGCGGGGCTGCGGCCGCCTACCGGGTTCGTCCTGCTGATACCGCCCTGACGCCATGGCGGATACGCTATCGGACGCACCCTGCCGCACGCCCGGGCGTCCGGTGCGGCAGCCGACGATGCAGCCGACGAAAGCAGCCGGCAAGCAGCCGACACATCCAGGAGTGGAACCGTGCCCGAGTCGAAGGTCCGTAAGAAGGCCGCGTACACCCCGCCGCCGGACAAGAAGCAGCCCATCAAGCTGGACACCGGCAACCGCGTGGTGCTGCCGCTGATGGTCGGCTGCTTCGTGCTCGGCCTGCTGTGGATCGTCGTGTACTACCTGTCGGACATGAAGTACCCGGCGCCGCCGCTGCACGGCTGGAACATGGCCGTGGGCTTCGGTCTGATCATCGCCGGGTTCATCACGTCGATGAAGTGGAAGTAGCTTCCGCCCATTCCGTTCGCCGCTCACTCTGGGTGAGCACCCGGCGCCTAACACAACATCCACAGGCTTATCCCCAGTGTGGATAAGTGCCCTACCCCTGTGGATAACCTGTCGGGGGTTCGGTGACGACCCTGGTCACGCCGGGTGTGTGCGCAGCGCCATCGAGGGAGCGCGTACGGTTGGCCGGGTCGTTCAGGTGGGCGGTGTGGACGGCGGTGCCGGCCACGGACAGCACCAGGACGAGCGCCATGGTGCCGAAGCCGAGGACGTCGAGCAGCCGGCGCTGTTGCTCGCGCGGCGCCGTGGCGCGCCCGAGCGCGCGCAGGAGTTCCGGGGCGAAGGCGTAGACCGCGCCGATCACCGCCCCGGCCACCGCGCCGCCGACGTGGTCGCGCCAGTCGATGCTGGTGTTCTGCAGCGGGATCACGATGTTGATGACCAGCACCACCATGATCATCCCGGGGTCCAGGATCTTGCGCCGCAGCCCGATCACCACCAGGGCGCCGAACACCGCCGAGATCGCGCCGGAGGCGCCCAGGCTCGGCGGGCTCATCGGCGTCATGAACCAGTACGAGGTGACCGCGCCGGCCAGCCCGCCGATCAGGTACACCAGCAGGAAGCGCAGCCGGCCGAGCAGCGTCTCCAGCAGCGGGCCGATGAAGAACAGCGAGATCATGTTCGAGGCGATGTGCACCAGCGAGGCGTGCAGGAACATCGAGGTGACCAGCCGGTACCACTCGCCGTTGGCGACGCCTATCGCATCGCCGTTGCCCCAGAACTTGGCGATCAGCTCGAGCCGCCAGTCCAGGGTCTGCACCTCGGCCGCGCCGCCGCCGGGAACGACGATCAGCGTGGTGCCCGCCAGGTGCTGCAGGCCGAACATCACGAAGTTCAGCGCGATCAGGCTGTAGGTGACCACCGGCACCACCCGCGGCCGCAGCACCCCGCCGAACGGCGTCCGGGCCCGGCGCACCTGCTGGTTCCCGCCGCGCACGCACTCCGGGCACTGGAAGCCCACCGAAGCCGGGACCATGCACTCCGGGCAGATCCGCCGGTTGCACCGGTTGCACCGGATGTGCGCCTCGCGCCCGGGATGCCGGTAGCAGACGGGCACGTCGGTCACGGGCGCGGACTGGCTGCCGTAGCTGCCGGGCGGCATCGTCACGGTGATCCTTCGGTAGATACTGCGACGCGCAGTGTCCCCGGCGGCCGGCGGCGGCCGCTGGAGTCGTGGGCGGGGTTCCGGGTTCGATCTGCCGGTTGTCGAATGTAGAGGAAACGAACGCGCGGGGCGCGGAGTTTCCTCCGGCACCCCGCGCGAGCGAAGCCTCAGCCCTGGCGCCGCTCGATGCTGATCGAGTTGATCACGACCGGCTCCAGCGGCCGGTCCTGGGCGCCGGTGGGGACGGTGGAGATGGCGTCCACCACCTTGCGGCTGGCCTCGTCGGCGACCTCGCCGAAGATCGTGTGCTTGCCGTTGAGGTGGCTCGGGCGGCGCGGGGTCGGCACGGTGATGAAGAACTGCGAGCCGTTGGTGCCGCGGCCGCCGCGGATGCCGGCGTTGGCCATGGCCAGCAGGTAGTCGCGGTCGTTGAAGGTCTGGTCCGGGTGCGGCTCGTCGTCGAAGACGTAGCCGGGGCCGCCGAAGCCCTGGCCCAGCGGGTCGCCGCCCTGGATCATGAAGCCCGGGATGATGCGGTGGAAGACCGTGCCGTCGTACAGCGGCGTGGTCGACTTCACCTGCGTCTCCGGATGCGTCCACTCCTTGGTGCCCTCGGCCAGGCCGACGAAGTTGGCGACGGTCTTCGGCGCGTAGTCCGGGAACAGACGCACGGTGATGTCACCGAGGTTGGTCTTGATGGTGGCGAACAGGTTCTCGGCCACAGTCGGTTGCCTTTCGGTTTCTATCGTATGGACGCCCTCCATCCTTGCACGGCGGCCCGCTCACCCTCCGGGTAGCCCCAATGGCCGTGCGTGAGGTTGTCCGGCAGCGGGTACGGGCAGGCACGTCTTCGAGCCGCTTGCCAGGTCGACCCTGCTTCCGGCGGCGCTGCCCGGCGGGGCCGCCGGGCAGCGGTGAACTGTTGATACGAGGGAGAGGCCCACGATGAGGATGCCGTTCCGCCACCAGCAGCCGAGCCGGGTGGAGCGCGTGCGCTGCGCGGTCCAGGACC
>JABFWL010000761.1 GCA_013362315.1 Catenulispora sp. | reverse complement strand
TGACACCCCAGGGCCGGTGCTGTACCGCTTGCGGCTGCCGTCGGGACCGAGGGGACCGAACCGCCCACCCCACGAACCGCAGCCGCCCCACCTCACCAGACCCCCCGATGGACTCGCGCCAGTTCCCCGAGGGAACCGAGGCCCCTGCCGGAGGCACCGGCCCTTCACAGGCCTTTGATCTTTGCCTGAAAGCCGACCACCCACCAACCGCCAGCAAGAAGACCAAGCTGCCCTACGCCCCACCCCCTACGGCAGCGCCAGCATCCGCTCCAACGCCACCCGCGCATAGTGCGCCGTCTCCCCATCCACCTCAATCACGTTCGGCACGCGGCCCTCGGCCAGCGCCTCCAGTGCCCACACCAGGTGCGGCAGGTCGATGCGGTTCATCGTGGAGCAGTAGCAGATGCTCTTGTCCAGGAACACGATCTGCTTGTCGGGATGCTGCGCCGCCAGGCGCTTGACCAGGTTGAGCTCAGTCCCGATAGCCCAGGCGCTGCCCGGCTCGGCCTCGTTCAGCAGGCTGATGATGCGCTCCGTCGAGCCGACGTAGTCGGCCTTCTCCACGACCTCGTGGCGGCACTCCGGGTGCACCAGCACGTTCACGCCGGGGATCCGCTCGCGGACCTCGTCCACGCACTCCGGCGTGAAGCGGCCGTGCACGGAGCAGTGGCCGCGCCACAGGATCATCTTGGCGTTGCGCAGCTCGTCGTCGGTCAGGCCGCCGTTCGGGCGGTGCGGGTTGTAGACGACGCAGTCGTCGAGGGAGTAGCCCAGGTCACGGACCGCCGTGTTGCGGCCGAGGTGCTGGTCCGGCAGGAACAGCACCTGCTCGCCCTTGCTGAAGGCCCACTCCAGCGCCCGCTGAGCGTTGGAGGAGGTGCAGATCGTGCCGCCATGCCGGCCGGTGAACGCCTTGATGTCGGCGGAGGAGTTCATGTACGACACCGGCACCACGCGCTCCGCGATACCCAGGTCCTCCAGCCGCTCCCAGCAGCGTTCCACCTGCTCATTCGTGGCCATATCGGCCATCGAGCAGCCGGCGGCCAGGTCCGGCAGGATCACCTGCTGCGCGTCGGAGGTGAGGATGTCGGCGGACTCGGCCATGAAGTGCACGCCGCAGAACACGATGTACTCGGCCTCGGGCCGGGCGGCGGCCTGCTGCGCCAGCTTGAAGGAGTCGCCGGTGACGTCGGCGAACTGGATGACCTCGTCACGCTGGTAGTGGTGGCCGAGGATGAACAGCCGGTCGCCCAGCTTGGCCTTCGCCGCCTCGGCGCGGGCCACCAGATCGGGGTCGGAGGCCGGGGGGAGATCGCCCGGGCATTCGACGCCGCGTTCGCTCAACGGGTCGGCGCTGCGGCCCAGCAGGAGCAGGCTCACCGCGGTAGGTGCAGGCTCCTGAAACGTAGTGCTGCTCATCTCCCGTACCCCTTTTCGTCTATCTGACGTTAAGAGATCATACCCTAGCGTCAGTCTGACGAGAACGCCGGACGGCCGCCCGTGGCAGACGTCACACCGGCGCTGAGGGAAAGCGGTTACTATCCGGGGCGTGCGCATCGTCATCGCCATGGACAAGTTCGCCGGAACCCTCAGCGCCCCGGAGGCCGTCCAGGCCGTCTCCGAGGGCTGGCTCCGGACCTCGCCGGACGACGAGGTGATCGGCGTGGCGATGTCCGACGGCGGCCCCGGCTTCCTCGACACCGTCGCCGGCGCCTGGGGCGAGGGCGGCGAGCGCCTGGTCACCGTAACCGGCCCGCTAGGCGCACCAGTCACCGCACGCTACCTGCTCGTCGACCGTCAGGGCGCCGCGGTACCCCCCGAAGAGGCCGGCCTCACCGCCTACATCGAGGTCGCCGAGGCGGCCGGGCTGCACCTGGTCCCCGCCGAGCAGCGGGACGCCAAGGCCGCCACCTCCTACGGCGTCGGCGAGATCATCGCCGCAGCACTCGACGAAGGCGCCACCCGCCTGGTCGTCGGCCTCGGCGGCACCTGCACCACCGACGGCGGCGCCGGCATGCTCGCGGCCCTTGGCGCCGAGCCGGCCGAGGGGCTACGAGCGGGCGGTGCGGCATTGAGGGGCCTGGAGTCGCTGGATCTCACCGAGCCGCGCCGCCGCCTGGCCGGGGCACGCCTGGTGATCGCCAGCGACGTCGACAACCCCCTGCTCGGCCTACGCGGCGCGGCAGCGGTGTTCGGCCCGCAGAAGGGCGCCACACCCGACGACGTGCAGCGCCTGGACGCGGCGCTGACGCACTTCGCCGAGCTGGCCGGCGCCATCGGCCAGGAGCCGGGCGCACTCCGCCGCACCCTGGACGCCCCCGGCGCGGGCGCCGGCGGTGGCCTCGGCTACGGCCTGCTGCTGCTCGGCGGCCGGCGGGTCCCGGGCATCGGCACAGTGATCGCCGAGACCGGCCTGGCCACCCTGATCGCGAACGCCGACCTGGTGATCACCGGCGAAGGCCGCTTCGACCACAGCTCGCTGGGCGGCAAGGTCCCGACCGGCGTCGCGGAGGCGGCGCTGGAGTCGGCACGGCCGTGCATCGTGCTGGCCGGCCTGGTCGAGGTCGGCAAGCGCGAGCTGGCGAACGCCGGCTTCGCGGCCGCGTACGAGGTCGCCGAGCAGGCCGGCTCGGCCGAGGAGGCGATGGCGCGCGCCGGGTTCCACCTGGCGGCACTCGCCGAGCGCGTGGCGAAGAGCTGGTCGCACGCCTAGTGGCGGGCCGCGGAACCGCGACCGGTCGCGCGGCGTCCAACAGGTATGCGACCTCTGATTCTGGCGCTCGGCGGCGTGGTGCTGGTGGCCGGGACGGCGTTCGCGGCGAGCCGCGACTTCTGGCAGGACGGCCCGAGCACCGGACCCATAACGATGGCGATGACCCGCATGCCGACCGGACCGGTGGTCCACGTCCAGCCCGAATGCACGCTGGATGGAGTGCCGGGCAGCCTCAAGTCGGCTGATGGATCCGCTCCCAAGGTGCCCGGAGCCCCCGGCGGCCCCGTTCCGGCGGGGTTCATTCCGGTCCGGGCCATCTTCTGCAGCAGCTACGGCGACAACAAGTCGACCACCGCGACCCAGCTCGAAACCCGCGATCCGGTGCTCCTGGCCCAGCTGATGACGGCCTACAGCACCGCCTCCGTCGCCAAGCTCGGCGACCGCTGCACCTTGGATATGCAATTCGATCCGGCCGTCGCCCTCGTGGACGCCCAGGGCACCGCGATCATGCCCGGCCCGCCGCGCGATACCTGCGACAAGGTCGTCAGCCCGGTGCGCGATGTCCTGAAAGACGCCCGCTGGACTGTCACCCGCTCGGCGACGACCCCCTTCTGACCGCAGACGAACCCGCCCCAGCTCCTACCGAACCGTGATCCACCCCGCATAGAAAACCCCGAGCCCCAGCCCGCAGAACAGTCCGCAGATGATCCAGAACCGCACCACCACCGTGACCTCGGCCCAGCCGACCAGTTCGAAGTGGTGGTGCAGCGGCGCCATCTTGAACACCCGCTTGCCGCCGCTCATCTTGAAGTAGGCGACCTGGATCACCACCGACAGGGTGATGATCACGAACAGGCCGCCGAGCAGCGCGAGCAGCAGCTCGGTCTGCGAGCAGATGGCCAGGCCGGCCAGCGCGCCGCCGAGGGCCAGCGAGCCGGTGTCGCCCATGTAGATCTTCGCCGGAGAGGTGTTCCACCACAGGAAGCCGAAGCAGGCGCCCATCACCGCCGCGGCGACGATGGCCAGGTCCAGCGGGTCCCGGACCGGATAGCAGCCGTGGACGAAGCCGCCGGAGGGGTTGACCAGCACCGCGCAGGACTCGCCGTGCTGCCATACGCCGATCAGCACGTAGGAGGCGAAGACCATGACGCAGGACCCGGTCGCCAGGCCGTCCAGGCCGTCGGTGAGGTTCACGCCGTTGGAGGTGCCGGCGATCAGCAGGCCGGCCCAGATCACGAACAGCACCGCGCCGAGGTCGAGCGCCGAGATGTTGCGCACGAACGACAGGTGGGTGTCGGCGGGCTTGAAGCCCAGCGCGTTCGGGAAGTGCAGCGCCATCACCGCGAAGGCGATCGCCACCAGCCACTGCCCGACCATCTTGGCCTTGGCGCGCAGCCCCAGCGAGCGCTGCCGGAACACCTTCAGGAAGTCGTCGGTGAAGCCCACCACGCCCATGCCGGCCATCAGGAACAGCACCAGCATCCCGGAGGCGGTCGGGGCGTGCATGGTGGCCAGCTTGGTGCAACCGTAGCCGAGCACGGTGGCCAGCACGATCACCACGCCGCCCATGGTCGGGGTGCCGCGCTTGGCCTGGTGGGTGGTCGGCCCGTCGTCGCGGATCGGCTGCCCGAAGCCGTAGCGCTCCAGGGTCTTGATCGCCATCGGCGTGCCGATCAGCGAGAAGAACAGCGCGATCCCCGCCGCGTACAGCACCCCGCGCATCTGCAGCCCGCTCTCCGAGCCGGCGTGCGGCACCACCGTGTCCACCCCGGCCTGGATCGCCGCGTACGTGCTCACCGGCCGCCACCTCCCGCACCGCGCGCCCGCGGCGCGTCGCCGTCCCTGTGATCGCTGTCTTCGTCGTCTTCGCTGTGCCCGTCCCCCGAGGTCGAACGCTCCACCAGTGCGGCGGCCAGGCTCTCCAGCCCGACCGACCGCGAGGCCTTCACCAGCACCACGTCCCCGGGCCGAGCACCGGCGCGCACGAACTCCAGCGCCGCCGCGGCGTCCGGGACCGCCACCGACTCCCCGTCGTAGGACCCCTCCATGGACGCGCCGCTGTGGATCGCGGTTGCCCCCGGCCCCACGGCGACCGTCCGGCTGATGTTCAGCCGCACGGCCAGCCGGCCCACGCCGTCGTGCTCGACCGCCGAGACGTCGCCGAGCTCGGCCATCATGCCGAGCACCGCCCAGGAGCGCGCGCCGGGGCGCGAGCGCGCCATCGTCGCCAGCGTCTTCAGCGCCGCGCGCATCGAGTCCGGGTTGGCGTTGTAGGCGTCGTTGACGATCGTGACGCCGTCGGCCGACTCGCGGATCTCCATGCGCCACTTGCTGTCCGGCTCGGCGGCGGACAGCACCGCGGCCACCTTCTCGCCGCTCAGTCCCAGCTCCAGTCCGGTGGCGGCGGCCGCCAGCGCGTTGGCCACCTGGTGCTCGCCGACCAGGCGCAGCGCCACCGGGACCCGGTGCGGCCCCGCGCCGTCCCGGTACAGCAGCGTGAACGACGCCCGGCCGTCCGGGCCGACCCGCACGTCCTCGGCCCGCACGTCGGCGTCGGCGGCCTCGCCGAACAGCACGACGCGGCCCTTGGTCCGGGCGGCCATGGCCCGCACCCGCGGGTCGTCGGCGTTCAGGATCGCCACGCCGTCCCGGTCCGGGTTGCAGTTCCCGGCCTCCGGCAGCGCCTCGACGAGTTCGCCCTTGGCCTCGGCGATGGCCTCGACGCCGCCGAACCGGCCGACGTGCGCGGTGCCGACGTTGAGCACCACCCCGAGCCGCGGCGGCGCGATGGTCGTCAGATACTTGATGTGCCCGCGGCCGGCCGCGCCCATCTCGGCCACCAGGTAGCGGGTGTCCTCGTCGGTGCGCAGCACCGTGACGGGGAATCCGAGCTCGTTGTTGAAGCTGCCCTTGGGCGCCACGGTGGGGCCGAGTTCGGCGGCCAGCCGGCCGATCAGGTCCTTGGTGGTGGTCTTGCCCGCCGAACCGGTCAAGCCGATGACCGTCGTCCGCGGCAGCTCCGCCAGGTGCGCGGTGGCCAGCGCGGCCAGGGCGCGCAGCAGGTCGCCGTCCTCGACGGTGACGGTCGGCACGCTCCCCCGGCCGGCCCACGGCTTGCGGTAGGCGGAGTCCGGGGCCGCGAGGACCGCGACCGCGCCCTTGTCTACGGCGGCCTGGACGTAGTCCGTGCCGTCGGCCTGCTCGCCGGGGAACGCGACGAACAGCGCACCGGGCGCGGCGTCCCGCGAGTCGAACACCACGGGTCCGGCGACCTCGAGCCCGTCCAGTTCCGCGGCGGTGGTGCCGGGCGGACCGCCCACCGTCCCGCCGACGGTCCGGGCGATCCAGCCGAGTCGATGGGGGCTCACTGCGCGCCGCGGCCCTTCTCGCCCCCGGCCGGGCCGCCGGCCCGGTCCCCGCCCACGTCCTCGCCCACGTCCTCGCCCGCGGCCCCGGCCGACGCCGCCAGCGCGGCGCGCAGGACCACCCGGTCGTCGAACGGCTTCTTCACTCCTGCGATCTCCTGCCCCTGCTCATGTCCTTTGCCGGCGACG
>JABFWL010000116.1 GCA_013362315.1 Catenulispora sp. | reverse complement strand
CTGCTGCCCGGCACAGCCTTCGTCGAGCTGGCCGCCCGCGCCGGCGCCGAGGTCGGCTGCCCGCGCGTGGACGAGCTCACCTTGCATGCGCCTTTGGCGCTCCCCGAGTCTGAGGGCTCCGGTGCAGTCGCGCTCCAGGTCTGGATCCAGGCCGCGGACGAGAGCGGCCAGCGCCTGGTCGCGGTGTATTCACGTCCTGAGGACGCCGACCCGGACCTGCCTTGGACCCGGCACGCGTCCGGCTCCTTGAGCGCCGACGCCGCACCGCGACCCGAGGGCCTGACCGCGTGGCCGCCGCCGGGCGCCGAGCCGGCCGACCTCGCGGATCTGTACCCGCGCCTGGCGGAACTCGGTTACGACTACGGTCCCGAGTTCCAGGCGCTGCGCGCGGTGTGGCGGCGCGGCGAGGAGGTGTTCGCCGAGGTGGCTTCCGCCGTCGGCCCGACCGATGCCGACCGCTACGGAATACACCCGGCTCTCCTTGACGCCGCGCTGCACGCCCAGCTGGTCGGCACAGCGCCGGGAGAGGGACAGTCCCGAGCGCTGCCGTCGATCCCCTTCGCCTGGAGCGGGGTGACGATCCACACTCCGGGCGCCGCCGCGCTCCGGGTGCGGATGGCTCCGGCGGGGCCCAGTGCCGTGACGCTGACCATCGCCGACGCGGCGGGCCTGCCGGTGGCGTCGGTCGAGAGCCTTGCGGTGCGGCCGATGACCGGCGAGCCGGATGGCCATGTGCGGGACGCGATGTTCCGTATCGCCTGGGAGGAACTGGCCGAGCCAGATGCGAAGCTGGAAACGGCGATCCCCAGCGACGTCGAGCTCTTCCATGTCCCGCCCGCCGACGACACCGTCGAGACCCCGATCGCGGTCCGCGGCGCCCTGACCGCCGTCCTCGAACGGCTCCGCGAGTCAACATCCGCGCGCCTGGCGATCACCACCAGCAGGATCGACACTCTCACCACCGCCCCGATCTGGAGCCTGGTCAGGGCGGCGGAGGCCGAGAACCCCGGTCGGCACCTGCTGATCGACACCGACGGCCGCGCGGACTCCGACCGCCTGATCCCGTGGACGCTGGGCACCGGCGAGCCGGAGATCGCGGTGCGCGACGGTCGGGCCTTCGTGCCCCGTTTGACCTCGTCCCCGGCGAGCGCCGCTGCCCAAGCCGTTGATCGTACCGTCACCGAAAACGCCGCTGCTCAGCCCTGGGACCCGAACGGCACCGTTCTCATCACCGGCGGCACCGGCGGCCTGGGCGCGTTGCTGGCGCGCCACCTCGTCGCCGAGCATGGAGTCCGGTATCTGCTGCTCACGAGCCGTCGTGGCGCGGACGCGCCGGGAGCCAAGGAGCTGCGGTCCGAGCTGGCCGACGCCGGCGCCGTGGTGGACATCGAACCCTGCGACATCGGCGACCGCGAGGCTGTCGCCGACCTGCTGGGAACCATCAGCGCGGAGCACCCGCTCACCGCCGTCGTGCACGCGGCGGGTGTCCCGGATGCCGGCCTCATCGACGCCCTGACGCCGGAACGCCTCGACGCCGCACTACGGCCCAAGGCCGACGGCGCCTGGCATCTCCATGAACTGACCCAGGACGCCGATCTCGCGGCCTTCGTTCTCTTCTCGTCGGCGGGCGGCCTGTTCCTCGGCGCCGGTCAGGGCGGCTACGCAGCAGCGAACGGCTTCCTCGACGCTCTCGCCGCGCACCGACACCGGCACGGACTGCCGGCGATCAGCCTCGCTTGGGGTCCGTGGGCTGACACCGCCGGCATGACCGCAGATCTCGACGATGCCGACCTCCGCCGTCTCGATGCCCAGGGCGTTCAGCTGCTCCCGGTCGAGCGCGGGCTGGCGCTGTTCGACGCGGCCGTCACCGCAGCTACCACCGTGGCCGACCCGGCGGATCACACAGCCGCAGGCGCCGACCACACCGCCCCACCGCCAGCGCAAGCCCCCTTCCTGGTCCCGATAGCCCTGAACCTCACGGCTCTTCGAACCCGGCAGGGCCCGGTTCCGGCTCTCCTGCGATCCCTGGCTCGCCCGGCTACCCCCACTCGCGGCACCGCCGCTGGCGCGACCCCGGCAACCCTGCGCCGAGACCTGGCCGCGATCCCGGAGCCCGACCGCGAAGCCTTCCTGCGCGCCGCTGTCACCGCGCACGTCGCCGCGGTCCTCGGTCATTCCTCGGCCGCCGCCGTCGATCCCTACCGTGCCTTCCAGGAACTGGGTTTCGACTCCCTCGCCTCCGTCGAGCTGCGCAACCGGCTCAACGCGGCATCCGGCCTGCGTCTGCCCGCGACGCTGGTCTTCGACCACCCGACCTCGGCCGCGGTCGCCGCCTATCTGCGCTCGGAGCTGGAAGGCGCGGTACCCACCGCCGCCGACGCGGTGCTGGCCGAGCTGGACCGGATCGAGGCACTGTTCGCGGGCTCCGAGCAGACCCCCGACCGCGGCAAGGTCGCCGCGCGCCTGGAGGCGCTGTTGCGGCGCTGGCAGGAGACCGGCCCCGACACCGCCGAGAACGCCGGGGATCTCGACTCGGCAACCGACGAAGAGCTGTTCCAGGTGCTGGATGAGGAGCTGGGGCTGTCATGAATGAAGGTGGAGCCGTCGGCACAGCGCAGGCGGACCGGGAGAAGCAGCTCCGCGACTACCTGAAGCGGGCGACCGCGGATCTGCAGCAGACCCGCAAGCGGCTGCGCGCCGCGCAGGCGAAGGACACCGAGCCCATCGCGATCATCGGCATGAGCTGCCGCTATCCCGGCGGGATCGGCTCGCCCGAGGATTTGTGGGAGCTGGTGGTCCAGGAACGCGACGCGATCGGCGGGTTCCCGGGGAACCGCGGCTGGGACGTCGAGGGCATCTACGACCCCGAACCCGAGCGCTCCGGCAAGACCTACGTCCGCCAGGGCGGCTTCCTGCACGACGCCGGGGACTTCGACGCGGACTTCTTCGGGATCAGCCCGGCCGAGGCCCGGCGCGCCGATCCGCAGCAGCGCATCCTGCTGGAGGCGTGCTGGGAGGCGGTGGAGCGGGCCGGGATCGATCCGACGGCGCTCAAGGGCTCGCCGACCGGGGTGTTCGCCGGCGTGATGTATCACGACTACATCGGCGGCAGCCCCGGCGGCAGCCTGGTGTCCGGGCAGGTCGCCTACAGCCTCGGCCTTGAGGGGCCGGCGATCTCCCTGGACACCGCCTGCTCCTCTTCGCTGGTGGCGATTCACCTGGCGGCGCAGGGGCTGCGACGCGGCGACATGACGCTGGCGCTGGCCGGCGGGGTCGCGGTGATGGGGACGCCGGAGATGTTCGTGGACTTCAGCCGGCAGCGCGCTCTGGCGCCGGACGGCCGGTGCAAGGCGTTCTCCGCGGACGCCGACGGCACCGCCTGGTCCGAGGGCGTCGGCGTGCTGGTCCTGGAACGGCTCTCCGACGCCCGGCGCAACGGGCACCCGGTGCTCGCCGTCCTGCGCGGTTCGGCGACCAACCAGGACGGGGCCAGCAACGGGATCACCGCGCCCAACGGGCCGGCGCAGGTCCGGGTCATCGAGCGGGCGCTCGCCGACGCCGGCCTGACCGTGGCCGACGTCGACCTGGTCGAGGCGCACGGGACCGGCACCGCGCTCGGCGACCCGATCGAGGCACAGGCGCTGCTGGCCACCTACGGGCGGCGCACCGGCGGCGAGCCGCTGTGGCTCGGGTCGATCAAGTCCAACATGGGGCACGCGCAGGCCGCCGCCGGTGTCGCCGGGGTCATCAAGCTGGTGCAGGCGCTACGCCACGCCGTGCTGCCCCGGACCCTGCACGTCAGCGCGCCCTCGCCGCACGTCGACTGGGCGTCGGGCCGCGTCGGGCTGCTGACCGCGCAGCGCGACTGGCCGGCTGTGGACCGGGCGCGCCGGGCCGCGGTGTCGAGCTTCGGGATCAGCGGTACCAACGCCCACCTCATCCTGGAGCAGGCGCCGGCCGAGGAAGCTGGGGAGGCCGGAGAGGCAGACCAGTCCGGCGAGTCCAGCCAGTCCAGCCAGTCCAGTAAGTCCGGCGAGACCAACGCGCAGGCGCAGGTGCACGAAACGGCGACCGCCGCCGGGCCGCTGCCCCTGGTTCTGTCGGCCAAAACCCCCGACGCGCTCGCCGCGGCCGCCGACCGGCTGGCCGCGCGCCTGCATCGGGACGGGACAGTGGCCCTGGCAGACGTCGCGTATTCGCTCACGAAGAGCCGCTCGGCCTTCGAGCACCGGGCGGTCCTGTCCGTGACCGACCGCGACGAGGCCGTCCGGGCGCTGCGGGCGCTGGCCGCCGGCGGCGCCCCGGCCGATGCCGTCCTGGGCCGGGCCGACATCCGGGGCAAGACGGTGTTCGTCTTCCCCGGCCAGGGTGCCCAGTGGCCGGGCATGGCCGCCGAGCTGCTGATCCAGTCCCCGGTGTTCCGGGAGACGCTCGAAGCCTGCGACCAGGCCCTGTCGCAGTATGTCGACTGGTCCTTGCTGGACGTCCTGCGCGGCGCGCCCGGCGGGCCGGACCCCGAGCGCGTGGACGTGGTGCAGCCGCTGCTGTGGGCCGTGATGGTGGCGCTGGCCGCCCTCTGGCGCTCCGTCGGTGTGCGGCCGGACGCGGTCGTCGGCCACTCCCAGGGCGAGATCGCCGCGGCGTGCGTGGCCGGAGCGCTGTCGCTGGACGACGGTGCGCGGGTGGTGGCGCTGCGCAGCCGGGCCATCGGCGAGGTGCTCGGCGATCGCGGCGGCATGCTGACCGTGGGCCTGTCCGCCGCCGAGGTCGAGCCGCTGCTCGCCGAGCGCGGCGACGGGATCGGCGTGGCCGCGGAGAACGGGGCGCGCTCGGTGGTGCTGTCCGGGGACGCGGACGCGCTCGACGCCTTCCGGGACGAGCTGGTGGCGGCCGGGACCCGGGCCAAGCGGGTGCCGGTGGACTACGCGTCCCACTCGGCGCACGTCGACGAGCTGCGCGACCGGTTGGCGGCCGACCTGGCGGCGGTCACGCCCCGGGTTCCCGAGGTGCCGATGATGTCCACGGTCACCGGCGACTGGATCGGGCCGGCCGAGGTGGACGCCGAATACTGGTTCACCAACCTGCGCCGCCCGGTGCGGTTCGCCCCGGCGATCGCGCGGCTGGCCTCCTCCGGGTTCGCGGCGTTCGTCGAGGTGAGCTCGCACCCGGTCGTCGGCATGTCGATCCTGGAGACGCTGGAGGAGACCGGGGACGAAACCGTCGTCGTCGGCACCCTGCGCCGCGACGAGGGCGGCCTGCGGCGCTTCGCGGCCTCGCTGGCCGAGCTGTATGTCCGGGGCGTCCCGGCGGCCTGGGAGACGTTCGCCCCCGGCGGCCGGATCGTCGACCTGCCCACCTATCCCTTCCAGCACCGGACCTTCTGGACCGTTCCGGCGCAGAGCGCGCCCGCCGCCGAGCCGGCCGCCGGCCAGGACGGCATCTGGCAGGACGGGTTCTGGCAGGACATCGAGCGCCAGGACTTCGAGGCGCTGGCCCGCCGGCTCGGCGTCGGGGCCGCGCAGCTCTTCGACGTGGTCCCGGTGCTGTCCCGGTGGCGGGCGAAGCAGAAGGCCGATTCGGACGTCGCCTCGTGGCGGTACCGGGTCACCTGGCGGCCGCTGCCGCAGCCGCGGGCCACCAGAGCGCCCGGGCCCTGGCTGATCGTCGTGCCGGAGCAGGGGAAGGCCGCCGCCGAGCTGGCCACCGCCCTGGCTGATCAGGGTATGGACCTCCTCCGGCTCGACGCCGGCGGCGACCCGCTCGACCGGACCGCGCTGGCCGCCAGGATGGCGGAGCTGACCGAGTCCGGGGCGTCGATCGCCGGCGTGCTGTCCCTGCTCGCCTTCGACGACGCGCCGCGCGCCGCTGACGGCGACGGCGACCCGGCGGACCTGCCCGGGACCGCCGCGACCATCGTGCTGCTGCAGGCGCTGCGCGATGCCGGGATCGAGGCCCCGGTGTGGTGCGCGACCTCCGGCGCCGTCGCCGTCGACGACTCCGAGGACGCCGACCCTTGCGCCGCCGCGCTGTGGGGCCTGGGCCTGGTGCGGTCGCTGGACGACCCGCGGGGCTGGGGCGGCTTGGTCGATCTGGCCGGTCTCGACCCGGACCGGGCGGCCGGGCTGCTCGCCCGCGTGCTGGCGGCGCCCGACGGCGAGGACCAGGTCGCGATCCGTCCGGCCGGGCTGCGCGGCAAGCGCATGGTCCGCGTCCCGCTGCGGCCCGCGGACGCGGTGCCGGACCGCTGGCAGGGTGCCAGGGTCCTGATC
>JABFWL010000617.1 GCA_013362315.1 Catenulispora sp. | reverse complement strand
GCCGTCCGGCCGCACGCGGCGACGGCACCGGTCGGCTGAACAGCAGGGTCACGGTGCTGATTCGTCGCGATCTGGCTGGCCGTCAAGGGCTTGGGTGGTGGTCCCACCACCAGCACAAGCGGACGCTCCCCACCTCCCGACCGATGCCAGCACACTCATCACCATGTCGAACATCACGCATACCCACGCGGACTCCCTCATCGCCGCCGCCCGTCAGCAGGCGCTCAAGGCCGGCGTCACGGTCGCCGTCGCCGTCGTGGACGCCGGCGGCAACCTCGCCGCCTTCAGCCGCATGGACGGGGCCAACCTCATCACCATCGACACCGCTGTCGGCAAGGCATTCACAGCCGTCAGCATCGGCGCCGACACCGTCAACCTCACCGCAGCCATCCAACCGGGCGCACCGCTGTTCGGCACCGGGTTGACGCAGGCGGGAGCCCGTTCGTTCGTTCCCTACGCGGGCGGTGTCGTCGTCCGCGACGGCGACACCCTGCTCGGTGCCATCGGCGTCTCGGGCGCGCCGAGCTCCGATGTCGATCACGAGATAGGTACGGCAGCAGTCGCGCAGGCGGGCTGAGGGCGGCCGTTCGCGCGTGTGCGAGCCGCCGCGGCTCCAGACCCGCGCCTCCCATGGCGGCTCCGCTACATCAGCTGCTCACTGATCTCCCACAACCGCGCCGCAGCGCCCTGATCGACGGCGTACGCCAGCACCCCGGGCAGATCCAGCATGCCGTCCGAAGCTGCGAGTTCCTCGGCGGTCACAACGGGGCTGATGTCGCAGTCCTCGCAGTAGACGCCGCCCGACCCGTCCAGCGCACGGCTGGTCGCGCACCACACGGTGGTGGCTGCGCCCTGCTCGACGGTCTTGACCCGGCGCCCGGTGTCCAGAACGCGCCGACCGTCCCGTTCCACGACGCCGGCGGCCCGCAGCGCGGCGTCGTCGAGGTGCCGGACCAAGGCCGTGTCGAGGATCGCGCCGGGGTGCACGGCGAAGGCGCGGATGCCCCGGTCGCGTCCGCGCCGGTCGAGCTCGACGGCGAACAGCGCGTTGGCGGTCTTGGACTGGCCGTATGCCAGGAACGGTTCGTAGGCGCGGTGCTCGAAGTTGATGTCCTCGAAGACCACCGGCGAGTAGCGGTGGCCGCGCGAGGACAGCGCGACGACACGGGCATCGCCGGCCGCGGCCAGCGCCGGCCACAGGCGGGTGGTCAGGCGGAAGTGGCCGAGATGGTTGACGGCGAACTGCAGCTCGGTGCCGCGTGCGTCGTGGGAGAACGGCGTCGCCATCACGCCGGCGTTGGTGATCAGCAGGTGCAGCGGGCGGCCCGCGGCGAGGAAGCGGTCGGCGAAGGCGTCGATGGAAGCGGGGTCGGCGAGGTCGAGCGGGGTGTCACCGGTGCGGGACGGCGCGATGACGTGCGCACCGGCTTTGCGCAGGACCCGGACGGTCTCCACGCCGATACCGCTGGAGCCGCCGGTGACGATCGCGGTCCTGCCGGTCAGGTCGACGCCCTTGATGACCTCGGCGGCCGTCGAGTCGGCGGTGAAGCCGGAGGTCAGAGGCTGTTGCACGGTGCTGGTCATGACGGTGGTTCCCTTCTGGTAGGGCTGGCAGGACCACCGTAGGTTGCATGAACTGTACGATGAATGCTTGTGGGTTCACAGAACTTGCGCGATAGTTCAGAAGCCGATCCCCTCGGCGAGGCCTTGGCCCTTGCCGACGCCCGGGCCGCCATGTCCGGCGCGTTCGTGGCCGGCGGCGACTGGGCCGTTCGACTGCACGCACCCGAGCGGCTGAAGGTGAACTGCGTCGTCCGCGGCACCCCGGTGCTCCTCCGGGAGGACAGCGGCGAGCGGATACAGCTGGCCGCCGGTGACGTGATCGTCTCCGACGGCGCCTTGCCCTACATCATGGGCAGCAGTCCCGATGTCGCGCCGCTCCCCTCCGGCGAGTTTCCCACCGATCCCCGGACGGGCTTGCGGCGCATCGGCTCGGGCGAGGAGGTCATGTGCGTCTCAGGGCACGTCGATCTGAGCCGCGACCGCGGCGGGCTGCTGCGCGCCGCGCTGCCGGGCCTGCTGTATGTCCGCGCAGACGCGCCCGAGGCGGCGATCCTGCGCCGGTTGATCGAGAACCTCCTCGACGAGATGACCGCCCGACGCCCCGGTGCCGCCGCCGCCATGGACCACCTCGCCCAACTGGCCTTCCTCCAGGTCCTGCGCCTCAGCCTCACCGACACCGCGAACCTGCCGCCCGGCTGGCTGCGCGGCCTGGCCGACGAACGCATAGCCCCCGCCCTGCGGCTGATGCACGCCGACCCGAGCCGTCCCTGGCGCTTGGAGGAGCTGGCGCGGGAGGTGTCGCTGTCGCGCACCGCGTTCGCCGTGCGCTTCCGGGAGACCGTCGGTGTTCCACCCCTGACATACCTGCTCACCTGGCGCATGAACCTGGCAGCCCGCGCGTTGCGGCGGGACGGCACGCCGGTGGCGGTGTTGGCGCGCGAAGTCGGGTACGGCTCGGAGAGCGCCTTCAGCAACGCATTCAAGCGCGCGATGGGCATCTCTCCGCGCAACTACCGGCATTCCCTATGACGCGGCGTGGGAGACGCTTCAGGCGACACTCGAGGCCGAGCCGGACTACGGGCTGGTGACCTTCGTCAGCGACCCGGCGTTCGCGGGGACGACCGCGCGGCAGGCGCCAGCAGTGGTCGAGGGCGTCAGGCAGGTGTTCCTGGCCGACGCGGAGGCTTTGTCCGATGGCGAATTCGCCCTCCTGGCCGTGGATCTGTCCACCGAGCCCGGTCGTGCCTTTCGCGTGACACCGCGAGCGTTCGCCGAAGTGACGTCGAACTTCATGACGGACAACCTCGAATTCGCCTTCTACGCGGACGTCGCAGATCGGGTCGGTGTCTTCCGAGGCTTTGCCTGAGTCGGACGCAGCGTTGCCGGTGGGTCTTGCAGTGGGTCCCCCGAGCCCGAACGAGATCGTGCGGGCCTACGGGACTGCGCTTCCCGCCGGTCGGTGCCCGGGTTTCTGACGCTACGGGACCGGCAAGTGGGTCGTCAGTCGGGTTCATACTTGAGGGCGGACGGAACGTATCGACCGGACGGGGAACCGCGTGAGAATACTTATCGTCGGTGCGGGCATTGCCGGGCTCACTACCGCTCTGAGCCTCGATGCCGCCGATGTGGCTCGAGAGATCCAGGTCATCGACTCTGCGGCCGAACTGCGGCCGCTGGGTGTCGGCATCAATCTGCTGCCGCACGCGACTCGCGAGCTGATCGACCTGGGGCTGGGCCCCGAGCTGGCACAGATCGGAGTTCCGACGTCCGAAGTGGTCGTGATGGACGTGTTCGGGAGCCGGATCTGGCGCGAACCCCGCGGCCTGGGAGCCGGTTACCACTGGCCCCAATACTCGATACATCGGGGTGAGTTGCAGGCCATGCTGCTGGCCGCCGTGCGCGACCGGCTCGGCCCCGACAGCGTCCGCACCGGCTGCGCGTTCGTCGATCTAACGCAGAGTGGTGACCGTGTGGTGAGCCGGATCCTCGATCGAAAGAGCCGGCGCATCGAGGACGTCGAGTCGGACATCGTCATCGGGGCCGACGGGTTGCACTCGACGGTCCGCGCGCAGTTCCATCCCGACGAGGGCCCGCCTCGACCCAGCGGCATCACGATGTGGCGCGGCTGCGCACCGTGGGAGCCGTTTCTCACCGGCGAGTCGATGATGTGGGCGGGAAGCAACCGCGTGGCCAAGTTCGTTGCGTACCCGATCTCGCCGGCCCGAGACGAGCACGGTCGTGTCCTGACGAACTGGGTCGCCGAGGTCCGGGGCGAGACAGCGTCCGCCCCAGCCGCCGATTGGAACCGCACGGGCCGCCTGGACGACGTCACCCCCCACTTCGAAGGATGGACTCTGGCCGGCGTTGATGTGTGTGAGCTCATGGCGAGTAGTCCGCAAGTCCTGGAATACCCGATGGTCGATCGGGACCCGCTGCCCTTCTGGGGCCACGGCCGCGTCACGCTCCTCGGCGACGCGGCACACCCGATGTACCCGATCGGCTCCAACGGCGGATCCCAGGCCGTCCTGGACGCACGCTACCTGGCTTGGGCGTTGGCGCACGCGGACGATCCCGTCGCCGGCCTGGCCGACTACGAAGCCGTGCGACGGCCGCCGACCGCCGCGATCGTGCTGGCGAACCGTGGCTTCCCGATGGACCCGATCCTCAACCTGGTCGCCGATCGGGCTCCCCAAGGATTCGAGGCCATCGAGGACGTGCTGAGCCCGCCGGAGTTGACGATGATCAACCAGGCGCTGCGCAGCACGACCGGCACCGACGCGAAGGAGCTGAACCTGCGCGCGTCACTGGACGTCGTTCGTCAACGTTTGCCGGGAGCCCGCCCGTGATCCTTTCTGCCGGATTCCCTGTCGCCGCAGAGCCCTTCAGCCGCTCTGCGGCTTGGCGTGAGGTCGGCTGACGCGGGCGACGGTGATCGCCTCGGCGACGCGGCTTTGGCGGACCAGCAGTATGGCGCGCTCGATCGCCGCGCCGGGGTCGTCGACAGTTGCAAGGACGGCGATGGCTTCGTCGAGGTGATCGAGGTTCGCCAGGATCCGAGCGAGTTGGCGTACCGTCAGCCATGGGGCGTCGTCGGGATCGGTCAGTTCGGCGAGCGCCTGGTCGACGTCGCCGTGTAGCGCCAGGACGCCGGCGCGTTGTTCTTGAAGCGCGAGGCTCATGCCGTCGTTCTGATCGGCTATCTCCTGGATGATCGCCAGGACACGGTCGGCGAGGGAGCAGTCCGCCGTCATGCTCACGAGTGTCGGCAGCGCGAGGTGGGGGTGCGCGCCTTCGTCGAGTGCCGCCGCGTGCAGGAAGGTGACGGCTTCCTCGGTGCGGTCCGCTCGCATCAGCATCGCGGCGTATTCGTCGAGCAGGCGCGGCGCCGAGGCGGTCGCGTACGCGGCGAGGACGTCGAGAGCCGCCGCGCGGTCGCCATGCTGCTCCAGGTGGGCGGCGTAGCGGGACGCGATGTGCTGGCTGCCCGGTTCGGTGAGGAGTTTGCGGACGTCCGCTGCGCGACCTTTGCCGAGGAGTCGCGTGATGAGGTGATCGAGGCGGGTGTCGGCTGTGGCATCGAGACCACCGGGCCATGTGCCTGCGAGGAAATAACGCAGCTGGGCCTGCGCGTCGTCGTCCTGCCGGCCGGGACCGGGGTCGTCGGCGGCGCGTCGGTCGAGCGTGCGGAGGTCCGCAGACGATGAAACGGCGGCCGCGGCGGCGCGCGCCTCGGCGTCGGCGGCGACCTGGTTGCGAGCGACGACCGCGGGCCACCAGCCGGTGGCGGCGAACGGTTCGAGCAGCGCCAGGGCCGCGTCGATGTCACCCCGTTCGGCCGCCGCGGACGCCCACACCGACGCGCAGCCCCAGTCGCCCTCCGCACCCAGGCGGCGCACCTCGTCGCCGTGGCCGTGCTCGATCAGTGCGCTGATGACGCCTTGCGCGATCGAACCTTCGGGGTGTCGGCGAGGTTGCGCGGCCTCTGCGATGGTCATGGTGGAGAACAGTACGCTGCCTCCGCCCCCGCACCGGCTACCTCAACACCTAAGGCTCGAACAACAGCCACCGCCCGCACCGCTGGCCTCGACCAGGCCGCGCCACGGAAGGGCTGACGGCATACGCCCAGAAACGATGCGATCCGGCACGACCAGTCGTGCGAGCCGGCGCAGCACGGCGCCGAACCTCACGCATCGGGGTCCGATGCGATGAACCGCACCGTCGGGAGCCGATCCGACCGGGCCCGTGCGGTACCGGCCTGACCGTACGCGAACCGCGCCAGTTCGTTGTCGGAGATCTGGCCCAGGGACTGTAGCTGGTACCTGCGCCGGGCCCGGGCCAGCCGCACCAGCAGCGGCTCCTTCATGCCCGTGGTCCCCTGTCGGTTGGACACCAGCGGGCGGTCGCCCTCGCCGGAGGCGTCCCTGGCACGCTGCGGCTTGAACAGGAATTTCTCGGTCAGCATGAGATGAACGGCGCCTATCCGCGCGTTCGCGGCGAGCAGCAGATACCAGGTCGCGAGCTGTGGATGGTCGCGTACCACCGGCCGCAGTTCGTCGGCGGTCATCCGCTTCAGGCGTGCCGGATCCAGGCCCAACGCGGTCAGCAGGACGGTCGGCAGCGTCGGGCGGCCCATCTGCCGTTCCAGGGCGTCGCGCTCGGCGCCGAGCAGCGCGGGAAAGAGCCGTCGTACGTGGGCCTCATAGCCGGGAAAGTCGATTCCCATCAGCAGGTCGCGGCGCAGGAATTCCGGATCCTGGGCACCGCTGGGCGGGATGTCGCCCTGCTCCCAGTGCACCGCGAACTGCCGGAACACGTCCATGAAGTGATCGATGCGCAGGCCTCCGTCCTCGGGAGCGCGAGTGGCGAAGTCGAGGTTGATCCGGTGCAGTGCGACGAGGAGCCGGGTGGCCAGCTCGGCCCGGTCGCCGGCTTCCTTCGACAGGACGTCCACAGAGCCGTCGGCTATCGGCTCGAGCGCGGCGTTGGCGGCCGCCTCGTACGCCTCGGACTTCTTCAGCAGTTCGAAGAACGCGACCTCGCCAGGGTCGCCTGTGTAGGTCCTGACCAGAGTGTCCGGAAACGAGCCGGGCAGTGAGGCGATGATCTGCCCGTCGGCTTCGACGGTCGCGGTCGGCAGGTTCCATCGCACCAACGACGCATAGCTGTCGCGTGCGCTGTGCCCGGTCCGGGTCGCCGCGGCGAGCCCCGCGAAATAGGTGAGGAACGGGGTCCTCCCCGGCCCGACACCCAGCCGCGCGAAGCACTCCTTCGGCCTGGACTTCAAGGAGAGGTCCTGTTCCTGGTAGTGCCTCGCGATGGACGAGCCGCTCATGCCTAGCACGACGAGGAGCCGGCGGGCTTCGCCGGGGCGGAGGTTCTCCGGTTCGGGCAGATCGGCGAGCACCCGTTCGGAGAACTCGGCGGCGAACGTGTCCGGTCCCACGTCACCGGAGAGCACAGCCCGGTTGAGCCGCGGCATCTCCATCGTCGACCACTGGTCTTCCTGCTGGGTGAACATGTGCAATCTCCTCCGGCGGTAGTCGCGGCTGAATCCTCGCTGAGCAGTCGTGGAGGTGCCGCAGAGCTCCATGCCGTCACGGATGACGGTGATGTCGGATGGCCACACTCCATAGACGAGACCCGGGTAGACGAGACCCGGGTAGACGAGACCCGGACGCCGAGGCACGCGGCGGGACCCATCTCGGCGGCACCGCTCCCATGGCCCCGCAGCTCGCGTGCATGACCCACAGCCGAGATCCCTCGACGTTCCCGCTGGCGGATCGCATCCTCGGCACTCTCAGGCACGGAGCCGAGGAGGTCCTGGACGCCCGGTTTCGATGAGCCATGATGGTCTTCTGCGCTAGCGGTCCGGCTGGATACGCCGTGACCAGCTCCTGCGAAAAGAGTCCCGCTCGGATGTTCAGCGTCCTTCAAGCGTTCTTCTGGATTCCCTCAAGATCTCCCGATTTTGGGCGATCCCCGCATCTTGAAGAAATGTTGACGAATCCTTGAACGGCATTCGAGGTCGGCTGGCGAACCTGGAGTCATCGATCCGAACAAGTCAGGCTCTTGCCGAACTCCGTGCAGTTCGTCGGCCTGGCAGACGCCGAAGCTGGTGGAACAGGCATGGTGGACGAGAACCAGGACCAGAACACCGAGTCGACCACGTCCTACCTGGCCGCGATGGCGGCCCGACGGGACGCCGGATCCGCCGCGTGCAGTGGCGACGTCCCCGTCATGCCGGACGCCGACGGGTCGGCCGATCCGGCCGAGGGGCCGGCCGAGGTGCCCTCCTACGAGCGCGACCGCCGGTTCGGGAGAGCAACCTGAACAACCTGGCGTGACGGCTGGCGCATCCTGCGCACCATCGTGCGCAGGTGGCGCCACAGAACGCGCCGAGCACGTCCCAGCCCGGCGCGCGAACGCCCTCGGCCACCAGCCCGGCGCGGTCGTCTGGCAGCTGTGACAGATCATTGCGAGCCGCCGAGCGCCGTTTCCACCGCTGCCAGCAGCGCGGCCCTCGTGAACGGTTTGCGGATCAGGGATACGCCCGGAGGCAGCGAGGTGCCACCGGGCAGCGTGCCGGCCGTGTACCCGGACATCAGCAGCACCGAGATGCCGGGCCGCGCCTGGCGCACGCTCGCGGCCAGTTCCACGCCGCTCATGCCCGGCATGACCAGGTCGGACAGGAGCAGGTCGACCTTCGTGCCGGCCGCGTCCAGCAGTACCAGGGCCTTGCCGGGCGACTGCGCCTGGACAACCTGGTAGTGCGCCCGGCGCAGCATGACCGCCACCAGGTCGCGGACGTCGTCGTCGTCCTCGACGAGCAGGACGATCTGGCCGCTGCCGCCGGCGGGCTCGGCCCGGGCGCCGGCCGGCGCCCGGTCGGCGCGGTCCACCGTGGGCAGACGGATCTCGATGGTGGTGCCGACACCGAGCTCGGAGCTCAGCGAGATCTCGCCCCCGGCGGCCGTGACCACCCCGTAGGCCGAGGACAGCCCGAGGCCGATTCCGGTTTCGGCGTCCGTGGTGAAGTAGGGCTCGAAGGCGTGCTCGAGCACCGCCTCGCTCATCCCGACCCCGGTGTCGGTCACGCGCAGCCGGACCATCGGCAGGCCGTCCGGCCCGGAGTCCTCGACGGAGTCGGTCTTGATGATCAGGCGGCCGCCGTTCGGCATCGCTTTGCGCGAGTTGACGACGAGGTTCAGCAGCAGTCGTTCCAACTCGCTGCGGTCGATCTCGACCGGCGGCAGGTCCGGTCCCAGGTCGGCCACGAACTCGACGTCTTCGCCCACCGCCCCGCTGAGCGCCTCCTTGGTGACGGCCACCACCTCGTTGACGTCCAGCCGCTCCGGCCGGAGCTGCTCCTGACGGCTGAAGAGCAGGATCCTGCGGGTGAGCGCGGCACCGCGTTCGGCGACCTCGCGGACGACGGCCAGGTCGCCGCGCAGAGCGTGGTCCTCGGGCAGTTCGGCCAGCATCAGATCGGCCCGGCCGAGGACCACGGCGAGCATGTTGTTGAAGTCGTGGGCGATGCCTCCGGCCAGCCGTCCCAGCGCATCCAGCCGCTCGGTCTGGCGGAGCTGTTGTTCGAGCTGGCGGCGCCGGTCGTCGGCCCGCACCCGTTCGGTGATGTCGCGCAGCATGCCCTCCACGGCGACCGTCCGGCCGTCCACGTCCGGGATGGCGACGATCCGCTGCTCGGTCCACACGTCCCCGCCGTCGGGCCGGCGCCAGCGGATGATCGTCGGTCCGGCGCTCGGCTCGGACCACGAGGTCGTCAGGGCAGCCCGGTAGTCCGGCTCGACGAGGGCGAACAGCTTGCCGGGATCGCCTTCCAACTCCGCCGGTTCGGTCCCCAGGATGGCGAACACCGCCTGGCTGAAGAACTCGATCTCGAGCGTCGGGTCGATCCGGATGCGGAACAACGCGTCCGGCAGCCGCTCGGCGAGCAGACGGTATCTCTGCTCGCTGAGCCGCAGCGCCTCCTCGGCTTCCTTGCGTTTGCGGCGCGCCCGCGCGTGGGTCAGCTCCCGGCGGACGACGGGGACCAGCCGGGCCGTCTCCTCCTTGAGGATGAAGTCGTGCGCCCCGGCCCGCATCAGCGCGACCGCCGACTCCTCTCCCACCCGTCCGGACAGCAGAATGAAGGGCACGTTCAGGCCGCTGTCCCGGACCAGTGCCAGGGCCTCCTCGGCAGCGAAGCCCGGCATCGCGTAGTCCGAGATGACCAGATCCGGTGGGCGGTGGCGGAGGGCCTCGGCGGCCGCTGCGGCCGTCTGGACGCGCTCATAGTCCACCGCCAGGCCGCCGCGCCGCATCTGGGCGACGGCCAGCACGGCGTCGTCGTCGCTGTCCTCGCAGATCAGAAGCCGGATCCGGTCGCTCACGAGCGCTGTCCGTCCCGGGTGGGCGGGCACGGTTGGTTGATCTGCAGCCAGTAGGCGCCGAGCGTGCCGACCAGGCTTTCGAAATGCACGAAGGACAGCGGCTTGCGGACGAAGCCGTTGGCGCCGAACCGGTAGCTGTCGACGAGGTCGCGCTCCTCGGTGGAGGTGGTCAACATGACGACCGTCAGGTGCCGGCTCCGCTCGTCCTGGCGCAGACGGCGTAGCAGCTGCAGCCCGCTGACCTTCGGGAGGTTGATGTCCAGCAGGATCAACGAGGGGGCGAACCGGGGTTCTCCCTCCTCCGGCAGCAGGGCCGTCAGGCATTCCTCACCGTCGGCGAGTACGACGACCTCGTTGGGGAACCCGTTCTTGACGAAAGCCCGAGTGGTCAGCTCGGCGTCGTCGGGGTTGTCCTCGATCAGCAGGATCGGTGCCTCGTTCACGCGGTGCCCTTGTCGGAAGCGGCGGATTCGGGGTTGTCGGGCAGGGTGAAGTAGAAGGCGGCACCTTCGCCAGGAGCGCCGCGAGCCCAGATGTGTCCGCCGTGGCGCGCGATGATCCGGCTGACGATGGCCAGCCCGATGCCGCTGCCGGGGAAGTCGTCGACGGTGTGCAGGCGCTGGAAGGGTACGAACAGCTTGTCCTCGTACCGCGGGTCGAAGCCGGCGCCGTTGTCGCGGACGAAGAATTCGCGCGTCTCGTCGAGCTGAGTGGAGCCGACGCGGATCTGCGGCTTGTCCCGTTTGGCACTGAACTTCCAGGCGTTGGAGACCAGGTTCCGCAGAACAAGTTCCAGCAGCGCGGGGTCGCCCACGGCGCGAAGGTCCTCATCGATCTTCACTTCCAGATCGGACACCGGGCGCGGAGGATCGGTCATGGCGAGGTCTGCGATGACCCGGTGGGCGATCGCGCTGAGGTCCACGGGCCGCCTCGTCAGCTCGGTTCTGGTCGCCCTGGAGAGGTTGAGGAGTTCGTCGATCAGCTGTCCCATACGCTCCGTTGCCGCCACGACCCTGCGCAGATAGTCCTTGCCTCTTTCGTCGAGCTGGTCGACGTACTCCTCCAGCATCACCTCGCTGAACCCCACGATGGCCCGCAGCGGGGCCCGCAGGTCATGCGACACCGAGTAGGCGAAAGCGTCCAGTTCCCGGGTGGAGGCCTCCAACTTGGCCGTGCGGTCACGCACGCGTGCCTCCAGCTCGGCGTTCAGCTGGCGCTCTCTCTCCTCCGCCCGTTTGAGGGGCGTGATGTCCGTGGAGATGCCGCAGATGGCCGCCGGTGCGCCCGTCAGGTCGGTGATCGGGTACTTGACGGTGATGTAGGTGTGCGGCCCGTCCGGGTGCGGGGCGATCTCCTCCATCTGCAGCGGCGCGCCATGGGCGAGGGCCTTCAGATCGTTCGCCCGGAAGTCGTCGGCCACTTCCTTGGGGAACAGATCGTGGTCGGTCAGTCCGACGATGTCTTCGCGGCGGATGTCGAAAAGCGCTTCGTATTGCCGATTGACCAGGAGATACCGTCCGTCGCCGTCCCGCATGTAGATCACGGCGGACGTACTGTCGATGGCCTTCAGCAAACGGTCGGCCTCCGCCGTGGCGGCGGTGGCGGCGGCGGCCTCCGTCAAGGCTGCCTTCCGCCAGCGGATGCCGGCGGCCACGGTGGCCAGCGCGACGACGGCGAGCACGCAGACCTCGACGACGGACGGCAGGCTCAGCAGCGCAGTCGACGAAGGACCGGTGTCCACCACCGTGTAAGCGAGGTCTACGGCGCACAACACGACGACGGCGATGCCGAGAAGCGTCAGCGCCGGAACAGCCCAACGTTCGCGCATCGCACATCTCCGCTACCTAGCCTGAAACCATCCTCGGCCGGAATACAGCGGCCCGCTATTCGGACCAAGCGACACTGCACGGTCTGCTCTGGGCTCGATCTTCACCACAGAGGCCGTGCGGGGCAAGCTCCGACCGGCGCCTTCACCCGGATGGCGGTATTACGAGCAAACAGAGCGACTGTGACCTCAAAAGGAAATTCCTCTCAACCCTCACTCGGTCCCTTGAAGCTGTAACCGACCCCGCGGACCGTGCGCACCCACCGGCCACCACCCCTGGCCCGATCGCCCAGCTTGTGCCGCAGGTTGGCGATGTGCACGTCCAGAACGTGGGCGTCGCCGGGCCAGTCGGTGTGCCAGACCTGGCGGGCGAGGGTCTCCCGATCCCACACCCGGCCGGGCCGGCTCATGATCGTGACGAGGATGTCGAATTCGGTGCGGGTCAGCCGCAGTGGCGTGCCGGCCAGTGTGACTTCGCGGCGCTCTTGGTCCACCACGAGGTCACCGGACCGCAGGCGGGGCAGTTCCTGCGGCTCGTCGGGGTCCGGGAGCCGAGGGCGACGGAACATGGCGCCCACCCGGGCCCGCAGCTCGCGGGGCGAGAACGGCTTGATCATGTAGTCGTCGGCGCCGACCTCCAGACCGGTGAGCCGGTCGGTCTCCTCATCCCGCCCGGTGAGCATGATGAGGTAGGCGCTGGTCCGGTTCCGCAACTGCCGGCAGACCTCGATGCCGTCGATGTCAGGCAGGCTCAGGTCGAGGGTGACCAGGTCAGGCTGCAGGAGCTCGGCCTGTTGGAGTCCCTGGGCTCCCGTGCCGGCCCCGGTGGCGTCGAAGCCCGCCTGCCGGAGGGTTTCGCACAGGAGCAGGCGGACGTCCGCGGCGTCCTCGATCACCAGAGCGCGGCGGCGCTCAGCCCCGGAATTCACGGCCGCTCCGCCTCTCCGACCACAGCGTGGGCTCGGCGGTCGCCTGCCCCGCGGGCGGGCCTGGAACGTCCGGATCGAACGCGTCGACCATGCGCAGCAGGTCCGAGGCGCTGCCGGCGATGACCCCCAGTAGCCGCTCCTGGTCGGCGGTGAGCGGGCCGGCGCCGCCCTCGGCCAGCATCTCGACGAACCCGATGATGCTGGTCAAAGGTGTGCGCATGGCATGGGACGCCTCGTGGAGCCGGGCGGCCGTGGCCTCGTCCATCGGTTGTATCGCGTCGACCAGGGCCGTTATCGCCCCAGCGCCTCGGCTGGATGGCAGTCCCGCTTCGAGGCGGTCTTGCTCGTCCATGACGCAAGGTTAACCGGCCAGCTGAGTCTGCCTTCGCGTACCGGCCGTCCCTTGTGCGCCATCCGGGTGCTGTCCCTGGCGCGACCACGCGGGGGTTTGACGGCTTGAGTAAACGGGGAGGGATGCGCTGCCCGTGGCAGAATTCGAACCCGCAACCCTGGGATTGGAAGCTCCGACGGGCGGCGGCGTACTGAGGACGTGCCCGAAGTAGTCGGTCGGTCCAGTGCTCGTCTGGAACAGCTTCTCCAGGTCCAGGCCCTTGCCCACGAGGGCGGCGCAGCTGGGGACGACCGCTTCGGCGTCGGCGGGCGACCGGATGATGGGAAGTCGGCCCCCGCTGAAGCAGGGGTCGACGGCCAGCCCCGTGGGCTGGCCGGAGAGCAGCTCCTCGCCGGTCGCCGTGCGCAAGTCGGCCAGGTTGGTGTACGTCGTGCTGGACCAGATCAGGTACCACAGTCCAGACGGAGCGTAGTAGTCGTTGCCTTGAAGGGCGACGTGCGAGGCGGTGAGTCCGAGCACGGTGGCCACTGGCGATCCGTCGGTGGCCAGGATGTTGTTGCGTATGGTGATGCCGCTCTGGCTCCCGCTCACGAGCAGTGCCGGCGCCTGTCCACCGGTGCCGGCCATGACCACGGTGTTCTGGTAGACCTCCAGGCCGCTGATATACGTCCCGTATACGCCCAGACCCCCGTTTTGCGGCAGTCTGCGACCGTTGTCGTCGCTGATGTTGAAGCGGATCGTGTCACCCGTGTACAGGTTGCTGGGTGTGTCGGTGTAGGCGTACATGCCGGGGCCGTCGTTGTGGTAGGCCAGGTTGTACTGGATCGTCGACGACGAGACGTTGTCGTCCAACCCGAACCCGGCGCCATCGGCGAGGGAGGCCGTGTGGTTGTCGTAGGCGGTGTTGTGCTCGATGACCACGCCAGTGGAGTTGTACGTCCAGATGCCCACGGGTCCGAAATGGCCGAGGGGCGCCGAATTCGAACCGTTGTCGTGGGCACTGGATCCCCTTACCGCGGCGTTGCGGACGCTGCCCAGGGTGATGCCGTTTCCAGTGCTGTGGGCGACTACCGAGGGGTTGCCGAGATTGTCGTACACCTCCACTGCTTCGATGTCGATGTTCTGGTGCGCGTACGCCGGGTGGCCTGTGTCGAAGGCCGGGCCGTAAGTCTTCAGCCCGGAATCCTCGTTGCCGTGCAACCGCGCCTGACTGATCACCACGTCGCTGAAGCCCGTATCACCGGCGGCGCCGATGGCGATGCCCGTCTGGAAACTGGAGACATCGACATCGGAGATGGTGACGTGGTTGGGCCTCGTGCCGCCGTGAAGGTCGCTGTAGAGGTTGATGCCAGTGCCATGCGCGTAAGGCGCGCCGGTCCCGGTGATGGTGAGGTCTCGGATGTCCACGCCGCCGGTGTTGTGCACATCGATGCCGTCGCCGGACGACTCGAGAATTGCTTTTCCGTCGCCGTACGAGCCGATCACCACGGGTTGTCCGGTTCTGCCCGCGTCGCCGGCGGCTACCGTGAGAGTGCCGGAGAACCGGGCTCCGCCCTGAAGCAGGATCCGGTCTCCGGGCTGGAGCCGCACTCTTTCCACCCGTGCCAGGGAGTGCCACGCCGTGTCGGCCGAGGTGCCGGAGGCGCCGTCGTGACCGTTTTGGCTGATGTAGTACGTGTGCGCGGCCGGAGCGTAGTGGGGCAGACCGGCGCAACCGCTCGCGGCGACCGCCAGACCCACTGTGGCGATGGCCCACGGCATGAGGCGAGTGAGGACGGTGGCAGCCGTCGACCGGGGCATGGCGATCAGGCCTCCAGGAATGCGGGGCGGACGCGATACGAGGCCGAGTCCGGCTGCCGGGACTGGTTGGCGAACCACGCGATGGTGCGTTCCAAACCCTCCTCGATGGAGATCACCGGGGACCAGCCGAGTTGTTCACGGGCTCGGGTGATGACGGGCTGTCGGTGGGTCGGGTCGTCGGTGGGCAGCGGGTGGTACTCGATGCGCGAGGGTGAACCGGCGGTTTCGAGCACGAGCTCTGCCAGCTCGCGGACAGTGTGCTCGCGGGGGTTGCCGAGGTTGACCGGGCCGGCACAGCCGCTGTCGGCCATCGCCGTCAGGCCTCGGATGAGGTCGTCGACGTAGCAGAAGCTGCGCGTCTGGCTGCCGTCGCCGTAGATCGTCAGGGGGCTGCCTTCCAGCGCCTGCCGGATGAAGGTGGACACCACTCGACCGTCGTACGGCCGCATCCGCGGGCCGTAGGTGTTGAAGATCCGGACTATGCCGACGTTCAGGGCACGGCTGCGCCGGTAGGCGGATGCCAGCGCCTCGGCATAGCGCTTGGCCTCGTCGTAGACGCTGCGCGGCCCGATCGGGTTGACGTTGCCCCAGTATTCCTCCGGCTGGGGGTGGGTCGCCGGATCTCCGTAGACCTCGCTGGTGGAGGCGAGCAGGAAACGCGCGCCGTGTCGCAGCGCCAAGCGGAGGGCGTTCTCAGTACCCCGGCTGCCGACCGCCAGTGTCTGCAGCGGCAGCCGGTCGTAGTCCGGCGGTGAGGCGGGACTGGCGAGATGGGCCACGACGTGCACGGGCTCCGGAACGTCGAAGGGCGCTGTCACGTCGGCGCGAACAGGTCGGAAACGGGGATGGCTGTACAGGTGGGCGATGTTTCCCGGGCTGCTCGTGGAGAAGTTGTCGAGACACCAGACCGTGTCGCCTCTGCGCAGCAGGGCTTCGCAGAGGTGGGCGCCCAGGAATCCACCTCCTCCGGTCACGACGGCATGCATTGTTCTCCTCCTCGACCGGATGACGCCGACGTGGACGGCAGCGCCGACGGCGACAACAACGGCCGGCCGGGCACGCACACAGTCCAGCCGGCGGACCACCAGGGCTGCGGGTCCAGGCTGTTGCGAGCGTCCAGGAGCACGGCGGTGCGCACCACCTCGGCGAGTGACGCGGGATTGAGCTTGCGGTACTCCTGCCAGGCAGTCAGGTGCAGTACCAGGTCGGCGTCGTCGCATACCTTGGGGACATCCGAGGCGTACGTCAGCTCGGGGCAGGTGGCACGCGCGTTGTCGAGGGCTTGCGGATCGTGCACCAGGACATCTGCGCCCTCCCGAGATGCGGCGACGGCCACGGCGAGGGCCGGCGAGTCGCGCACGTCGTCGCTGTCCGGCTTGAACGCGGCACCGAGGACCGCCACGCGGCGGCCGGTGAAACTCCCGCCGAGAAGCTCTCGTGCGCGGTCGACGGTGCGCCGCCGCTGTCTGAGGTTGATCCGGTCGACCTCGTTGAGGATCTCCACCGACTCCGCGGCGCCGATCTGAGCCGCGCGGGCCGCGAAAGCCCGAATGTCCTTCGGGAAGCAGCTGCCGCCGAACCCCAGTCCGCTCTGCAGGAAGCGGGGACCGATCCGCGGGTCCGCGCCGAGCGCCGCGGACAGTACCGCCACGTCCGCGGCGGCGGCGTCGCAGACCTCTGCCATGGCGTTGATGAAGGAGATCTTGGTCGCGAGAAAGGCGTTCGCCGCGACCTTCACCAACTCCGCGGTGGTCGGGTCGGTGCTGATGAACGGGACCTTCGCCCGCAGCATCGGCGCGTAGACCGCCCGCAGGACCGCCTCGGCATGCGCGGAGGCCACTCCCACGACGAGTCTCGCGGGTCGCAGGGTGTCCTCGACGGCTGAACCCTCGCGCAGGAATTCGGGGTTCCACGCGACCTCGGTGCCGGGGGACGTCGCGGCGAGCCGCGCGCCCAGCCGGACCGCCGTACCGGCCGGCACTGTGGACTTGCCCACCACCAGGCTGCCGGGACGCAGGTGTGGCGCCAGACCGTCGATCACGGCGTCGACGTAACGCAGGTCGGCGGCCTGGCCGTCCGAGCGTTGCGGGGTGCCGACGCAGATGAAGTGCGTGCTCGCGGCCGCGGCGGCGTCGGCAAGGGAGGTCGACAGTCGCAATCTGCCGGAGGCGAGGGTCCGGGCGAGGATCTCGTCGAGGCCCGGTTCGTGGACGGGCGCCCGGCCCGAGGCGAGGGCTCTGATCCGGTCGGCGTCGACGTCGACGCCGAGAACCTCGTGCCCGATGTCGGCCATGCACGCGGCGTGCACGGCTCCGACGTATCCGGTGCCGATGACTGTGATCTTCATGTCGCTGCTCCGATCCGCCTGTCCGCTGCCGGCTGTCGCCGGACATATCCATCAGGGTTGAGCCGCTGGAACCGCCAGGCGTCCTGGCACATGTCGGCCAGGCCGCGGGTGGGGTGCCAGCCCCAGGCACGCGCCACGGCGGTTGCGTCGGCGACCAGTTCGGGTACATCGCCCGGGCGGCGGGACACGATCCGATAGGGGATCGGCCGGCCGCAGGCGTCGCCGAATGCCGCGATGACCTCGAGAACCGACCGGCCCCTTCCGACACCGAGGTTGTACACGCGCATGCCCGGTCCGTCGTCGATCCGGTCCAGCGCGATCCGGTGAGCCTGGGCCGTGTCCATGACGTGGATGTAGTCGCGGACGGCGGTACCGTCGGCGGTGGCGTAGTCGTCGCCGAACACGTCGATCCGCGCGAGCCTGCCGACGGCCACCTGGGCCAGGTACGGCATCAGGTTCGCGGGAACTCCGCGGGCGTCCTCGCCGAGCAGTCCGCTCGGGTGCGCGCCGACCGGGTTGAAGTACCGGAGGCTGACCACCGTGAACTCCGGGCACCGGCGGCAGACGTCGGCGAGGATCTGCTCGCAGGCCCACTTGGACGCCGCGTATGGATTGGTCGGCCGGGCCGGGGTGGCTTCATCCAGCGGCTCCCCTCCGGCGTCACCGTAGATCGAGCAGGAGGAGGAGAAGACCAGTCGGTGCACCCCATGCTCGTGCATGGTCCGCAGCAGGTTGGTCGTGCCGCCGACGTTGGTGTCGTAGTACTCCACCGGCATGCGGGTCGATTCGCCGACAGCCTTCCGGGCGGCGAGGTGCACGACAGCATCCACCTGGTGCCGTTCGAAGACGGCTGCCAGACTCCGCCGGTCACAGACGTCCAACGGGTAGACGGCGCCGACGCGACGGCCGGTGAGTTTCCGGATGCGCGAGAAGACCCACGGCGTGCTGTTGGAGAAGTCGTCAACGACGAGCACGTCGTGGCCGTGACTGAGCAATGCTGCGCACGTGTGGCTGCCGATGAATCCCGCCCCTCCGGTGACGAGGACGGTTGTCGACGCCCTCGTCCCGGGAGCGGTTTGTGCGGGGAACCAGGTCATGGTGATCACCTGTGCAGAACGGCGATTGCGTACGTCGGGTAGAGGGAGATGGCCGCCGCCACGGGCAGCAGCGGCAGCGCGGAGATCATCAGGGGGGTGCGGGCGGTGGCGAAAGCGCTGCGCAGCCGGGTGCCGGCGGCTTTGGCGGCCTCGCTGACGTGCAGCGTGGCGACCATCATGCTGACCACCGTGTACACGCATGAGCCGAGGATGCACAGGAAGACGTATCCCACTGCGGGTCCGGTCAGCTCCCCGACGATCGCGGCCGCCGAAAGCCCGATCGCGATGGCGACGAAGGGCAGAACGAGGCCTTTGGGCAGCGTCTCATGACCCGTGCGGTCCTTGGGAGTGACCTTGAAATAGATGGGCCGGCGCAGCGTCTCCTGCACGATCGCCCCGATCACGCCCCAGGCGACGTATGGCCAGCGCGCGAGCATGAACAGCCACAGCTCCCAGCTCAGAACCGGCGCGGTTCGCGGTCGTAGCAGCCCTCTGCTGCGCAGCAGGAGCAGCAGCGCGAGCAGCCAGATCGTCATCGCCCACATGTGCCCGAGGAACGCGGCGTAGTTGACGCTCACCCAGACCCGGCCGGTCACCGCGGCGACGGCGGGCAGGGCGACGCCGGCGATGGCCCCGAGCGCCAGCAGCGGGTAGTAGATCAGGACGATCGCGAACCGCAGTCGCATCCGCAGCGGCAGCCGGTGCAGATGGCGCGGGATCATCCCGAACATCATGGCCACCAGGCTGCGTGACCACTGGTACTCCTGGGTGACCATGTCCGTGAAGGTCATGGGCCCCAGCCCGTGCGCCTCGGCATCGATCGCGAAGGCGCCCTGCCAGCCGGCCGAGTTGAGCAGGAACGTGGTGGTGAAGTCCTCGGCCAGATCGGGCCCGAGGCCGCCGATCTCCCGCAGTGCCCGGGTGCGGACCCCGTAATGGGAGCCGATGCACACCGGGGCGAGCCGGTCGACGTGCCCGAGCTGGAACGGACCGTGGAACGGGGCCTCCCGGTACAGCCTGCCCCGGGCGGCCCAGGAGTCCGCGGCGTTGGCGTCACAGATGCTGGGCGCGGCGACGTAGCCGACGGCCTCGTCGGCGAAGGGCCGGACGACCTCGGCCAGATAGGTGGGGCCCGGCTCGTGGTCGCAGTCGAGCTGGACGACGACGTCGTAGTCCCGGTACCCCCACCGGTCGTAGAAATAGGCGAGATTGCCTTCCTTGCACTTGGTGCGCCGGGGCCACGTGGCGCGGTTGTACTCCTGGACCCCGCGCCGGGTGGACACGTGGATGCCCTGGGAGCGGCACCACTGCTCGATCTCAGCGGACGGATCCTCGTCGCAGAGCCAGACGTCGTAGGAGTACGGGAAGTCCTGGGCGAGCATGGCTTCCAGCGTGTGGCGCGCCATGGACCACGGCTCCGAGGGGGCCCGGGTCACGGCGATGGCGAGCCGTACGCGTGGGATCCCGGTCGACGGGTCGACTTTGGGCAGCCGCGAGACCGCGAGCAGGAAGTAGCTGGCCTGACAGGTGAGGTAGAGCAGCAACAGGCTGGTCAGCACCAGGCCAGCCCAGGTCACCAGGTGCCCCGGCTCCAGCCACCACTGCCAGAACACCACGAAGCAGACCGCCCAGCCGGCCGCCAGCACGGCGACGGCGACCCGGTCGCGGGCGGCGAGAGCGGGAATCAGGGTCGATCGGGCGATCCTGAATCTGTGCGCCGGACGTGCGAAGAGCGGGCCGTGCGGTGTGATCCGGGCGACGCGGCCACCGGAGAGCTCCACTATCTGCGCTTCCAACGACGCGAAGGCAGCCGGATCCGGCTTCCGGCGGGCCGTGGCCCGGCGCTTCCACTTGGCGACGGGGTTCATGGCGCGCGCTCCACGGAGCGGAGGCCGGCAAGACCCGCGTCAGACCTCGGCCGTTCGGGAGTCGAGGCCGAGGCCGCGACGTGTTCGGCGGACATAGTGCTTTCACCTGGTTCTCGGAGAGTTTCCGTGCTGTCCTTAACCAGGCTCGGCTGCGAATGTCCAGCACGATTTAAGGCATGGTCAACTTTTCATCAAAGTGGTGCTTGTCGGGCTACTCCGGTCCTGTTCCGACCAGAAACTCGGCCGACAGGTCTGACCTCGGGCGCCCAGCTCGAAGGTCTGGTATATACGGGGCGCGGCGCCCATGGAATTTCACTGATGGGCCGGGCTGAGTTGCTGGTGTCACGCCATGAGAATGCGGTCCTCGCCGAATCATGTGGTCGCAGCGAGCATTCGCCGATTTCGGCACGCTACCGGATCCTGCGAGCTCAGGCAGTGCCCTGATACTGAGCCAGCAGGTTCGCGCACCGGATCAGCCCGATGTGCGAGTACGCCTGCGGATGGTTGC
>JABFWL010000467.1 GCA_013362315.1 Catenulispora sp. | reverse complement strand
TCCACTGATCCAGAACGCCGAAATCGACCCCACCGTCTACATCGACGACGACGGGCAGGCCTACCTGTATTACGGCAACCCGCACCTGTGGTACGTGCGGCTCAACGCCGACATGATCTCCTACTCCGGCAGCCCGACGCAGATACCGCTGACCACCGCGGGGTTCGGCACCCGCACGGGAGATGCGAACCGGCCCACGCTGTACGAGGAAGGCCCGTGGTTCTACAAGCGAAACGGCCTGTACTACATGGTGTTCTCGGCGAAGTGCTGCTCTGAGTTCATCGCCTACTCCACCTCGCCCGGCCCGACCGGACCGTGGACGTATCGCGGCACCATCATGCCCACGCAGGGCAGCAGCTTCACCAACCACGTCGGCATCATCGACTTCAACGGCGGCTCGTACTTCTTCTACCACAACGGCGCTCTGCCGGGCGGCGGCGGCTACGACCGGTCGGTCGCGGTGGAGAAGTTCAGCTACAACGCCGACGGCACCATCCCGACGATCAACATGACGACGGCCGGGGTGCCGCAGAGCGGCACGCTCGATCCTTATGTCCGCCAGGAAGCCGAGACCATCGCGTGGGAGAGCGGTATCGAAACCGAGCCCTCCAGCGAGGGCGGGATGAACATCGGCTGGATCGAAAACGGCGATTACATCAAGGTCAAGGGCGTGGCCTTCGGCACCGGTGCCAGCTCGTTCACCGCCAGGGTGGCCTCAGGTGCCAGCGGCGGCCGAATCGAGCTGCATCTGGACAGTACTACCGGGCCGACAGTCGGGACGTGCACTGTGTCGGGCACCGGAGGCTGGCAGACCTGGAGCACGGTCTCGTGCCCTGTGACCGGTGCGACCGGGACCCACGATCTGTACCTGAGGTTCGCCGGCGGCAGCTCGTACCTGTTCAACATGGACTGGTGGCAGTTCACCAACGGCGGCCAGACCCAGACCGGCTTCACGTCTACCGCCGTCGCCCAGCACAGCGGGTATTGCCTGGACGACCCCAACCAGAGCACCGCCGACGGCACTCAGTACCGGCAGTACACCTGCGGCACCGGTGGAGAACAACAGTTCGACTTCCGCCCGGTGTCAGGGGCAGCGGACACCTACTCCCTGACGAACCGCTACAGCGGCAAGTGCCTCGACGTCAGCGGCCGCTCCACCGCCGACGGTGCAGTGGTCGAGCAGTGGACCTGCAACGGCGGCACGAACCAGCAGTTCACGCTGCGGCCGGTCGCCGGCAACGACTACCAACTCGTCGCGGTGCACAGCGGCAAGTGCGTGGACGTCAGCGGGAACTCCACCGCCGTCGGAGCACTGGTCAACCAGTGGACCTGCGACTCCGCCAGTGTCCTGACCACCAAGAAGAACCAGGTCTGGCGCCTGGCTGGCAAGAGCTGAACCCAACACATATTCCTGCGCGGTTCGTTCCCGAAGAAGGTCACCGGTAACACGTTTTTCGGGCAAACAGTGAAAGGAAAGACTTATGTCGGTTGCCGGGTTCGCGAGGCAACTCGCCGAAGCGAACCCGGACCTTGCGCCTGGCGAGAATGAACCGCCCCGGGTTCGCGCCACAGCAACCATTTGACAGCAGGTCAGGATCGCTCGCTGACCTGCTGTCAAACAGATGAGAGTGGCATGAAGCCGGGGCGGTTCAATCCAGGCCATCGCGGCCCCCGGCGCCCTGGACAAGCTCGGCGTCGCCTTCACCCCGCAGTCGATCATCTTCGACACCTCACGCATGCCGACCCGCGCCGAGCAGAAGCAGGCCGACGACATCGCCGCGGCGGCCGGCGTCCAGCAGAGCTTCTACGTCGAGCGCGGCTACCAGGGCCAGACCTGGATCGGACTGCTGGCGCTGGCCGCAGTGGCCGGCGTGGTGATGCTCGGCGCCGCGGCGGTGGCGACCGGGCTGGCGATCACCGACGCCCAGAACGACTTGGAGACGCTGGCCGCGGCCGGCGCCGCCGGGATGACCCGCTCACGGATCATGCTGCGGCAGCGGCGGGACTGAGAGTACGCCGGCTCGGCCCGGCGCCAAGTCGGCAGGTCAGACCCTTGTTGTAGCTGGCGACATCCCTCGCGAGAGGTAGGGGAGTACCACTGCGGTCCACCGCGGTCGTCATCGATTCGGACGAATGACGTCACGATGTTCCTACAGAGGGCCGATGACTCACAGCGCCGACCACGAGACTGTGGGGAAACGACGACAATCTGCCCGTATGACATGAAGATCCCGATCTACGGCTGCCGTATTAGGGTCACGGAGCGCCATGGGGGATGGGGTGGTGCCGATGAACGGATCGCGCACGTTGCGTGAGCTGCTGGATGAGCTGGACCGGTGGCGGGTGCGGGCGGCCCGCGGAACGGGGAAGGCCCGTGTCCCGCTTCGCGACCTGGCAGCGGCCAGCGGTGTTCCCCACAGCAGTCTTGCGAAGTATCTGGCCGGTGCGACGGTCATGCCGGCCGATGTGCTGGACGCCGTGGTGCAGGCGCTGGGCGCCGATGCGAAGCAGGCACGGGAGTGGGCCGTGGCGTGGGAGGAAGCCACCGCCGATCACCTGCGATCGGACCGCCGGGAACCGGCGCCGGTGCGGGGGCTGTGGCAGCTTCCCGCCGACACCGGGCTGTTCACCGGCCGGGACGGCGAGGTGAAGACGATTCTGAACCTGGCCGCGCAAGCCTTGGCCAGCAGCGGTCCGGGGGCGGTGCTGATCTCGGCGATCGACGGCATGGGCGGGATCGGCAAGACCACGCTGGCCGTACACGCCGGGCACCTGCTGGCCGATCGCTTCCCCGACGGGGCGCTGTTCCTGGAGCTGCACACCCACACCGTCGCGGTGGCCGCCCGCACCGCCTTCGACGTTCAGGGCATAACCCTGGTCGCGTTGGGGGCGGCGCCGCAGGCCATCCCGGCCGATCCCGACGCGCGCGCCGCAGCCTACCGACACCGGCTGGCCGGCACCCGCACCCTGATCGTGGTGGATGACGCCCGCGATGAGAACCAAGTGCGCACCCTGCTGCCCGGCACCGCCGGCTGTCTGGTGCTGGTCACCAGCCGCAACCGGCTCAAAGCCCTCGACGACGCCGAAGCACTGCGGCTGGACGTCCTGACTCAGGACGAAGCCATAGAACTCTTCTGCAAAACTGCCGGTTCAGAGCGTACGAACACCGCCGATCCGGCCGTGCTGCAGATCATCCAGCTGTGTGGAAGCCTGCCGTTGGCGGTGCGGATCGCCGGGGCGCTGCTGCGCGCCCGCCCCGCCTGGACACCACAGCATCTGCTGACCGACCTCACCGAGAACCTCGCCGGACTGGAAGCCTTCGATGACGGGCAGCGCCACCTGGCGACCGTGCTTGACATGTCCTACCGGCACCTCCCCGCACCTGCCCGGGTCCTCCTCCGGCGTCTGGGCCAGATCCCCGGCCCGGACGCCGACATCTACGCCGCAGCCGCCCTGCTGGACTGCGATCCGAAGACCGCCGACAGGCTGCTGGGCCTGTTGGCCGATCGCAGCATACTCACCGAACACACCGTCGGCCGCTGGCGCATGCACGACCTGCTGCGCGAGCACGCCCATGCCCTGGCCAACACCGAAGACACCCCCGAACAACGCCAGGACGCCCTGGACCGGCTCCTGCACTACTACGCCCACACCGCCCAAACCGCCTCCGCCCCCATCGCCCGCACACCCCGACCCACACCCGACAGTCCGGCCCCGGCCCACACCCCCGACCTGTCCGACCCCGAGACTGCCCGGGTGTGGCTGCGCACCGAATACCCCAATCTCGATGCCGCCTTCACCTACGCCCACGCCAGCCGGCTTCGCCGGCACACCGCCGCCTTGGCCGCCGGCATGGCCGAAGTCCTGCACGCCGACGGCCCATTGACCCGGGCGCTCGAAGTCCACCAGGCCGCCGAGGCCGTTACCCGCAACAGCCCACCCGCCACCCGCGCGAACATCCTGAACGACCTGGGACGGGTGCGGCGGATGACCGGGGACTTGCCGGATGCGGCGGACGCCCAGACACAGGCCCTGCAGATCTACCGGCAGATCGGCAACCGCCTCGGTGAGGCTTATGCCCTGACCGAGCTGGGGCTGGTGCGGCACCGGACCGGGGACTTTCCGGGTGCGGCGGACGCCCAGACGCAGGCCCTGCAGATCTACCGGCAGATCGGCAACCGCTTCGGTGAGGCCAACGCCCTGACCGAGCTGGGGCAGGTGCGGCGGCTGACCGGGGACTTCCCGGGCGCGGAGGACGCCGCGACGCAAGCCCTGCAGATCTACCGGCAGATCGGCAACCGCCTCGGTGAGGCTTATGCCCTGGCCGACCTGGGACTGGTGCGGCAACAGGCCGGGGACCTGCCCGGTGCCGCGGACGCCCAGACGCAGGCGCTGCAGATCTTCCGGCAGATCGGCAACCGCCATGGTGAGGCTTACGCCCTGACCGAACTGGGGCAGGTGCGGCAACAGGCCGGGGACTTGCCGGGTGCCGCGGACACCCAGGCACAGGCGCTGCAGATCTTCCGGCAGATCGGCAACCGCCTCGGTGAGGCCAACGCCCTGACCGCCCTAGATCGGATGCGGCACCGGACCGGGGACTTGCCGGGTGCCGCGGACGCCCAGACGCAGGCGCTGCAGATCTACCGGCAGATCGGCAGTCGCGTCAACGAGGCCTGGGCGCTGAACTTCTACGCGGGCACCATCGCCGCGCTCGGCGACCGCCCCCAAGCCCTGGCGTTGTACCAGCAGGCCCTGGACATGAACCGGGGTTTGAACAAACCCGACGACGAAGCAATCTCCCTGGAAGGCATCGCCGACCACCACCTCAACACCGGCAACCCCGAACAGGGCATCGCGTACCTGAACCAGGCCCTGGAGATCTTTCAGCGCCTGGGCATGCGTCTGGACATCGAACGCGCCCAGGCCCGGCTTGCCGTGACCTCCGGACAGTAGCCGTTGCAGCTGCGACGGGCCCGGTTCGCTTCCCGAAAGAATCCCTTCCGAGAAGTAGTACGGAAGCCGTAGATCGGGATCTTCATGTCATGCGGACGGATTGTTGCTGGTAGTGGCAGGTGTGGGCGTGGTGTTGGCGGTGGTGGCGCCATCGTGACCAGGCCCAGCGGTGTTCGTGTGGATGGCTGCGGTTGAAGAGCATCGTGGCCAGCAGGTGGGCTATCTCCTGGCAGGTCAACGGGATCATGTCGGTGTTCTCGGGCTGTCGGCGATCACGTTTTTCCCTTCGAGCCCGGACCAGCCGAGCGGATCTGCCAGCAATCCCGGCTCAAGGCACGGGCCAGCTCATCGGCGCGGATCCGTGCTCATCCGACCAGATCGTGGTCGAGCAGGACACCGCCAGCACGTAGCCCAGACCGTGTTCCTCCAGCCCGGCGCGGAACTGTCCGGCGTTGCCGTAGACCCGCGGCGACGAACCCCGGCCGGCTCCCGGCGGCTACCATGCGCCGCACGATGTTCAGGGCCAGCTCCGGTTTGGTGGCGAAGCCCAGGTCCCCGGACAGGCCGGCGGCCTGGCAGCGCTGCGGGTCGCAGGTCCCGGATTCCGGAACGTACAGCTCCCGGTTGACGAATCCGTGACCGCGCGGTGTGGCCCAGACCGCGTAGACGGCAGCCTGCGCGTCCTCGGTCCTGGCCGCGATTCCGGGGCATTGCTTTTGAGTCGCAACAGTGCCGGTGTCCTTCTTGACGTCGCCCGTCTCGTCGAGCACCAGCACCAGCCTGGTCGGTGCCGAGGTGTCCGACCACGTAGTCCGGCAGATCGTCGCAGACCCCGTCGTGGTCCCACTTCGCGCGGGCCAGCAGGTTCTGAAACGCATCAGGCGTGGCGTGTCCTGCGTGCTCGGCCGCGGTCCAGCAGTTCACCCGCGGCAGCCTGCACGCAACGATCTACGGCTGCCGTACTAAGCCGAGCTATCAGCGCTTTGATGTGTGTACAGGTTTGTCTCTACATGTCTCGGACCGGCCTCTCGTGGACCTCGTAGCGCCAGACTCTTGTCATCTGCCCGGTCCGGGCCGACAACAGCTGGCTCTGGATAGGAGGAAGCATCATGATCAAGCTTGGGAAGCACACGGCAGCTGTCACCGTGCTCGTCGCAGCGACGGCAGTACTGGCGCCGGTCGGCGCCGCCTCGGCCGCGGCCACCGGGAGCCATGAGACGATCGCCCCCGCCGGCGTGGTGACGCCCGCGTCGTACAGCTGCGGGTACTACAGCGGCACCGTGACCACCAAGGCAGGCCAGACCGGCACGGCCGCGCAGCAGCGCATCAAGGAAGTCCAGTGCCTGATCAACCTCGGCTACTACAGCTGGTCGACCGGTCGGCCCAAGCTCGCCGTCGACGGCTCGTTCGGCCAGAAGACCTATGACGCCGTCGTGTGGTACCAGGAGTGCTCGGGCATCTTGGACGACGGGATAGTCGGCGTCAATACGTGGTACCAGCTGCGCAACAACCGCTACTGCTAGGAGCGCCACAGACCGGCTGATCACCGGGGCCAAGCGTATCCACCCGGAGGTTCACACGAAGCTGATCCGGGTCAGGCCCGCCGCCTCCTCCAAGGCCCAGCGCACGCCGCGCGCGAGCGGCTGGCGGCTGCCAAGTCCGGCCAGCTGCCAGCTGGTCAGCATCGCGGTCGCGGTCGTCGGCTCGGCCCGGCCCGGCCCGGCGCCAAGCCGGGCCATGAACATCCACCAGATCTGCCAACACGTACGACGTGACCCGAACCGGTCGGGTCCTCGGAGATGGAAAGGAACCTTCGAAGAATACTGAAGAAGCCCAAAGCTCTCGCCGCCGCGACGGCAACGGTCCTAGCTTCGTGTACCAGGCGGGCCGACTGCTACAACGGCCGCCAGACGAGCGGAAAGCAACGCTGGACCGGAGATCGGCGGGGATCGTTCGCGTACTGCGCCGGCAACAGCGGCATCGACCCGCGCTACTTCCACGGCATCGTCAAGAACTGGTAGATCACCGACTCAGGAATGGGAGTCCTCATGAACGGCACAAAAACCAGATCGCTGAACCGGCTTCAGGCCTTGGCCGTCGCCCTCGTGGCCACGGCAGGTGTTGGACTGGCCGCCGCGCCTTCGGCCTCCGCCTCCGGAGGCTGGGGTGGGAAGTGCCACCCCTTTCACGACAGTAACACCGTCGGCGGCTGGTGCGACGGCAACGGTCCGGACTACAGGTACGCTGCCTTCGGCAAGTGCAGGAACGACAACTACGTTACTTACGGCGTTACGCGCTGGGCCGGTGACCGGCGGGGTTCCTACGTCTACTGCGCCGGCCACGGCGGTGTTGACTACAGCTGGGGCTGGGGCTTGTCACACAACTGGTAGGAGTAACCCAGCCGCGGCGTGTGGCGGTTGAAGCCACCAGCACCGCCTCTCGGCTATCGCGGTTTTCGCAGTCGTGAGGGATGCCCCTGATCGGGTGGTTTGCAGTGGTTGCGAGCTGTTCGCTCCGGGCGCGGGAGAAGCATCGGCGGTGAGAATCCAACCTTGTGGGAGGGGCCCGCCGATGCTTCCGTCTGCGACGCCACCGGCGCCGCTTGTCAGGGCGGGAGAATCTGCGGTGGGAGGTGTCTGGTGTCCGCATCAAGGACATCGATACGGAACACTGGATCTGTGCTTCGTGACGCGACGCATTGGGATGAGGTAGTTCTCGCTCTCGGGCTTGAACACCTCCGGCGTCATGACCTTCGGCACACGGGCTGACGTGGATGGCGGATGCCGGGGTTCCCATCCACGTTCTCCGCGTGATTGCGGGGGATGCGATCGCTCGGCACTATCGTGTCCACATGGTCACAGTTCGACCAGCAGGCGCGGGCGACGTCGCGGCCTTGAGCGCGGCACTGGCGCAAGTCTTCGCGAGCGACACGGTGGTGAGTTGGCTGTTGCCGCAGCGGACCCGACGGACTGCACGTCGCAAGCAGATGTTCAGGCTGGAATTGCAGACCTACGTGCTGCCGCAGGACGGTCTCGTGTTCACCGCCGACGCCGGCCACGACGGCCTGGCCGACGCCGGCCACGACGGCCTGGCCGACGCCGGCCACGACGGCCTGGCCGGCGCATGCGTCGCGCTGCCGCCGGACCAGTGGCAGATGCCGAAAGCGATGGACGGACGGACAGCGGCGCGGTGGCTGTGGGCGCTCGGAACGCGGCTGCCCCGCTCGATCCGTGCCCAACGGGCGGCCGAGGAGCACCACCCCACCGAGCCGCACTACTACATCCGCTGGATCGGCGTCCGGTCCGGACTGCGGGGGCAGGGGATCGGCAGCGCACTGATGCGGCCGATACTCGACTGAGTTTGAGCAACTCGTTTGGCCCCGTTTCAGCCGCTGAGTTCTAGAGGAGGCTGGATGGCAGGTCGCGGTGCGTGCTGATTTCGATCCGTCCGGTCTTGCCCATGTCCGGGCGCTGCTAAACGCCGCGCCCGAGGCCGTCCCGTGGCGCATGGACACTGCGGCTTACAGTGATCACTGCATGGCCGCTGCGTGCGGGGCACTGGAGATCGCGCCGATCGACCCGCCCTGGGATCCTGCTATCGCGCTGGAGATGACGCGGCGCGGAGCGCCCGCCTATGAGGAGGACCAACTCTCCGAGCTGATCGGTGATCTTCGTTCCGGCGAACCTGGAGCGTGCTGAGGCAATGGCTTGAGCCGCGAAGGAGGCTCGCGCCGGCCAAGCGCCAGTGAGCCAGCCACGCTCGTCCTGCAGATGGCTTGATCTGGCACGCCGCAGCCCACCGCGTTGCGGCCGCCTCGCCGAGCTCCTGCTCAGACAACTCGGCCAGCAGCCGCACCGCGTCGGTCACCAGGCCGTCCACCGGATCGGCCCGTGCGGCCTCGTCGTTCCAAACGATCCGCGGCCTGCCCGGATCGGCATGGTCGTGGGCCCGGCACACCGCCGTCGCAGCCGCCACACAATCGGGAATGTCCCGGATCATCCGCCGGACGCCGGCGATGAGCTGGCTGACCGCCCCGATCACGGGGCTTGGGACTCCGGACGCGGCGAAGTTGGTGCCGGCGCTGCTTCGTAGTGCGGGGCGTGTAGCGCGGCGTAGGTAGCGCTGTACATGTAGCGAACCCATTGAATGGCGCCACCGGGAGACTGGTGGCGCCACTTGCTTTTTGGGTGGTGTGGTCGGCGCTAGGTGCGATACGTGCGGTTCAACGCCTATGTCGTGGGGTGGATTGCTTTTGGCGGTGGGTGCGGCTGGCTTCGGGGTGAAAGGCTTGATACGGCCATTCGGATCCGTTTGTCGACCACAGATGCGAAAACGCAGTTCGCTGTCTTGGGTGCGGTTGCGCAGGCGGTCGCCGGTCGGGATCTGTGGTGGAGACTTGCGCAGAGGCCTGCGTCCCTGACGGGAGGCGAGCCTCTGACTCATTTTCCAGACCTTCTCCAGGGACCGCTCGCTCAGGCAGCCGGAGTGTAGATCTGGTTGACCACACCGCTTGCGAAGGCCTCGGCCGAGGACAGGGTCAGCCTCACGTCTTCGAGTCCGTCGAACCAGCGGGCACCCTTTCCGAGGACGAGAGGATGGACGAACAGCTGGAGGCGGTCGAGGAGTCCGGTCTTGAGCAGCGACCGGACGAGGGTGAGGCTGCCGGTCACGGCGATGTCCTTGCCTTCGGCGTCTTTCAGGGCGCGGAGCCCGGCGAGCACGTCGCCGGTGATGATCTCCGTGTTGGTCCAGGTGGCCTCCGTCAAGGTGGTGGTGACGACGTATTTCCTCTGGTTGTTCATGAAGCCGGCGAACTCGTCTTCGCTGGTGGGCCAGTAAGCGGCGAACTCCTGGTACTGGACACGGCCCAGCAGCATCGCGTCACAGTCGGCCATGGCGCCGCCCACGGCGTTCCCCATCTCCTCATCGAAGTAGGGGAAGTGCCAGGTGTCGGGCGCCTCGGCTACGCCGTCCAGAGAAACGAACAGACTTGCAATGATCTTGCGCATATAGGTCTCCAGAGGCGAACCGCGCAGCCTGACATTCGTCCACGGCCGGGGGTGCGGTATAGCGGGTGTGGGAACTGGTCACGGGGCTGCAGAGATGAGATCCGCGGCGAGGTGCGCGGCGGCGAGCGTGTCGTGGTCGCCGGAGCGTTCGAAGGACTCGACGGCTGTGTCCGCGAATTTGATCACGTGTTCGTCACGGTGGTCACAAACGCGGTCGAGCAGGGTGCCGGCCGGGTCGGCGGCGCCGGGCCGTACGGCGGGCCGGTCGCCGGGCGGGCCGGCGTAGGTCACAGTGATCGCGGCCGTGGCGGTCCAGGCGGCGGTCAGGCTCGCGGGCCACAGGGCGGTCGGTAGCACGGGCAGACAGTGCGCGACCGCGTTGGGTGCGGTCGCCGTGTGGGCCAGCAGCACCGGCGAGTGGTGGGCGACTCGCAGGTAGCGTACGGTCGCGGCGTCGACGAGGGCGGCCAGTGCGGCCGGGACGTCGGCGGTCCCCGTCGGCGGGGGCAGTGCACCGAGGGCGGCGGGCCATTGCGGCAGCTGCGTGAGTCGGTCGAGCCGGTGCGCGATGAGGCCGCTGCGATCGGGCAGTTCGGGAAGTTCGTCCAGGGCCGCCGCGGGCCCGGGGGCGGGGACGCCAGCGGTATCGGCGGGCAGCGGACGCCACCGGGCCGCCCAGAATGCCAGGCCGTTTGCCAGCTCGTCCAGCACCGGTGCGCTGGTGCTGCCGGAGCGCAGAGTACGGACCGCGTGGCCGACACGGATGACGCCGTGCGTCGAGCCCGCGGCGATTCCGGGCAGCAGCCGGGGCCACCACGTCGCGAGCGTGTCCTGCCAGGGGGCCTGGCGGACCTGCTCTCGGAAGTACACAGTCCAGTCGGCGATCCGACGGCCGTCGCCGAGCGCCTGTCGCCAGTCGGTGATCCTGTTCGACGGGGTCGGCAGATCGGTCAGCCGGCGCATGTAGTGGTCGAGCCAACGCTCGGTGTTGATGTCCAGGCCGCGGCGGTCTACCACCTCGACCGCCATCGGACCGTGGTTGGTCAGACCGTTGTTGCCCTCCTCGTCGCCACCGAACTCCGGGCCGCTGTCGCGCAACCGCTCATAGGCCGCCACCAGGTTGTCTGTCATGGCGCCAACGGTGACAGCGGCGCCGAGCGGTTGCCAACGATTAGGCTCAACGCTAATCTCGGGACGGTGATCGAGCTGGAGTTCACCTCGGCGGACTACCAGCGGATCAGCTTCGCGTTCTCGCCTCTCGCCGAGGCCGTGGCGAGCCTGCGCGCCTTGACGCTCGGCCGCCGCGGAGGAGTGCACGGCCCGTGGCTGGCTTCCCTCGGCAACCGCCTCGACAGCGTGGACATGGCGCTGCTGACCGCGCTCGTCCGCCCGACGGGCTACGTGCCCGATTTCCTGAACCCCCGCCCCCGGGGCCGCACCGGCGACTTCGAAACCGATCTCGCACAGCTGGCGACGACAGACCTGGACACTGTGGCCGCTGAGCTGGCTCATCTGGCCAAGCACAGGATCGCCCAGCAGGGACCGGGTCAGGAACAGCGGGCTGCCCTGATGCGCGAGCTGCTGGCCGACCCCGGGCGCGCGGTCGAGCGCACAGCCGCCGAGCTGGACGCCTACTGGCACGCCGCGCTCGCGCCGTACTGGCCACGTATCCACGCGCTCCTGCAGGCCGACTTCGCGCACCGGCTGGACGAGCTCGCCTCCGGCGGGATCGCCCGGCTGTTCGCCACCCTCCACCCGTCCGTCGCCCTCCACGACAACTTACTGACGGTCATCAAGTACTACCGAGGCCGCGCACAGCTGCGCGGACGCGGACTGCTCCTCGTGCCGTGCGCGTTCGCCTGGCCCGACGTCCTGGTACGCACCGCCGACCCACAACCGCGCCTCACCTACTCGCCGCGGGGACTCGGCAGGCTCTGGGAATCGGCACCGCAGACCACGCCGTCGCCGCTCACCGGCGTTCTCGGCCGGACCAAGACGGCGATCTTAGCCTCCTTGGAGCTGCCCATGTCCACCACTCAGCTCGCGGCACAGCTCGACCTCAGCGCACCGACACTCAGCGTGCACCTGAAGGCAATGCAAGCGGCGGGGATCCTCAGCTCTCGGCGCGACGGTCGGGCTGTGCTCTATCAACGCACGCTGCTCGGCGATCATCTTGTCAAAGCGCAGGAACGCTGACCGGTGAAGCGCTCCGGCTTCGGCACACCGCTTCACAGTTCCACATGCTTCCGAAGTCGTTTGCCGTACCGACCATCAATTAAGGGGGCGAGCCTGCGATGCCTTGACGCCGGGTCTAGGTGGCAGACGGTGCTTTAACTGCGCGCCGAGGGAATCCGCGATAGCCACACTTCGATCTTGTCGGGCTCAGTCAACGTCGGCAGCCTGGCTGCGGTGTTGTATCGCGCATTGCGTGTGGCCCCCAGGGGCGTGGTTGCCGAGAACATGGTGGTCGGTCACTTCTACTCGAAGCCGCGCTCGGTCATGAGAAGGTCACGTCCACTGGAGTGGTGCACCCGTTATGCATGGGTGGGCAAAGACATTCGGGAACGAACCGCTTACAGCCAGACCAAGTGACGGGCTCTGAGCTAGGAGGAAGGTGGGCCCTGAGGCAGGTACCCCCCAGCTGGCCCCCAAAACATATCAAGGGCCTCAATCCGGGCCTTCGGATTGAGACCCTGACCTGCGACGTTACCGTCGGGCTGACAGGATTTGAACCTGCGACCCCTTGACCCCCAGTCAAGTGCGCTACCAAGCTGCGCTACAGCCCGCTGCCCGTCGTGTTGGCGGGCAGGTAGACCATACCGCAACCTGGGGGGTGGAATCACATCGGTTGGGGGGTGGGTGGGTGTGGCGGGTTATTTTTTGCGGTCGCGGTTTTTTTGGCGGACCTTGACGGAGATCTGGATGGGGGAGCCGGTGAAGCCGAACTCTTCGCGGAGGCGGCGTTCGATGAAGCGGCGGTAGCCGCTTTCGAGGAAGCCTGAGGCGAAGAGGACGAAGCGGGGGGGGCGGGTGGAGGCTTGGGTGGCGAAGAGGATGCGGGGTTGTTTGCCGCTGCGGAGGGGGTGGGGGTGTTCGGCTACCAGGGTGCCTAGGAAGGCGTTGAGCTTGGCTGTGGGGATGCGGGTTTCCCAGCCTGCCAGGGCTTGTTCCAGGGCGGGGACGAGTTTGTCGACGTGGCGGCCTGTTCGGGCGGCGAGGTTGACGCGGGGGGCCCAGCGGACTTGGACGAGGTCGCGTTCGATTTCGCGTTCCAGGTAGAAGCGGCGTTCCTCGTCCATCAGGTCCCACTTGTTGTAGGCGATGACCAGGGCTCGGCCGGCTTCGGCGACCATGCTGATGATGCGGAGGTCTTGTTCGGTGAGGGTGTCGCTGGCGTCGACCAGGACTACGGCTACCTCGGCCTTTTCGATGGCGCTTTGGGTGCGCAGTGATGCGTAGAAGTCCGCGCCGTAGGTTTGGTGTACGCGGCGGCGGATGCCGGCGGTGTCGACGAAGCGCCAGGTTTTGCCGCCGAGGTCGATCAGTTCGTCGACGGGGTCGCGGGTGGTGCCGGCGGTGGGGTCGACGACGACGCGTTCCTCGCCGGCCAGCTTGTTGAGCAGGCTGCTCTTGCCGACGTTGGGTTTGCCGACCAGGGCTACGCGGCGGGGGCCGCCCAGGGGCTCGCCGAAGCGGAGCTTGGGGGTTTCCGGCAGGACGTCCAGGACTGCGTCCAGGAGGTCGCCGGAGCCGCGGCCGTGGAGGGCTGAGACCGCGTAGGGTTCGCCCAGGCCCAGGTTCCACAGGGCCGCTGCCTCTGCCTCGGTGCGCTGGTCGTCGACCTTGTTGGCGGCCAGGACCACCGGTTTGCCGGAGCGGCGCAGGACGCGGACGACGGCCTCGTCGGTGTCGGTGATGCCGACGGTGGCGTCGACGACGAACAGGACGGCGTCGGCGGCGTTGATGGCCGCCTCGGCCTGGAAGGCCACGGCCTTGGCCATGCCCTCCACGTCGCGCTCCCAGCCGCCGGTGTCGACCAGGGTGAAGCGGCGGCCGTTCCAGTGCGCGTCGTAGGACACCCGGTCGCGGGTGACGCCGGGCACGTCCTGCACCACCGCCTCGCGGCGGCCCAGGATCCGGTTCACCAGGGTCGACTTGCCCACGTTCGGGCGGCCGACGACGGCCAGCACCGGCAGGCGCACCGCCTCGCCGTCGACGCGGGACCAGTCCTCGGAGTCCAGTTCCTCGGCGTAGGCCTCGTAGTCGAAGTCCGCCTCGAAGTACTCCTCGCCGGCGTCGCCGGGGTTGTAGTCCTCGGTCTCGGGCTGCATCAGGGATTCCTCATGTCTTCGTATTGCCGGCCCATCAGTGCCGGTGTTGCTCATTGTCGCGCCCGGTGAGCCCTCTGGCGTACTGCACGTGCGCCGCCAGGCGGATCCGCAGGTGCTCGCTGATCGCGGCGATCTTCTGCCGCCGCCCCAGGCCCTCGGACCCCTGGGACAACTCCGCCAGGCTCACCGGTGTTCCGTACACCAGGTCCAGGTGGGTGCGCGGGGTCGGCAGGGCGCCGACCGTGCGGCCGCGCGCCGCGGTGCCCAGGCACGCCACCGGCAGCACCGGGGCGCCGGTGGCCAGCGTGAAGTACGCCAGGCCGTTCTGCACCGACGTGAACTCCCCGGCGGTGCGGGTGCCCTCGGGGAAGACCCCCAGCACCCCGCCGCCGCGCAGGGCGGCCAGCGCGGCCTGGATCGCGGTGCGGTCCGGGTGGGAGCGGTCGATCGGGATCTGCCCGAAGCCACGCTCCAGTATCGGCCCCAGCGGGCCGACGAAGATCTCCTTTTTGATCAGGAAGTGCACCGGCCGGGGGGCCACCCCGGCGATCAGCGGCCCGTCCAGGAAGCTGGTGTGGTTCACCGCCAGGATCACCGGGCCGGTGGCCGGGAAGTTGGCGGTGCCGTGCTGCGCCACGTGCCACAGGGAGTGCATCAGCGGCACACCGATGCGGTGCGCCCGCAGCGCGCCGCGGGCGCTCGGCATGTGGCGCAGCACCGGCGCGGGGCCGGGCCGCCCCCGCCACGGGACGTTCGGTTGGTGCGCAAGCTCGCGGAGAACCTTCATCTGGACAGACCCACCCCCTGGGAGCGGCCCGGCGGCACTGCGCCCTCGGCCGCGTGGACGACGATGCCGGCGACCGTGTCGATCACCTGCTCCAAGGTCAGCTCGGTGGCGTCGACCACCGTCGCGCCCGGCGCCGCGGCCAGCGTGTTGGTGCGGTTGTCGACATCGTCCCGCCTGGTCAGCGCGTCGCGGGTGGCAGCCACGGTGCCGGCCCCGCCGCCGTCCTCGGCGTTGCGGCGGTGCGCCCGGGCGTCTTCGCTGGCGGTGAGGAACACCTTGGCGGCGGCGTCCGGCGCCACCACCGAGGCGATGTCGCGCCCCTCCACCACGATCCCGCCGGCGCCGATGATCTCCCGCTGCAGCGCGATCAGCCGGGCCCGCACCGCCGGCACCGCGGCCACGGCGCTGACCGCCGCGGTGACCTCCGCCTCGCGGATGGCGGCCGCCACGTCCTCGCCGTCCACGGTGATCGCCGGCGCGGCCGGGTCGGTGCCGGAGACGATCGCCGGGGTGCCGGCGTCCGCCGCGACCGCCTGCGGGTCCTCCACGTCGACCTTGTTCTGCAGCATCCAGTAGGTGACCGCCCGATACTGCGCCCCGGTGTCCAGGTAGCGCAGGCCCAGCCGGGCGGCGACGCCGCGCGACACGCTCGACTTGCCCGAGCCCGAGGGGCCGTCGACCGCGACCACGATCCGGGACAGCGGGTGCGGGCTGGGCAGGGACATGCTGAGTACTCCAAACGGGCGTGATCAGGAACGGAACCGGCGGCGTATCAAGAGTATCGGGTGCGGGGCGGCGGACGGCTCCGCATCGGTCTTCGCCGCCCGGCGTCGATCGGAGCCGATCGGAGTCAGGGGGAGCCGGTGGGAGTGGATCGGAGTCGATCGGAGCCTGCCGGAGCCGGTGGGAGTCGACAGGGCGGATGATCAGTTCTGGCGGATGCGCGGTGCCGCGGCGGGTACGATCAGGACTCTGATTGCCGGGTACGGCGGAGTGCGCGGCTGCGGGCGGACCGGGGAGCGCGGTGATGGAACCCACGGCGGTGCTGGTGGCGGGAGCCTTGAAGGCGGCGGCGGACGCCGGGGCGGCCGAGGTCGGGAAGAAGGCCGGGGCCGCGGCCGCCGAGCACGCAAGGGGACTGCTGGAGCGGCTGCATCTGCTCCGCAAGAAGGCGGCTGGCGGCGATCCGGACGCAGATCCGGCCGCCGATCCCGGCGCAGGTCCAGGCACAGGTCCAGACGCAGATCCCGACGCGCATCACGACGCCGAGCTCGACGCCGTCGCGATCGCCCGCCGCGCCGCCGAGGATCCCGAGACGGCACGCCAGCTGCAGCAGCTCCTCGACGAGGCCCGGGCCGCCGGACTCATCCCGGCGGCGCAGGTGGCGGCACCGCCGCCAGCGCCCGCGCCCCGGATGTTCGTCAACCGCGTCACCGAACAAGCGGACCTGACCGGTGCCGCGCCGTCCGGGATCGTCGTGGTGGCCGGCCGGTCCGGCATCGGGAAGACGACGCTGGTCCGCAAGTGGCTGGCGGACCAGGCGTCGGCCCAGCGCTACGACCTTCGCATCCTCGTGGACGTCCCGCGCTCGGCCGGGGTCGGCCAGATCGCGGAGGAACTGCTCCGCCGTGTCGGCGTGGACACCTCGGTGTCGAGGTCCGCGTCCGAATGGGTGGCGCACTGGCACTCGGTGATGCGCGGCCAGCGCTACTGCGTCGTCCTCGACGACGTCACCCAGCCCGGCCAGGTCCGGGAGCTGATCCCGCACGAGGCCGGGAGCCTGCTGGTCGCGATCGGCAGCGAGCCGCTGGCCGAGCTGGCCGCCGAGGGCGCGGAGTTCGTCGAGGTGCTGCCGTTCGCGACGGACGCCGGCGTGGAGCTGGTCGAGCGCCTGATCGGCGCGGCCCGGGCGCACGCCGAGCCGGAGGCGGTCGAGGAGGTGGTCGGCGCCTGCGACGGCATCCCCGCGGTGCTGGCGCTCGCGGCCGGGATCCTGCGCGGGCAGCGGGACTGGGCCGTCGCGGACCTGGCCGACCGACTGGCCGACGGCAGCCGCCGCCTGCCGCTGCTCCGCTCGCGCGGACGCGCCGTCGTCGACCTGGTCTTCGATGCGGGATACGCCGAACTCGACGCCGACACCGCCCGCCTGTACCGCGCTCTGGGCCACCTGGGCGCCGACGAGTTCCAGCCCGAGGTCCTCGGCGCGTTCGCCGGTCTGCCGGAACCGGCGGTCGCCGCGGCGCTCGAAACGCTGCTCGCCAAGTACCTGGTCCAGGAGCGGGCCTGGCCGGAAACCGGCTACCGCGTCGGCGAGATGCAGCGCAACCACGCGCGGGAGGTCGCCCAGCGGGCCGGCGAGTTCGGGGCTGATGAACGCGCGGCGGCCCGGCGGCGGGTCCGGGAGCTGCTGGTGGGAGCGGTCCAGGCAGCCGACGCCGCCGCCTCGCCGGGAAAGCCGTTGCGCTACCCGGAGCTGACCGAGCTGAAGAACACAGCGCGATTCGCCTCGGCGGCCGAAGGCCTGCGCTGGGTCGACGCCCACCGCGCCCACCTCCTGACCTGCGCAGAGTCCGCCGACGACGACGCGGCCCTGCGCATAGCGGGCAGCATGTGGCCCTACGTCACCAACTTCCGCCGTTGGTACGACGGCGCCTGGCTGTACCGGCACGCCGCCGAGGTAGCGCGCCGCACCGGCTACGCCGAAGCCGAAGCCCGCAACCTGTGCTGTCTGTCCCGGTGCCTGCTCGAGATCGGCGACAAGGCCGGGGCGCGCGCCGCGATGGTGCGGGCCACCGAGATCGCCGACGGCACCGCGCTGCGCCTGCAGGCGTCGGTCACGGAGTTCGTCGGCCTGGTGGCCCTCGCCGAGGGTAGCTACGAGGATGCCCACGCGCTGTTCCTGGAATGCGGCCGCCTGCATCGGTCCATGCGGGCCGCTGACGAGCCGATGCACCGCGGCGAGATCCTGGCGGCGCAGATGGCTGGGCGCGCGCTGCGCTGGGCCGGGCAGTTCGAACGGGCCGTTGAGCTGCTGGCGGAAGCGGTTCGGATCGTGCCGCCGCAGGAGCAGCGGCTCGGAGCCCGGCTGCGGATGGATCTGGCCGAGGCGTTGCTCTACGCAGCGCGCGGGCGCGAGGCGGTGCCGTTCCTGGAGGAGGCGCTGCCGCTGCTCGATGCTCAGCTCATGGCGGAGGACCGGTTCAATGCCGAGGTGATGCTGCGAACCGCACGAGCGAGCCGTTAACGGGGAGCTCGGTCGGTATCGGGCGGCCCAGCTGAAAGACCCAGGTGTGCAAGGCCGTCGCGACCACAGCCGGATCGAGGGCTGATTCGGCGACCAGCTTCTCGCCGCTCCGCAGCACAAGCGTGTCGCCGTCCACTGCGATATACGCGCCGGGGTACGCAGCGAGATCCAGCGTGCCGACCACGATCGTCGCGAGCGCGGGATGCCGTGGGTCGGGAGCGTGGATGTGCGCCAGCAGGCGTGCGCCGGAGGGCATCGACTCGGAGACCGGGTAGCGGTCGACGGCGATGCCGGTGCCGGATGGGCGCGTGGTGAACCACCAGGCCATCGGAGTCGGCTGCGCCTGGCGCGGGATCGGCACTGCGGTCGCTCTGGTCGGTCCGGTCGTTCCGGCGCTGTTGCGTGGCCGCGGCACCTCCATCAGTCCGTAAGCCACCTCAGCGATCCGCTCCAACGACGAGCCCTGATGCGCGAACAGCTGATCGGCCAGCGGAGCCTCGCCGGGCTCGCCGCTCAGCTCGGTGACCTGTTCGAGCAGCGGCCCGTCGGCGTCGAAATAGAACCCCTTGTGTCCCAGCCGTGCAATCGCCGCCTCCGGATCGACTTCCTCCCAGCCGAAACACGCGAACGCAGTCGGCACTCCCAGCGCCGCCCCGTACAGCGTCACCGAGCCGTGGTCGCCGATCACGGCGTCGGCGGCGATCAGACCGGCCCGCCACTCGTCGTCGGCGTCGAGCAGCAACAGCCCACGATCCAGTGCCGGACGCAGCCAGCGCGTCACGGCGTCCTCGCCGTGCCGGGCCCGCACGCCGGGATGCAGCACCATCGCCACTCGCCACGAGTCCCAGGGCAGCGCGGCGGTGAGCCGGGCCGCGAGGTCTGTGTGGCGGCTGAACAACGACCGCGGGCCCCACGTCGAGCTCAGCACGACCAGCCGCGCGTCTCCTGTCCCGAGGGCTCTCCGATACGCCGCGCGGCGGTGCCGGCTGGCGGCGAGCCGGTCCCAGCACGGGTCGCCGACCACGCGCGCCGCCTCGCCGAGGTCCGGCGCTCGCGCCGCCAGCCGTGCGGCGTCGTCGGCGTGCGCCAGCCCGATCGTCGCCGGACGGCACGAAGCCAGGCGGGCAGCGGCCATACCCTTGCCGTGGCCCGCGCCGTGCGGCACCAAGAAGACCGGCCCGTCGAGCCGGTCAAGGGGGCTGTTCTCGCTGGCGGCGAGCACCAGGTGCCAGGATCGTCGGACCGCCTGCGCCAGCCGGAGCGGCCGGATCTTGTGCGCCGCGAGCAAGTCCCGGACACCGCGACCGAGCTCCGAGCCCCGATCCAGGGCCCAGCGGACTTCGACGCGGGGGTCTCCGGCGAACGCCTCGGCGACGTCCAGGAGCCGGCGGGCGGTGGGGACGGTGCGCACCACCGCCAGCACTTCGGCCTCGGCCCGGATCGTCGACCAGCGCGGATCGGCTTCAGCCGACTCCCGCCCCTGCGCCTTCCGCAATCCGGAAGTCGGAAGTCGGAAGTCGGAAAAATTCTCAATCATACCGGTATGTCCGAGCCCTGTCACGAATCAGGGTACGGCCACGTGTGAGATCCCGACTCCGCCCCGCGTCTGTGCGCCGTAGCGCTCGATCTCCCGTTCCAGGTCCAGCGGCAGTGTGACCGTGCCCTCCGGCAGTTCGGCGTCGGCCACCCGGTCGGCGGGGACCAGCCACGACATCTCGAACTCCAGACCGTCGGGGTCGTGGGCGTACAGCGCCTTCGTCGTGCCGTGGTCGCTGGCCCCGACCAGCGCTCCGCGCTCGGTCAGCACCTCGGCGAAGCGCGCCAGCTCGGCCAGTGTGTCCACCTCCCACGCCAGGTGGTACAGCCCCACCCGGCTGCGGCCGGCCTCGGAGGCGCCGGCCTGGCTGCCCACCGCGAACAGGCCCAGATCGTGGTCGTTGGTGGAGCCCGGCGCGCGCAGGAAGGCCGCGTTCGGGGCCTCGATCAGCACCTCGAAGCCCAGCACGTCGCGGTAGAACGCCAAGCTGCGGTCCACATCGCGGACGAACAGCACGGCGTGGTTCAGACGGGTCACGGGCATGGCGCGGACTGCTTTCTTCCGGAGGGACGCCTCCATGGTCCGGGACGCTCTACACTGCCGCAAGCGTGGCCGATCCGCGCTGGTCGAAAATCCGCCGGCCGGCGCCGAGCGGCTGGACGGCCACGGCGTCCCCGCCGGCCGGCGGGGGTAGGGGACAGGCGTCGGGGTCGCGTTCGCGGGCGGCCGCCCGGGCGCACCACGGACGGGACAGCTGGGGGAGTGCGTTGAGCGAGGCCGGACTTCCGGGCATGGGCTTGAAGCTCGGCGCGGAGTTGCTGCGGAGTCCGAACGGCGTCTG
>JABFWL010000717.1 GCA_013362315.1 Catenulispora sp. | reverse complement strand
CGGTGCTGCGCTGGGCCGAGACCTGGCGGGCGGCCTCGCTGCGGCGCCGGCCGGTGCGGCCCCCGGACGACGAGCAGCTGGCGGCGGACCTGGCGCAGCTGCGCGGCGTGGTGGCGGAGCTGGCGGAGGTGGAGGCGCCGGCGACGCGGTCCGCGTCCCGGTCGGAGATCTCCCGGCTGAACACCGAGCGGCTGCGGCTGGAGGCGGCGATCCGAGACCGCTCGCGCTATGCGCGCGGCGCGTACGCGCCGGAGCCGCCGTTCGCTCCGGCGGCGCTCGCCGAAGCCCTGGGCGAGCGGGTTCTGGTGGAGTTCATGCGGCTGGAAGACGACCTGCACGCGGTGACGGTGCGTGACGGGGTCGTCCGCCGGCACCGCCTCGGCTCCTACGCCGCGGTGCTGCGGCAGCTGGACGCTCTGCGGTTCACGATGAACCGGATGTCGCGCCGGTTCGGGTCGCCGGTGATGCAGAAGGCCGCGGCGGAGGCCTACGAACACAGCCGGACGGTGCTGGACGGCTTGTTGTTCGGGCCTTTGCGGCGGGCTATGGACGGGGTCGGCAGCCGCGCTTCGGCGAACGGGTCCCAGCCGGTGCCGAGGGGCTGGTCGCAGAGCGCTGCCGGAGGGGACCGGCCGCTGGTGATCGTCCCGACCGGCTCGCTGCACGCCCTGCCCTGGACGGCGCTGCCGACGTGCGCGGGGCGCCCGGTGAGCGTGACGCCGTCGGCGCGGCTGTGGCTGGCGGCGGCGAACGGCGCGCCGGAAGCCGAGAACCGTTCGGCGACGGCGACCGGCAGCGGCACGGTTCTGATGGCCGGCCCCGGCCTGGACCACGCGGAGCCGGAGATCGCCGCCCTGGCAGCCCGCTATCCCGAGGCGGCAGTGCTGTCCGGCGCCGACGCCACCGCCGCCAACGTCGCGCGCGCCCTGGACGGCGCGGCCCTGGCGCATGTGGCCACCCACGGCCGCTTCCGCTCGGACCACCCGCTGTTCTCCAGCCTCGACGCCCACGACGGCCCCCTGTACGTCTACGACCTCGAACGCCTCGGCTCGACCCCGCAGGTGCTGCTCCTGTCGGCCTGCGAATCAGCGTTGTCCGGAGTCCGCCCGGGCGATGAGTTGATGGGCCTGGCCTCAGCGGTCTTCGCTCTGGGCACCCGCACCTTGATAGCCAGTGTCACGCCCGTCGACGACTCCGACACCCGCACCCTCATGCTCGCCCTGCACGCGGCGCTGGCCAAGGGCCGCCCGCCCGCCGCCGCCCTGTCCGAGGCGTCAACCGCGACCGGTATCGGCGGGTTCGTGTGCTTCGGGTTCGGGGGCTGAGATCCCGGCCGCATCGGCGCCCGGCACCCACATCTCCACACACGGCCCGGCTGCCACTTCCAGCCGGCCGCCGACGGAAGCCACCAACGTGTCGGCGTCGGCGAGTGCTTCAGGATCCGGGACGACGTCAGCAGTCGACAGCACCGTGATGAAGACGCCTCCGCGATCGGGGACCGCCCGGACCATGATCATGCTGTCGCTGTCGCTGTCCGTGTCCGTGCTGGTGTCGGTGTCAACATCCCGATGCGGGCCGAAGCCTTTGATGGCCTGGAAGAGTGCTGCGACCAGCGCGTCGTGTTGCGGGTCGGCGAGCAGCCGCTCGGCGGGCGCCCGTGATGTGCCGTCGAACAATTCCTGCGCCGCGAGCAGCCGCGCCGCGTTCACCTCGACGGCGACACCCGCCCGCCGCGCGGCTGCGGCCACCGCGTCCAGATCGGCGGCGAGACTGCGCTCACCCGGATCGTCGCAGCCCGTTTCGATGTAGCGGCGAAGCCAGGCGGCGCGGTGTGCCACTTCGGCGCGCAGGGCCGGGTCGACGAGCTGGCCACCGGGCTCAGAGCTGCGGTGCAGGGTTTCAAGGGTCTGCAACACCCCGTCGTGCAGAGCGGTCGCCAGAGCCCAGCGCTGCGCGGCGGCGGCGAGTTCCGACTGCCGGCCGACCTCGGCGGCCAGCGCGGCGGCGAGCCGTTGCTCGTTGCCGCGCAGCATGCTGCCGCCGCGCCAGCCGATCAGGGAGTTGACGAGGTACCCGACGGCCGGCTGGGTCGCGGCGCCGACCGGCCCGTCCCGCAGCGCGAGCGTGGCCGCGATGTACGTTCCGGCCCAGAGCGCGCCGCAGGTGGCGGCGGCTCCGGCGCCCCGACAGAGCATGCCGGACACGAAACTGAGCAGCACCGTGTTCGGGAACACGAACAGCGTCCAGCTCTGGACGCCGTGCCGGGGTGCGAGCCAGGTGCCGATCACGATCGCGGCCACGCCGGCCGGCAGGTCCAGCCACAGCACCCGGGGATCGGGCCGCCGCTGCCGGAGCCACCACAGCGCGACCGTCGCGTTCTCGGCGGCCAGGCACAGCGCCAGCAGCGCGCTCCACCAGGGGTGGGTCATGTGACCCCAGATCGCCGGAAGCGTGAGAGCCAGCATCAGGACGCCGGAAGCCCGGATCGCCATGCCGAGGACCAGGACCAGGCGGGCATGAGGCGGCGGCACGCGGTTCAGCCACCACCGTCGCAGTAGCCGAAGGTACGTCACGGCTCCGCGTCCTGCCCGCCGGCCAGGGGCACCCACAGCACCACCCGGGTCCCGCTTCCCGGTGCCGACTCGATCGCCACGCGCCCGCCGACGGCGCCGACGCGCCGGCGCAGCGACCGCTGCTGGCCGAAACCCTCGGCGGTGGCGGCGGGGTCGTAGCCGCGGCCACGGTCGGCGATCGTCACGGCGACGCCGTCTGCGACCACCGCGAGCGACACCTCGGCCCGATCAACCCCGGAGTGCTTGCGCACGTTGGTCAATGCTTCACCGGCCGCCGCGACCACCGCGTCCGTGACCGGTACGGACAGATCGTTGACGAGGCTCGCCTCAGCGTCATCGGGGGCGACCTCCACGCGCAAGCCGATTGCGGCCTTCTGTGCGGCGACCTCGAGCAGCCGGGGGAGGAGCCCGCCGCCACCGGATGAATGATCCGCCGTGATGAGTTCGCGCAGCTTGAGTGACTCCACGCGCAGGCGGTCGGAGATCACCGGGTCGTCGATGGCGTCCTGCGCCGCGAGGACTTCGAGCGTCGTCATCAGATGAGCGCTGAGATCAACCTGCTGACGTAGTCGTTCCCTGTGCCGCGCCAACGACGCCGCCTGCTCCACCGCCACCTGCCCGTGCCGGTCCAACGCCGCTGCCGACTCCCGCAGCAGACGGGCCAGCACGGCGGCCAGAGCCGCGACACCGATGACGGTCATCGCATCCGGCAGCGCGTTCCAGCGCGGGTAGGTCGAACCGGCGCGCAAGGACGGGAGGAAGTCCGTCAAGCCCAGGGCCGCACCGCCGGCCAGGCTCACCAGCGGCCGCCACGCGGGCAGGCCGAGCGACGGCGCGACGATGACGGTGAAGTTGTAGAAGTGGCTCTGCCCCGGCCGGCCATGCTGCAGCCCGGGCCACGACGAGAGCCCGACCGCTGCGATGAGGCAGATCAGATCCGCCCCGGCCCACACCGGCGGTATACGGCCGCGACGCAGGCAGACCGCGCTGAACGCGACGCAGTCGGCGATCACGACGAGGGTCAGCACGGTCTGCGGTGCCGCCGCCGTCCCGCCCCGGAACTGCGAGCCGGACGCGGCCAGCAACGCGGCGACAGCGCCGGCCCGGAACCCGGCCGAGGTCCACGCCAAAGTCACCTCCGTGCGGCCGCCTGCCGTGGCGCCGAAGCCCGTCGCCCCGTCCCTGCCCGGCCACCGCCGCCGAGTCGGGTCGCGGCGCTGTCGCGCTGCCATCATCGACGTCTGTCGCCGCGCCGGGTAGTCCTGCGAATACAGGTCACGGTTTCGACAACCCCTCCAGCCTCGCCGCCAGAGCCGCCGTATCAGGATGCTGCAACTCCTCCAGGATCGTCAGAGCCTGGTGCCAGGTCCGCACAGCCGTTTCGAACTCCCCGGCGGCGAGCTGCACATCTCCCAGCCGCACCAGCGTCCCCGCCTCGTAGAACCGGTCGCCGATCCGCCGGAATCCCTCGATCGAGGCCTGATACGCCGCCGTCGCCCGGGCGAACTCCCCCAGGCGATGATGCGCGTAGCCGACGCTGTCCCAGGTTCCGGCCTCGCCTGCGGCGTCCCCGAGTCCCTGGAACAGTTCCAGCGCGCGAGTGCAGTACTCCAGCGCCTCGCGGTAGTCGCCGAGGAGCGCGTGGAACCAGCCGACCGTGTTCAGCGAATTGGCCCGGGCGGCATCGCTTCCGGTCGCTTCGAAGTGCTCCAGGGCAAGACGTGCATGACGCAGCGCTCCGGCATGGTCGCCGCGCTGTTCTGCGAGCAGCGCCAAATCGTGCTGCGCGTTGGCCTGCCCGAGGCGATCGCCGCTTCGTTCGTGCAGGCGCAGCGCCTGCGACACCTGCGCCAGCGAGGCGTCGTACTCCCGCAGCCGGAGATGGGCGCGGCCGAGCCCGCGCCGGGCGAACGCCTCGGCCGTGGCGTCGCCCGACCGGCGCGCGGCGGCCAGGGCGGTCCGGTGCGTGCTCGCCATCTCGCGCCAGTGGCCACGCCGGTCGAAGAACGTGCGCAGCGTCCACGGCAGCTGCCACGCGTGCCGGTCGTTCCCGCTTTCAGCGGCCAGGCCGACCGCCCCGAGCAGGACCTCGAACTCCGCCTCGAACCACTGCTTCGCGCTCTCGCCGTCCTCGATCGGCTCGACGCGTACACCGTCCGCCAGCGGCTCGCGGGCAACGGGGACCCATGCGGGCGCCACCCGCACGGTGGCGGCTTGCGCTGTGTGCAGATAGTGACCCAGGGTCCTGACGACTGCCGCCTGCCGCTCGGACTCGTCGTCCACTTCGTGGACGAGTTCGTTCGCGTATACCCTCAGCAGGTCGTGGGCGGCGTACCGGCCGGGCCTGGTCTCGGCGAGCAGGTGCGCCGCGCCGAGCTCGGCGAGCGCCGTCGCGGTCGCCACGGGGGACCAGCCGGCCAGGCTGGCCGCGGCTGCCTGCGAGCAGTCAGGACCCGGATGCAGCGCCAGGAACCGGAACATCGACGCGGCGCCGGGGGAGAGCAGGTGGTAGGACCAGGAGAAGACGGTGCGGACGTCCGTCGTCAGATCTCCGGTCGCCAGCTCGTCAAGCCGGCTGCGGGTCTCCCGCATCGCTTTCGCGTGCTCCCCGAGGCTGATGCCGAGCCCGGCGCCCACCGCCGGGTGCGTCGCGGCCCGCGCCGCGACGATGTTCGCCGCCAGCGGCAGGCCCGCGCAGAACCCGACGAGTTCGGCGGTCGCCTCCCGGTCCTCGGCCAGCGGCCGGGGACCGAGCCGCGCGGCCAGCAGATCCTTCGTCTGCGCGGCCGTGAGCAGCTGCGGGGCCACAGCGTCGGCGCCCTCGGCGACCAGGCCGGTCAGGCCGTTGCGACTCGTCACGAGGCTGACGCAGCCGTCTCCGGCCGGTAGCAGTGGCCTGACGTGGTCGGCGTCGCGGGCGTTGTCCAGCACGACCAGCATCCGGCGCGTCGCGGTCATGCTTCGGAACAGCGCTGATTGTGCGTCCACCCCGGACGGGATCTGGTCGGGCGATACGCCGAGGGCGTCCAGGAAACCCCTGACCGCGGTTTCGGGGGCGACCAGCGCCCCGGCTGGAGCGAAACCGCGCAGGTTCACATACAGCTGCCCGTCGGGGAACCGGTCAACGGACCCGTGCGCCCAGGTGAGCGCGAGCGCGGTCTTGCCGATGCCCGCCGGTCCGGTGATCACCGTGACCTGGGCGCAGCCGGGTTCGGCGCCGTCCGCGAAGGCGGTCAGCGCTCTGAGATCGGTGTCCCGCCCGACCAGGTGCCGCGGCCGGCGCGGGAGCTGTCGGGGCACCGGCAGGGCGTTCGCGGTGACCGGCTCCCGGGCGCTCGCCCTCGCCTGCCGAGCGGCCGCCGTCACTGCGGCGCACAGGGCGACCAGCGTCCCCTCGACGCCCAGCGCGGCATCGCACCGCCGCGCCAGATCCATCGTCGGCGGTTTGGCCCCACTTTCGATCTTGTTCAGGTAGCTCTTGGAGAAGTGCAGCAATGCCGCCAGCTCTGTCTGCGACATGCCGGCTTCCAGCCGCAGCCTTCGAAGCTCCCTTCCGAAAGCGCCGCCGTCTGTTGCCGTTGCCGTCACTCGTCCCTCCGCCGGGGTTGACTCTTCAACGGTCAACCGGCAAGCCGTTGTAGCGCTGGCGGACCCCCGAGACCATGGTGTGAGCGATAACAGGGTACTGGCTCAGGGGTTTATGTGGACACTGCC
>JABFWL010000667.1 GCA_013362315.1 Catenulispora sp. | reverse complement strand
CTGAGGTGACGCCCCTAGGGACTGGCGCATGTTCCCCGAGGGAACTGAGGCTCCCGCTGAAGGCGCCGGCTCTTCACAGGCCTTTGATCTGCTCTTGACTTTGACTGAGGCCCAGCCACCCCGCCGACAGCCAGCGAAGGAGGACCCACCGGTGCCGGGACCGTGCACACCCCGACCGCCAGCCGAAGAACAGAACTCCCACCACGAACCCCGAGGCCGCATCCACCCGCGCTTCGTAAAAATAGCCTTTAGCCTGTACCCCACACCCCAACCGCAACCCGCCCCAGCAACCCGAGGCGGGCGCAGCCGTACCACGTCCCTAAGCGCTGATCCCACTCCCCCGCGCCGCAGGCGGCAGCGCACAAGCAGCCGTACCACCGGGCATCTTATGCCGATTGTTCGCAATCACCCGGTACACCCCGGCCGCGAGCCACCGCAGCGGCGGCGTACGCATCAGCCATCCGGCCACGGCGTAGATTCCGCCCGCGGAAATCAAAAGGCGCGCAATAGCCTGCGCGCCTCCGTGGACCCGGCCCGAGCGGTCCACCCACAACACCTCGTAGGATGCCCGCTCCTCAGTTGTCCCGTACAACTCGAGATCCGCGAACTGGTAAGCCGTGACGTCGATGTCCACCGGAAGGCGCTTGAGGACGTTGACCGACCGCTGGCAGAAGCCACAGTCGCCGTCGTACATCAGGACCGGCTTGTCAAACTTTGACTCACGCATTGGCCCTCCCTCTGCTGATGCCTGAGTCGGACTGCCCCCTAAGTGAGCACAACAAGGCAGGAACCCGATTTCATCCCGCCCCTACCAGGTCATACTCCGGCTGCCCTACAGCACCAGAGTAAAGCACGAACAAATGTTCGCTTTATGGAGTGCCTACAAAACTCGGCCTACAAAACTCCCGGCCATGCGTCGGCCAACAGCTTGCGCGTCTCCGCCAGCAGTTGCGGCAGCACCTTCGTGTGGCCCACCACCGGCATGAAATTCGTGTCGCCGCCCCAGCGCGGCACCACGTGCTGGTGCAGGTGCGCGGCGATCCCCGCGCCGGCGACGTCGCCCTGGTTCATGCCGATGTTGAAGCCCTGCGCCCCGGACGCGGCGCGGACCGCAGTCATCGCGCGCTTGGTGAACTCCGCAAGCTCCGCGGTCTCCGGCAGCGTCAGGTCGGTGTAGTCGGCGACATGCCGGTATGGCACCACCATCAGGTGCCCGCCGTTGTAGGGGTAGAGGTTCAGCACCGCGTAGACCAGTTCCCCGCGGGCGATGATGAGCCCCTCCTCATCCGACATCGCCGGGATGCGGCAGAACGGATCCTGCCCGACCTCCGGTCCGGTGGGCTTGTTCTCGCCCTTGATGTAGGCCATCCGATGCGGCGTCCACAGCCGGCGGAAGCCGTCCGGATCCCCCACGCCCTGCTGCTGTTCCAGCTCGGCGGTGGTGATCGGGGCTTCGTGCGGGTCCGGCATGGTCATGACTAGCAAGCTTAGGGTGTCGCGATGCGACCGCATAAGGTTGAGGTCACTATGACCCTCACCGATCGCCTTCCCGCCCTGGACGACCCCGACGCCCTCTTCGACGCCTTCAGCGAGTGGGCCGGCGAGCAGGGGATCGATCTCTATCCGGCGCAGCAGGAGGCGCTGATCGAGGTGGTCAGCGGCTCCAACCTGATCCTGTCCACCCCGACCGGCAGCGGCAAGTCCCTGGTCGCGGCCGGCGCGCACTTCGCGGCGCTGGCCCGCTACCGCGAGGACCCCAAGCAGCGGACCTTCTACACCGCGCCGATCAAGGCCCTCGTCAGCGAGAAGTTCTTCGCCCTCTGCGCGATGTTCGGCGCCGACAAGGTCGGGATGCTGACCGGCGACGCCAGCGTGAACCCGAACGCCCCGATCATCTGCTGCACCGCCGAGGTGCTGGCCAACCACGCGCTGCGGGACGGCGCCGCGGCGGACATCGGCCAGGTGGTGATGGACGAGTTCCACTTCTACGCCGAACCGGACCGCGGCTGGGCCTGGCAGGTCCCGATCCTGGAGCTGCCGACGGCGCAGTTCGTGCTGATGTCGGCGACCCTCGGCGACGTCACCCGCTTCGAGAAGGACCTGACCCGGCGCACCGGGCGGCCGACGGCCGTGGTCTCCTCCGGCCAGCGGCCGGTCCCGCTCTACTACTCCTACAAGGAGACGCCGCTCCACGAAACCCTCGAGGAGCTGCTGCAGACCAACCAGGCCCCGATCTACGTCGTGCACTTCACCCAGGCCGCGGCCATCGAGCGGGCCCAGGCGCTGATGAGCGTCAACGTCTGCACTAAGGAGGAGAAGGCCGCGATCGCCGACATGATCGGCAACTTCCGCTTCACCGCCGGCTTCGGCAAGACCCTGTCCCGCTTGGTCCGGCACGGCATCGGCGTGCACCACGCCGGCATGCTGCCGAAGTACCGGCGGCTGGTGGAGCTGCTGGCGCAGGCCGGGCTGCTGAAGGTGATCTGCGGCACCGACACCCTCGGCGTCGGCATCAACGTGCCGATCCGCACCGTGCTGTTCACCGGCCTGACCAAGTACGACGGCGTGAAGACCCGCCAGCTCAAGGCCCGCGAGTTCCACCAGATCGCCGGCCGCGCCGGCCGTGCCGGCTTCGACAGCGCCGGCTACGTCGTGGCCCAGGCACCCGAGCACGAGGTGGAGAACTCCAAGCGCGTCGCCAAGGCCGGCGGCGACAAGAAGAAGCTGTCCCGCGTGGTGCGGGTCAAGGCACCGGAGGGCTTCGTCTCCTGGGGCAAGCCCAGCTTCGAGCGCCTGATCGCCGCCGAACCCGAGCCGCTGACCTCCAGCTTCCAGGTCAGCCACGCCATGCTGCTGAACGTCATCAGCCGCCCCGGCGACGCCTTCATGGCGATGCGGCACCTGCTCGAGGACAACCACGAGGACCGCAAGTCGCAGCTGAAGCTGATCCGCAAGGCGATCGCGATCTACCGCGCGCTGCTGGCCGCGGGGATCGTGGAACGGCTCGACGAACCCGACGAGCAGGGCCGCATCGTGCGGCTGACCCGCGACCTGCAGTTCGACTTCGCGCTGAACCAGCCCCTGTCGCCGTTCGCGCTGGCCACCCTGGAGCTGCTGGAGCCGGAGTCGCCGACCTACGCGCTCGACGCGCTGTCGGTCATCGAGTCGACGCTCGACAACCCGCGCCAGGTGCTGTCCGCGCAGCAGAACAAGGCGCGCGGCGAAGCCGTGGCGCAGATGAAGGCGGACGGCATCGAGTACGAGGAGCGGATGGAGCTCCTGGAGAAGGTCACCTATCCCAAGCCGCTGGAAGAACTCCTCTACGCCGCCTACGACGTCTACAAGCGCAGCTCCCCCTGGGTCGCCGACTACGAGGTCGCCCCGAAGTCCGTCGCCCGCGACATGTTCGAGCGCGCCATGACCTTCGCGGAGTACGTGAGCCTCTACACCCTGCCGCGCTCCGAAGGCCTCCTCCTGCGCTACCTCGCGGACGCCTACAAGGCGCTGAAGCACACGATGCCCGAGGAGATGCGCAACGACGAGGTGAACGACCTCATCGAATGGCTCGGCGAGCTGGTCCGCCAGGTCGACTCCTCGCTGCTCGACGAGTGGGAGGAGCTGGTCAACCCGGGCGAGGAGACGCCGGCGATCACCCCGCACAACTTCGACGAGCGCCCGCCGCCGGTCACCGCCAACGCCCGCGCGTTCCGGGTCATGGTCCGCAACGAGCTGTTCCACCGCGTCGAGCTGTTCGCGCTGCGCAAGTACGACGACCTCGGCGAGCTGGACGCCGGCTCCGGCTTCGACGCCGAGCGCTGGTACTACGCGATCGAGGACTACTTCGAGGCGCACGACGAGCTCGGCACCGGGCCGGACGCCCGCGGGCCGAAGCTGCTGATCATCGACGACCGGCCGGAGGGCCAGCCCGGCAAGTGGCTGGTGCGGCAGATCTTCGACGACCCGGAGGACGACCACGACTGGGGCATCAGTGCCGAAGTGGACCTGGCGGCGAGCGACGAGGCGGGCACCGCTGTGGTGACGATCACGGAGGTGGGTCAGCTCTGACCCCGGGGCGGATCCTTTTGGCCGCCCACGACGTTGGTCGGTTGGAGCGCCTACGATGCGGTGAGCGCCCTACCCCCGAAACCCGAGGTGAGTGAAGCAGATGGCCCGCAACAACCTGCGCCTGGTGGCCGGCGAGTACCGACCCGACTGGTCGCAGCAGGCGCGCGGCGGACCGATCTCGCCGATCTTCCTGGCCCTGATCGCCGGCTGCGTCGCCAGCGGCATAGCGCTGTACCGGGGCTTCGGCAGCGACCGCGCCGGCGTCTTCATCTTCGTGCTCTGCGGCTGGCTGGTCTCGCTGTGCCTGCACGAGTTCATGCACTCCGCCGCCGCGTACTGGGGCGGCGACCACACCGTGGCCGGCAAGGGCTACCTGCGCCTGGACCCCCGGGTCTACGGCAACCCGCTGCTGACGTTCCTGCTGCCGCTGTTCTTCCTGCTGATCGGCGGCCTGCCGCTGCCCGGCGGCGCCGTCATGATCGAGTCGCACCGGCTGCGCGGCAAGTGGAAGGACTCGCTGGTCTCGGCCGCGGGCCCGGCGGTCAACGTGGTGTTCGCCGGGGTGCTGCTGTTCGTTCTGAACGCTTGGGGACCGGACGGGATCTACGCCTTCGACGACACGATGGCCCCGCACGACGCCTTCTGGTCGGCCCTGACCTTCCTGGCCTACATCCAGGTCGCCAGCGCGATCCTGAACCTGCTGCCGATCCCCGGCCTGGACGGCTACGGCATCATCGAGCCGTTCCTGAGCTACGAGTGGCGCCGGATGGCCGCGCAGATCGCGCCGTACGGCATCCTGATCATCTTCGTGCTGCTCTACGCCCTGGGTCCGGATCGCAACTTCATCGCCAACTGGTCCCACGACATCCTGGAAGGCCACGTGCCGGTGAACGGGGAGGCCTACGGCTACCACCTGTTCCGGTTCTGGGGCAGCCTCAACGGCGGCTGACGCCGCGGGGACCCCGCCCACCGGGTTCGGGAGATGATGGCAGCCATGCGCCCCTTCCGTTTCCTGGCGACCTTCGACGACGACACGGACCTCGCGAAGCTCCCCGAGCTGGCCCGCCGGGCCGAGGCGATCGGCTGCCACAGCTTCGTCATCCCGGACCACCTGATGTATCCGGCGCCGCTGCTGCCGCTGGCCACGGTCGCGGCCGTGACCGAGCACCTGCGCGTCGGCACCTTCGTGCTCAACGTGTGCCTGCGCCACCCGGCCGTCCTGGCCCAGGAGCTGGCCACGCTGGACGCCCTGTCCGGCGGCCGCCTGGACGTCGGCATCGGCGCCGGCTGGAACAAGCCCGAGCACGACGCCATCGGCATCCCCTTCGAGCCGGTCGGCACCCGCATCCGGCGCCTGACCGAGGCGATCAGGATCCTGAAGGGCTGCTTCGCCGAGGGGCCGTTCTCCTTCGCCGGCGAGCACTACACGATCACCGACTTCGATGCCGCCCCGGCCCCGGTGCAGCGTCCGCACCCGCCGTTCTTCATCGGCGGCGGCGGCAAGCGGCTGCTGACGCTGGCCGCGCGCGAGGCCCAGATCATCGGGCTGGCGCCGCGGATCATCCCCGGGGACGTGCCCGGCCTGGACGCGCCGAGCATCACCGTCGCGGCCACCGAGGAGAAGATCGGCTGGATCCGCGAGGCGGCCGGCGCCCGCTTCGACCAGATCGAGCTCAACACCTACCCCACCGGCGGCCCGATGGTCCTCACCCACGACACCCGCGCCGAGGTCCGGCGCCGCGCCGACCAGATCCGGCAGAAGACCGGCGTCGAGCTCACCTTCGACGAGGTGCGCGACTCGCCGCACGTGTTCATCGGCAGCACCAGGGAACTCACCGCGAAGTTCCTGGAGCTGCGCGAGCGGCTCGGGATCAGCTCATTCCTGATCGACGACCTGGAAGCCATGACGCCGGTGATCGAGGAGTTGGCGGGGCGGTGACTCTCCGCGAAGAAACACCCCGCCCCATCCAGGGGGACAACCCACCCTGAGTTCAATTGTCAAGCACCGTCAACCGCCGAAGGAAGTGTCGCTCGCCGATTCCACTCGGTCGGCCCGCAACGCGAAGCGCCCGTCGCGGACCGGAGTCCGCGACGGGCGCTAGACGTCTCGGCTACGCCAACCCGGCCCGCCGCAATGCGTCCGCCAGCGCGCCCTGCGGCTCGCTCCCGCCGCGCCGGTCGCCGCCACGACCGCCACCGCCGCCACCGCCGCCACCGCCCTGG
>JABFWL010000603.1 GCA_013362315.1 Catenulispora sp. | reverse complement strand
CGCCCCGGGGCCGAAGACCCGCAGGAACTGGAACGCCACCCAGCAGAACCCGGTCCCGAACCAGAACCCGATCAGCATCCCGCGCCGTCCGGTCCGGCCGCTGAACAGCGCCGAGGCCGCGGCCACCAGCAGCGGCGCCAGCGGCCACCAGCCGACCGGCTCGAACGCCAGGTTCAGCGCCGCGCCGGCCAGCAGGGCGAGCGCGGCCAGCCGCACCGCCTCCCGGCCCGGGCGCCGCCGGAACCACCGCCGGCGGCCCGGCTCGCCGGCCCCATCAACGTTCGCCACCAGCGCGACCCACCCTAGACACGGTCAGAAAGATCTGGACACTGAAGATCTGCTCCGGTCGGCAGAAAATCTGCGGACACTGCCCCGCACCCTACCCGAGCAAGGTCACAAAACGGCACGTCGAGCACGCGAAAACCCGGCGGCACCCTTCGGACCGGCCGCGGACCCGCTGGCCGCGAGTCCCGCACACCGTTGTCTACTGGATCCGCCGGGTTCCCGGTGAAGACCCACCCGTGGTTCGCCGCCTGGCGCCGCCGGGCCCCCGTCGCGTCGCTCGGGGCCGGATCGCCCCGAGTGAGACAGGACCACCGTGCGGCGGCCTGCGGCCGGTGGACGTAGGCACCGACGGTACCCGGACTCCTGTGGCGCCTGTCAACCAGTGTGCCGACCTGCCAGGCCTGGGCCGGAGGGATCAAGCCGCAGGTCAGAACACCGGACCTGGGAGGACCTGGAAGGGGCCGGGCGAGAGGGACGATCACTCGGAAAGGCGCGAAACAGATTTGTGAGACGGCTTGCGGGGCAGCTCGTGATCCACTGTTGCGCGCGGCCGCGAGACGGCTTCGCGAGACGACTTTGTGAGACGGCTCGCGAGACGGCCCTTCACCAGCGGCTCAGCCCAGCCGTCCGGAGTCGAACACCGTCCGGCCGCGCACCACGGTCCGCGCCGCGGTCGGCAGCGGCCGCCCCGGCGACAGGTCCGGCAGCCCCGGCACGCCGGAGCGCGGATCGGTGGACCAGGCCGACAGCCGCTCGTCGGCGGCCTGCACGATCACGTCCTCGGGGTCCACGTCCCACACCGCGTAGGTGGCCGGCTCGCCCAGCACCAGCATCCCGGAGGCGGTCGCCCGGCCGCCGAGGGCCCGCCAGCCGCCGCGGGTGTGCGCGGCGAACGCCGCCCGCACCGAGATCCGGTGCTCCGGCGTGCGGTGGAACGCCGCCGCCCGCACCGTGCCCCACGGGTCCAGCGCGGTCACCGGCGCGTCCGAGCCGAAGGCCAGCGGCACCCCGGCCTTCTGCAGCGCCGCGAACGGGTTCATCGCCCGCGCCCGCTCGGCGCCCAGGCGCTCGACGTACATGCCGTCCTCGCCGCCCCACGCGGCGTCGAAGGCCGGCTGCACGCTGGCGATGACGCCGAGCGCCAGCAGCCGCTGCACACCGCCGGCCGGGATCATCTCCGCGTGCTCGATCCGGTGCCCGATCCGGTACAGCTCGTCGCGGCCGACCCGCGAGGCTGCTTCCTCGAGGCCCTTCAGCACCTCGGCCATCGCGGCGTCGCCGATGACATGGAACCCCGCCTGCGCCCCGGCCTCTGTGCACGACACCACGTGCTCGGCCACGTCGTCGTAGGAGAGGTATTGGGCGCCGCGGGTGTCCCGGTCGGCGTACGGGTCGGCCAGGCACGCGGTGTGCGAGCCGATCGAGCCGTCCACGAACAGGTCCCCCGCCGCACCGACCGCGCCGAGCTCCAGCGCCTTCCCCGCTCCGCCGAGCTCGCCCCAGTACCCGAACACCTCCGGGCCGCCGAGCTCGCGCCCGGTGGCGAGCACCTGCCGGAAGTCCGCCTCACCGCCGATGTCGGGGCCGCCGCACTCGTGCAGCGCCCCGATTCCCAGCTCCGCCGCGCGCCGCAGCGCCGCTGCCTGGAACACCCCACGCGCGCCCGGACCGAGCAGCGCGTACGCCGCCCGGCGCACGATGTGGTGCGCCTGCTGCCGCACCAGCCCCGCCTCCTCGTCGAAGCCGGCCGCGCCGCGCACCTCGGGCACCGCCGCGGCGAGCGCCGGGGACACCAGGGCGCTGTGCACGTCGGCCCGGGACAGGTACGCCGGCCGCCCGCCCACCGCGCGGTCCAGCTCCGCCGGGGACGGCGCGCGGCGCTCAGGCCACTTCGACTCGTCCCAGCCCTGGCCGAGCACCGTCTCGCCGGCCGGCAGCCCCGCGGCGAACGCGGCGATCCGCTCCAGGGCGTCGGTCAGCGACACCGCGTCGTGCAGGTCCAGGCCGGCCAGGGCCAGGCCGGTGGAGGTGAGGTGGACGTGCGCGTCCACGAACGCCGGCGTGACCAGCGCGCCGCGCAGCTCCACGATCTCGTCGACGGAATCGGCGTGCGCCACGTCGGCCGCGCTGTCCGTACCGAGCCAGGCCACCCTGCCGTCCTCGATGAGCATCGCGGTGGCGAACGGCTCCTGCGGGGAGTGCACGATGCCGCCGCGCAGCAGCACGCGGGCAGGGGCGGGGCGCTCGGGGTCGGACTGGAGGTCGGCGGTGTTCGTCATGGGGAACAGTGTCTCGCACGGCTTACCGGCCGGACGCGCGGATCAGCGGACCTCAGCTGACGGCGCGCACCCGGTCCTCGAACGGCGTCGACAGCACCACCGTGGTCCGCGTCGAGACCTCGGCGGCGGTCCGGATCCGCCCGAGCAGCGACTCCAGCTCCCCCGCGGTCCCCACCCGGACCTTGAGGATGTAGTTCTCATCTCCGGCGACGCTGTAGCAGTCCTCGACCTCGGCGAGGTCCCGCAGCCGGTCCGGCACGTCGTCCGGCGCCGCGGGGTCTATCGGCTTCACCGAGATGAACGCCGTCAGCCCCAGCCCCAGCGCCTCCGGGTCCACGACGGCCCGGAACCCCCGCAGCACGCCGCGCTCCTCCAGCTTCTGCACCCGCTGGTGCACCGCCGAGGTCGACAGCCCGATCAGCTTCCCGAGGTCGGTGTAGCTCATCCGGCCGTCGGCGACCAGAGCCGCCACGATGTGCCTGTCGATATCGTCCACGGCCCCACCGTAAATCCTGCGGCGCTCCGCCAGCCACACGGCAGAAGTCGAGCTCAGTATCCGGTCGGCGCGCCGGCCGTGAGCCACCGCTCCAGCGCCTCGAAGTCCCCATCCGTGAGGCCGACCGTCGGCTGCGGCACCCGGTACACCAGCGCCCGGCCGCGGTGGTTGTCGGCAACCCAGGTGACATCGATGTCGGTGGGTTCGTCGTCGAACCACACGAAGTCCCGCCCGTCGGCCCACCGCACCAGCAGCCGCGTCTTCCAGTGCAGGCCGAGGAAGTCGTCCTCGAGCACTTCGACGACCGACTCGCCGCCCCACTCCACCACCGGCAACTGCGGCAGCCCGATCCGCGGCGCTATCTCAGTGTTCGCCTCGTGCTCCCAGGCCGTGGCCCACACCAGCTCCCCGGGCAGCGCCGCCAGCCGTCGTCCGAGGTCCGCGGTCAGATCCTCCGGGAACCTGCCTATCGGCAGCACGACTCCGTCAACATCCAGAAACACCAGCAGCTTGCTCATACCGGCCACGGTAAACGAGCGATGGCCTTGTCAGTACCCTCCCCTACCGTAGATCAAGGTTCTTCAGACCCCGGCGCGGTTTTCCGTGTCACCAGAGGTCTTCACCACCATGGCTATGAGAAGCTAGCGGCCTGTTATCGCCAGCAGCCGGAAAGGAGCGCCCGTGCCCACCGTGCCGCCCACACCGCCCGCGGCGACCATGTCCATCGAGGCCTGGACCGAGCGCGTCATCGCCGAGCGCGAGGTCAGCAAGGCCCGGGCGCGCCAGCTGCGCTGGGTGGCCGGCGAGCTGGCGCTGGTGCGCAACCACGAGGGGTTCCCGTTCCGGGACGCCGGCAGCGCCGCGGAGCTGCTGGCGCCGGGGCCGATCAGCGCCTACCTCGACCTGGCCGCACGCGGGGAGCTGCGGCGGCGCGCCAAGGCCGGGGACGCGCACGCCACCAACGCCTCGATGCGGATCCGCGCCGACTGCCTGAAGATCCTCGGCGAGCACAGCGGGATCCCGGTGGCGGTGGCCGACCGGCCGGGGCTGCCGGAGCTGCGCGAGACCGTGGACGGCCCGTCGCGCTCACAGCTGCGGGACTACCTGGCCAAACGGGCCGAGACCGCGGGGGCGCCGGCCGGGCGGGTGCGGCTGTTCGCGCTGATCGGCGTGGAGCTGGACACCGGCGCCCGGGTCGGGGAGCTGGCCGCGCTGACGCTCGCCGATCTCGAGGACGACCTGAGCGCGGTGCGGATCGTGCGGCATCCGCAGGCCCGGACGGTGAGCGAGGCGGTCGAGGAGACGGCGCCGCTGTCGGACGGCACCCGCGCGGCGCTCAAGGCGTGGCTCGAGGTCCGGGAAACGCTGGTGCAGCCGCTGCACGGGACGGCGAAGGCGCTGTGGGTCTCGGTGAGCCCGAACCACGCCGGCCGGCTCAACGTCGAGGGCGAGGCCATAAGGCGGCCGCCGGGGATGCCACTCATGCCGCGCGGGATGCAGCGCGCCTACACCCGCGCCGTCGTCGAGGCGAACATGGCGCTGGCCGGGTCGCCTGGTTGGGTTCCGCTGCCGGTGCGGTTCGAGCAGCTGCGGCGGGCCGTGACGGACCGGCGGCGGCGGGACGACGAACAGGTCGAGCAGGCAGAGCAGGCTTAGAGCGCGTTGCTCCCTCCACCGGTGCGGGGAACCGGCCAAAGGCGAGTCGCCGCTGACCGACCTGCTGGGATCATCCCCAGAACTCCGGCCCACACGTCGTCGGAGGCGTCGGGCGAGTCACCGTCGCTCGGCGGTCCCGTCCGGATCTTGACGGATGCCTCGTCTATGCCCATGGCCAGGACACCCTACGTCATGGATCACCAGGCGTCGCCGGTGCGTACGGGACTACGGCAGCGGCCCGTGGAACCTGCCGAAGCAGACTCCACGGGCCGCGTGACCACATGCGAAACGCAGGATTCAGCAGCCGCTGCTGAAAAAACCCCGTGCGCTGACGCCGCTCTCTGACCTGCGCTTACCGAGGCTGCTGCGGGGGCTGCTGCGGCGGCATGTAGCCGGGCTGCACGGCCTGGGTCGGCTGGTTGGCCGCCGGGTCGTACTGCCCGCCCCACTGGCCGCCCTGCTGCTGCGGCGGCTGCGGGTTGCCCCACTGCTGCTGGCCCTGGCCGGGCTGCTGGTAGCCCTGCTGGCCGTAGGCCGGGGCGTTGCCGGCCTGGCCGTAGCCCTGCTGGCCGTAGCCCTGGTAGCCCTGGGCCGAACCGGACGCCGAAACCGCGGAGGCGCCGCCGGAGTTGACCGACAGCTGGGCCAGCACGGCGAAGACGACCGCGACCAGGGCCGCGGCGATCCCGATGTAGGCGCCCATACCCAGGCCGATCGAGTACTTGGTGCCGGCCGGGAAATTATCGGCGCCGGCGGCCGTGAGCGCCTTCTTGAGGTCGGAGACCTTGCCGTTGAAGTAGATCCCGGCGATGACCCCGAACACCAGCGCGAGGGCGGCACCGCCGACGGCGACCCAGCCGACGACGGCCTTCTTCATCACCAGGACCAGGACCACGCCGACCACGGCGATGACCGCGCTGACCAGGATCAGCCACCCCCAGGCCGCGGTGATGTCCGAGGCGGTCCCGCCGCCCTTGTTGTCGGCGCAGGCCTGCGCGGCGTCGGGGCCGGAGCAGCTGCTGCTGGACTTGGCGATGGCGTTGACGGTAGTGGTCTGCGAATCCTTGTCCTCGGTGAGCTTGAAGCTCCCCCACGCCAGGAAGACCGAGATCGCCGCGATCACGGCGAGGCCGGCGGCCACGTAGAAGCCCCAGACCTTGCCCCAGGTGTCGGTGCCGGCGGAGGAAGAACCACCGTAGGACGAGGCACCGCCCCCGTACTGCTGGGCCGGCTGCTGCGCCTGCCCGTAAGAGGGCTGAGCCGCCCCCCACTGCTGCTGCCCCTGCGGCTGCGCGGGCTGCTGTTGTCCCCAACCCTGCTGCGCGGGCTGCTGTTGTCCCCAACCCCCGGGCTGGGGGTAGTTCTGATTCGGCTGCTGCGTCATGGGCAGCACGGTACATGGTCTGCTGTATCGCTGATAAGACGATCCACGGGCAGACGCCGTTTGGCCCCGCTTTGTCCCGGTGCCCGGCGGGGAGCGGTCCCCGCCGGGCCATCCGTTTTACGTATGCCGTTATACGCGCGCTCGAAATCGTTTTTGTACGGTCCCTGTCAAATGACAGGGACCGCGCCGATCACCTGTC
>JABFWL010000383.1 GCA_013362315.1 Catenulispora sp. | reverse complement strand
GGCGCTGGCCAAGGAGCAGGACCCGGCCTCCCGGGACCGGCTGGCCCGGCTGCGCCGGGACCTGGCCGACCGGCAGGAGCAGCTCAATGCCCTGACCGCGCGCTGGGAGCAGGAGAAAGGCGGGCTGAACCGGGTCGGCGAGCTCAAGCAGAAGCTGGACACCCTGAAGTCGCAGGTCGAGCTGGCGCAACGCAATGGCGACTTCGAGACCGCCTCGCGGCTGCTCTACGCCGAGATCCCGGCGGTCGAGGCCGCGCTGGAGACCGCGGCCACGACCGTCGACCAGGCCGAGGCGGCAGCGCCGATGGTCAAGGAGGAGGTCGGCCCGGACGACATCGCCGAGGTGGTCGGCGCCTGGACCGGCATCCCGGCCGGGCGGCTGCTGGAGGGCGAGACCGAGAAGCTGCTGCACATGGAGGCCCGGCTCGGCGAGCGGCTGATCGGTCAGGCCGAGGCGGTGGCCGCGGTCTCCGACGCGGTGCGCCGCGCCCGGGCCGGGATCTCCGACCCGGACCGTCCCACCGGCTCGTTCCTGTTCCTGGGCCCCACCGGCGTCGGCAAGACCGAGCTGGCCAAGGCGCTGGCCGACTTCCTGTTCGACGACGAGCACGCGATGGTCCGCATCGACATGTCGGAGTACTCCGAGAAGCACTCGGTGGCCCGGCTGGTCGGCGCGCCGCCCGGATACGTCGGCTACGAGGAGGGCGGCCAGCTCACCGAGGCGGTGCGGCGCCGGCCGTACTCGGTGGTGCTGCTGGACGAGGTCGAGAAGGCGCACCCGGAGATCTTCGACGTGCTGCTGCAGGTGCTGGACGACGGCCGGCTCACCGACGGCCAGGGCCGGACTGTGGACTTCCGCAACACCATCCTGATCCTCACCTCCAACCTGGGCACCGCGGGCTTCGACCTGACCGTCGAGGAGGCGCTGGACCCGGTGCAGGGCCGCCTCGACCGGCGGCAGCGGGTGGACACCGCGGTGCGCGCGGCCTTCAAGCCGGAGTTCGTGAACCGGCTGGACGCCCAGGTGGTCTTCGACCCGCTGGGCACCGCCGAGCTCGGCCGGATCGTCGACATCCAGGTCGGCAAGCTGGCCGCGCGGCTGGCCGACCGGCGGCTGGCGCTGGAGGTCACGCCGGGGGCGCGGGACTGGCTGGCGCTGGCCGGCTACGAGCCCGCCTTCGGGGCGCGGCCGCTGCGCCGGCTCGTGCAGTCGGCGATCGGCGACCCGCTGGCGCGCCGGCTGCTGGCCGGGGAGATCCGGGACGGGGACACGGTCGTGGTGGACGCCGACCTGGAGAGCGACGCCCTGGTCATCAGCACTCGCGCCTGACGGAGGTGCGCGGCATCGTCATGTGGACGATCTGCACCGTAATTCAGGCGATCAATGCCCGGCAGGGCGGCTAGACGATTGATTCCTGGGGGTTCCGGCATCCAGAACCGCAGCCTGACAAGCAGTCTTGCGAAACGGCTCAGCAGCAAGCCTGGGCGTCACGGACGGCCGCCCTCATCCTGGTTGGCTGTGGGTGGCCGGCCGGGGCGGCCAGGCGCCGCTGATCAGACGTTTCGCGCCGGTACCCCCAGGAATCAATCGTCTAGCGTGGTCGCATGCCATCCGCATTGCCGACCGTCACGGCCACCCGGTACGTGACCCCGCTCCGCGAGGGCGGCTCGTTGCCCGGCCTGGTCGAGGCCTCGGATCTGGGCACGTACGTGGTCAAGTTCCGCTCGGCCGGGCAGGGCCGCAAGGCCCTGGTCGCCGAGGTGATCGCCGGGGAGCTGGCGCGGGTGCTGGGGTTGCCGGTACCCGTGCTGGCCGGTGTACAGCTGGACCCGGTGATCGGCGCCGCCGAGCCGGACCGGGAGATCCAGGAGCTGCTGAAAGGCAGCGAGGGCCTGAATCTGGGGATGGACTACCTGCCGGGCTCGCTGGGGTACGACCCGCTGGCGTTCCCGGTGGAGCCCGAGCTCGCCAGCCGGGTGCTGTGGTTCGACGCGCTGGTCCGCAACGTCGACCGGTCGTGGCGGAACCCGAATCTCCTGCTGTGGCACCGCAAGCTCTACCTGATCGACCACGGTGCCTCGCTGATCTTCCACCACAACTGGCCCGGTGCCCTTAAGGGCGCGCTCGTCCCGTACGACGCTGGCGACCACGTGCTCGCCGCTTATGCGAAGGACATGCCGGGGGCCGATGCGGACCTGGCGCCGCAAGTCACCGGGGAGCTGCTGCGCTCGGTGGTGGCGCTGGTCCCGGACGAGTGGCTGACCGACGAGCCGGGCTTCGCCTCCGCGGACGAGGTGCGGGATGCTTACGTCAGCTATCTGCTGACCCGGATCGCCGGTCCGCGCGACTGGTTTCCACAGGTTGTGGACAGCTCCGCGCAGGAGGCGGCGCGGGCGTTGAAGAGCAGCGACCTGAAGGCGCGGCTGAAGGCCAAGCACCCGAACTGGACCCAGGGACGGGTGAAGTGACCGTTCAGCCTTACGAGTACTCGGTCCTGCGCGCGGTGCCGAGGGTCGAGCGCGGCGAGTTCGTCAACGTCGGCATCGTGCTCTACTGCCAGCAGCTCGACTTCCTCGGATGCTTCACCCGCCTGGACGCGGCGCGGGTCCTCGCCCTGGATCCCGCGGCGGACGTCGAGGGCATCGAGGCACTGCTCGGCGCGGTCACGAAGGTGTGCTGCGGCGGACCGGAGTCCGGACCCGCCGGGCAGGACTCCCTGGGCCGGCGGTTCCGGTGGCTGATCGCTCCGCGGTCCACGGTGGTGCAGCCTGGACCGGTGCACACGGGGTTGACTGTGGATCCGGCTTCCGACTTGGAGCGGCTTGTCGGGGCGCTACTCAGTTAGTCCCTCACAGTTAGTCCCTCACGACGGCGGTGAGCCGCTAACGGTCTGACCGCTGGAGTTGAAGCACCATATGGGGTCTGAGTACCAACCGGACTGGCCGTATTGGTTGACCGTCCGGAGCTGGATGCAGGAGGTGCTTCCCGAGCCCAGGGAGTACATGTCGTAGGAATATGAGGTGCCTGTGACCGGTACTTGCTTATCTGTGCCGTTATCGACCGTGTAGTGGACAACGTAGCTGGTGGCGTCGGAGTGGGCCTTCCACGAAACGCTGACGGTGATCGGGGTCGCGCCGAACCAGGCCGGGATGCTCACACCGATCTCGCCGTGGACGAACGGCGCCGGCGGGTTGTGCGCCGGTGGCGGCGCGGGGGTCGTGGCCGAAGGCGGAGCCGCTTTACTCGTGGTCGACTTTGAGGCCGGCGGCGTCGTTTTGGAAGCCGGCGCCGAAGACGTGCTGCCGCGTGCTCCGGTCGGGCTGCTCGACGGCTGGCTACCGGGATTCTGCCCGCCTGTGGCCGAGATCGACGTGCCGGTGACGGACGGCGGGCCACCGGCGTTCACCGGGGCCGGCGGGGATCCGGCAGGAGACGGTGAGCTGGTGGTCGAGCCGGTCGTCTGAAGGGTGCTGGTCGAGCTGTCCGCGTTGGAGGAGCTCGAGCTGGAGGAGTTGGAGGGGAAGGAGCCACCCGAGTCCGCCCCGGACAAAGGCTCGCCCACCTTTGCCGAAGAAGGAGTGTTCGGTGAGCCGCTGTCGCCGGTGCCCTCGACGATCGCCACGGTGGCCAGGATGAGCGCGGCCAGGGTCGCGGCCGAGATCACGGCGACGCGCTTGCCGCGCTTGCCGTTCGGGCCGATGGCCACCGTCGGCGCGTCGGCGCCCTCCTCGACCGTCAGCGGCAAGCCGACGCCGAGCGGCGGCTGTTGCCACGCGACGCCGGCGAGCGGTTCCCACGGCGGCGGCCCGAAGGCGTCGATGATCTGCTGCGGGCTGGGACGGTCGTCGGGCTCTTTGGCGAGGCACTGCTCAATCAGTCCTCGGAGCTCCGTGTCGTCCTCGGCCACTCCTTCGAGGTCTGGCTCGTTGTTGACGACGCGGTGCAGGATCGCGAGCGCCGGACCATCGCCGAAAGCCAAGCGGCCGGTGGACGCGAAGACCAACAGAGAGCCGAGCGCGAAGATGTCCGAAGCGCTCTCCACTAAGCGGCCGTCGGCTTGTTCAGGGGACATATACGCCGGAGTGCCCAGAGTCTGACCTGTGTTGGTCAGGAGGGAGGCGTCTATGGCCCGCGCCACTCCGAAGTCGATGACTTTCGGGCCGTCCGCGCCCAGCAGGATGTTGGAGGGCTTGAGGTCGCGGTGTACGACGTCTGCTGCGTGGATCGTCTTGAGCGCATCCGCTACGGCAGCGGCGAAAGCCCGCAACCGCGCCGAGTCGAAGCAGCCGCCCAGTTCGACGGCTTCCTGCAAGGTGGGGCCGGGAACATACTCCGTGGCCAGCCACGGCCGAGAACCTTCCGATCGGGAATCGTAGATCTCCGCTATGTGCGGGCCGTGTACGCGGCTCGCTACATCCACCTCTCTCGCGAACCGCTTACGGAACGCGGGTACATCCGCGAGCTCGGAACGGACCACCTTGAGCGCGGCTTGTCGTCCGCTGCCGTCGGTCGCCAGGAACACCCGTCCCATGGCGCCCGAACCGAGCTGCGTGAGGAGCTGGTACGGACCGACCCTCGACCCTTCCGGCGCCTCCCCCGAATCCCCCGTGGGCTCGGTATGGTGCGTGGTCAACCTCTTCCTCCCCTGTTAAGCCCTGGTCAGCCCCATTCGGCCCCGTTCAGCGCAGCCGGCGGTCCTTCAGCACCGGCAGCGTTTCGCGGGTCTGGGCCACGAGGGCCGGATCCACGTCCACCCGCAGTACTTCCTCACCTGTGCCGGCCTCGGCGACCACGTTCCCCCAGGGATCGATGACGGCGGACCGGCCGCCGAGCGCAACCCCGCCGTTCGTTCCCACGCAATTCGTGGCGAAAACAAAGACTTGGTTCTCGACAGCGCGCGCCCGCAGCAGGATCCGCCAGTGCTCGATGCGCCGCTCGGGCCATGCCGAACACATCACCAGATGTTCCATGCCCTGGTCCACCAAGCCGCGGAAAAGTTCCGGGAATCGGAGGTCGTAGCAGGTGGCCAAGCCCAGCGTGCCCCATGGCGAGGGAACCGTGACCAGTTCCTCCCCGGCGCCCATGAGGGTGGCTTCGCCCTCGCTGAAGCCGAACCGATGGATCTTCCGGTACTGAGTCACGACTCCGTAGGGACCACGGAAGACGGACGTGTTGTAGAGAACTCCGTCAGGAGCCTTCTCTACATAAGAGCCGAAGTGCAGCCACATTTCAGAGCTGCCACTGTCTCCGACGCGGACTTGTTCCAGAGCGGCGACCGTCTTGCTCGCCGCGATGGGCTCCGCGTGGTCGCCCCAGCTCTTGTAGTCGAATCCTCCGGCGACCCACAACTCGGGCAGCACCACGAGGTCGGCCCCGGAGGCGCGCTCCTCCTCCACGAGCCGCACCGCGCGGTTGACGCGGTCCTCCGGCCGTTCCGAGTCGTCGACAGCGAACTGCAGAAGCGATACACGCATACCGCCGATCCTGCCAGATCGGGACGAAGATCAAGGTCTTAAAGAACAAGCGCGCCGGTTCTAAGAACCGGCGCGCTTGGCGAACAAACCCTCTCGGCGATCAGCTCCAGGCCAGCGCCGTCAGCGGGTCGGCCAGCACCGCGCCGACGTCGCGCAGCACCTTCGATCCCAGCTCGCCGTCCACCAGGCGGTGGTCGAAGGACAGGGCGAGGGTGGTCACCTGGCGCGGCTTCACCTTGCCCTTGTGAACCCACGGCTGCTCGCGCACCGCGCCGAACGCCAGAATCGACGCCTCGCCGGGGTTGAGGATCGGGGTGCCGGTGTCCACACCGAACACGCCGACGTTGGTGATCGTCGCCGTGCTGCCGGTCATGTCCGCCAGTGCCGTCTTGCCCTCGCGGGCCACGTCGGTCAGCGCGTTCAGGGCGCGGCCCAGCTCCACCAGCGACAGCGTGTCCGCCGCCTTCACGTTCGGCACGATCAGCCCTCGCGGCGTGGCCGCCGCGATGCCCAGGTTCACGTGATCGAAGTAGACGATCTCGCCTGCTGCCTCGTCCCAGCGCGCGTTGATCTCCGGGTTCCGGCCCATCGCCACCAGCAGCGCCTTCGCCACCAGCAGCAGCGGGGAGACCCGCACGCCCCGGAAGTCCGGCAGCTCCTTCAGGCGCTGCACGAGCTTCATGGTCGGCGTGATGTCGATCGTCAGGAACTCGGTCACGTGCGGCGCGGTGAACGCCGACTGCACCATGGCCGCGGCGGTCGCCTTGCGGACGCCCTTGATCGGGACGCGGCGCTCGCCGTTGACGAACGGCGCGGCGGCGGTG
>JABFWL010000764.1 GCA_013362315.1 Catenulispora sp. | reverse complement strand
GTGCGCGCCCTCGGCGCTGATGTCGGCCACCACCACCTTCGCCCCGGCCGCGGCCAGCCGCCGCGCGCAGGCCAGGCCGATGCCGCCGGCCGCGCCGGTGACCAGGGCGGTGCGGCCGGAGAGGTCCAGAGCTGAGACGGCGTCCACAGATAGCGTCATGCCCGCTCACGCTAGAGACGCACCCGGGCGCTTCCCATGTCGTTCGCCGCCACATACCCGAGGCGCGTCATGGCTGCGGCAGCCATCTGCTCTTCCTCACCCTTCCTGACCCTTGCTCACCGTTGCTCGCTCCTCCTCACGCTTGCTCACTCTTCCTCCTCGTCCGCCCCCGCCCCGTCACCGGGGACGACGGTCAGCTCTCCCACGGACTCGCGCAGCACCTGCCGCGCGCCGGGCCCCAGGCCGTCGTCGCTCACCAGCACCGACGCCTCGTGCAGCGCGGCGATCTCGGACAGCCCCACCACTCCCCACTTGGTGTGGTCGGCCATCACCACCAGCCGGCGCGCGGTCGACACCAGCGCCCGGTTGGTCTCGGCCTCCATCAGGTTGGGGCTGGTGAACCCGGCCTCGGCGTCGATGCCGTGCACGCCGATGAACACGCAGTCCAGGTGCAGGCGGCGGATCGCCTGGATCGCCACCGGGCCGACCAGGGCGTCGGAGATGGTGCGCACGCCGCCGGTGAGGATCACCGTCTGCTGCGGCCCGGGCAGCGTGTGCAGCAGGTCCGCCACCGGCGGCGAGTTGGTCACCACGGTCAGGTCCGGCACGGTGGCCAGCTGCCGGGCGAAGGCGTAGGTCGTGGAGCCCGCGGACACTCCGATCGCGGTGCCCGGCCGCACCAGCTCGGCCGCGGCCCGGGCGATCGCCTCCTTCGCCCGCCGCTGCCGCGCCGCCTTGACGCTGAACGACGGCTCGTCGGTGGAGCCGCCGCCGCGCGCCGTGGCGCCGCCGTGCACCTTGGTCACCAGGCCCTGTTCGGCCAGCGCGTCCAGGTCCCGGCGCACCGTCATGTCGGACACGCTCAGCGCGGTCACCAGGTCGGTGACCCGCACCCCGCCGTGCCGCCGCACCTCGTCGAGGATCCACGCCTGTCTTTGCGCTGCCAGCATCGCCACAACCCATCAGGAACGCTCAGAACCGACCAGGGGGAGTACACGGCAAAACCCTGATTCGCGCAAGGGGCACGATTCGGAACGATCTCCCCACCGGAGGGAATGTTGCCGTTGGGTAACGAAGCGAACTATTTCAAAGCTCTGACTCTTGACATCGCCCGCTTCCGGCGGTGGAGTGTGCGCGAGCTTGTTGGTACGTGTGCGAATCAAAACTGGAAAGCGGCACTCCCAAAGGAGCAGCTCCATGACTTCGGCACAGAATTCCCCATACGCTCAAGGCGTTTCGCGGCGCTCCCTCTTCCGCGGCGCAGTGGGTCTGGCAGGCGTCAGCGCGTTGGGAATCCCGGCGCTTTCAGCGTGCTCCAGTAGCAGCAGCAAAAGCAGCGGCAGCACGGGCGGCAACGCCGGCGCCGCGACCGGGACGGTGACCATCGGGTCCAACGGCTCGGACCAGGTCCCGAAGAAGGCGTTCGCCGACCTGTTCGCGGCGGCCGACACCGCGACCGGGCTGAAGACCACGGTCAACACGGTGGACCACAACACGTTCCAGCAGAACATCTCGACCTACCTGCAGGGCACTCCGGACGACATCTTCACCTGGTTCGCCGGCTACCGCATGCAGTTCTTCGCCCAGCAGGGCCTGCTGCACGACGTGAACGACGTCTGGGACAAGATCGGCGGCAACTTCTCCGACGCCATCAAGGCGCAGAGCAAGGGCCTGGACGGCAAGTACTACTTCGTCCCGGACTACTACTACCCCTGGGGCCTGTTCTACTCGAAGTCCGCATGGGCCGCGAAGGGCTACACCGCCCCGACCACCTGGGACGACTTCATCACGCTGTGCAAGAAGATGAAGTCCGACGGGCTGTCGCCGGTGGCGCTCGGCGAGCAGGACGGCTGGCCGGCGATGGGCACCTTCGACTACATCAACATGCGCACCAACGGCTACCAGTTCCACATCGAGCTGATGCAGGGCAAGCAGGCCTGGACCGATCCGAAGGTGAAGGCGACCTTCGACCACTGGACCGAGTTGCTCGGCTACACCTCTCCCGGCGCCAACGGCCGCAAGTGGCAGGACGCGGTCGCCATGGTGATGAACGGCCAGGCCGGGATGTGCGTGCACGGGCTGGACCAGGCCGGGCCGCAGTTCCAGGCCGCGGGCAAGTCCGACGACCTGGACTTCTTCGCCTTCCCCTCGATCGATCCGGCCAACGGCCAGGACGCGGTCGAGGCGCCGATCGACGGCTGGATGATGTCGAAGAAGCCGAAGAACCACGACGGCGCGGTCAAACTGCTCGAGTGGCTGGGCACCACCGAGGCGCAGAACACCTACCTGGCGTCCTCGCCGAACGACGTGGCCGCGGCGAACAACCCGGACACCTCGAAGTACAACGCGCTGCAGAAGAAGTCGATCCAGTTCGTCTCCTCGGCCAAGCAGATCTCGCAGTTCATGGACCGCGACGCCAACCCGACCTTCGTGTCCACGGTGATGATCCCGGCGCTGCAGAAGTTCATCGGCGACCCCTCCTCGATCGGCTCGGCGCTGAGCGACATCGAGAGCCAGAAGAAGACCATCTACGCAAGCTGATGGCGGACAAGCGCGCGAAGCTGCGGAAACTGACTGGCCGCGACAAGGCCGTACTGACCGCGATGGCCGGGATCCCGGCGCTGCTCACCACGGCGCTGATCTGGGTCCCGGCCCTCGGGTCGATCGTGCTGTCCTTCAGCAAGTGGAACGGCATCGGCGGATTCGACCAGATCCAGTGGATCGGCGGCAAGAACTACTACAACATCACGCACGGCTATCCGCCCTTCGGGCCGGCCTGGCACCACAACCTGATCTGGTTCGCGGTGTTCGTGCTGGTCCCGGTGCCGCTGGGGCTGTACCTGGCGACGCAGCTGGACAAGCGGATCGCCGCGTCCCGGATCTACCAGAACATCTTCTTCCTGCCGGTGGTGCTGTCGCTGGCGCTGGTCGGCTTCATGGTGGAGCTGATCTACGCTCCCGAGCAGGGCCTCATCAACAACCTGACCGGCCACACCAAGCCCGGGAACCTGGTGGACTGGATCGGGAACCCGCACCTGAACCTGTTCGCGGTGCTCACCCTGGCGGTGTGGCGGCAGACCGGCTACGTCATGATCCTGTGGCTGGCCGGGCTGAAGGCGGTGGACCCGGCGCTGCGCGAGGCGGCGGCGCTGGACGGCGCGAACGAGTGGCAGACGTTCCGGCGGGTGGTGCTGCCCGCGCTGCGGCCGGTGACGATCGTGGTCACGGTGATCACCGTGGTGGAGACGCTGCGCGCCTTCGACATCGTCTACGTGGTCAACCGCGGCAAGAACGGCCTGGAGCTGCTCAGCACCCTGATCACCGACAACATCGTCGGCGAGGCGATCCGGGTCGGGTTCGGCTCGGCGCTGGCCTCGATCCTGCTGGTGGTCTCAGTGCTGGTGATCGTCCCCTACCTGATCGTGACGTTCCGGAAGGAGGACTGATGCGGATCCTCGGCGTCCGCCCGGCGCGGCTGTCCCTGCACGCCTTCCTGATCCTGACCTCTCTTGTCTGGCTGGTCCCGGTGGTGTGGGCGCTCTACACCGCGCTGCGGCCGTTCGCGGACACGGCGAAGCACGGCTATGTGTCGTTCGGCGGCTCCTACGACGTCAAGAACTTCACCGACGCCTGGTCCCAGGCCGACATGATGCACTTCTTCCTGAACACCTTCGTGATCACCGTCCCGGCACTGGTGATCACGCTGTTCTTCGCCTCCATGGCGGCCTTCGTGATCGCCCGCTTCCGCTGGCGCTACAACGTCGCCCTGCTGGTGCTGTTCACGGCCGGCAACCTGCTGCCGCAGCAGGCGATCATCACGCCGCTGTTCCGCATCTACACCACCATCAAGGTGCCGAACTGGATGTCGGACTCCGGCGAGCTCTATGACTCCACGCTCGGCCTGATCCTGATCCACGTCGCCTTCCAGACCGGCTTCTGCGTCTTCGTAATGAGCAACTACATGAAGACCATCCCCGGTGAGATCAGCGAGGCCGCCGTGGTCGACGGCGCCTCGGTGTTCCGCCAGTACTGGCAGCTCACCCTGCCGCTGTGCCGTCCGGTGCTGGCAGCGCTGGCGACCCTGGAGTTCACCTGGATCTACAACGACTTCTACTGGGCCACCGCATTGATCTCCACCGGCGACAAGCGGCCGATCACCGCGGCGCTGGCGAACCTACAGGGCGAGTTCTTCGTCAACAACAACCTGGTGGCGGCGGGCTCCCTGCTCGTGGCGGTGCCGACGCTGATCGTGTTCTTCGCGTTGCAGCGGCACTTCATCGCGGGGCTGACCCTGGGTTCGAGCAAGGGGTAGGCCGGGCACGTCAGCGCACCGTCTTCGGCAGCGCCAGCGTCGCGGCCGTGGTCACGGCCAGCAGGGCCACCGCGATCAGCAGGCTGACGTGCATGCCGGCCACGAACTCGGAGCGCCGGGCGACCAGCGCGCCGAAGCCGGCCACGGCCAGCGCGCCGCCGGTCTGGCGGAAGGAGTTCAGCACTCCGCCGGCCAGGCCGGCCCGCTCCGGAGCGATCCCGCCGAGCATCATCGAGGTCAGCGCGGGCACCGCGAAGCCGAGGCCGCCGGCCAGCGGCAGCAGCAACAGCGCCAGCTCCAGGGCCGTGGTGCGGCCGCTCACCTGCAGCAGCACCAGCAGTCCGGCGGCGCAGGCCAGCTGCCCGACGAGCACCGGGACGCGGGCTCCCCAGCGCTCGGAGGCGCGGGCCGAGAGCAGGTTCGTCAGGGTGCAGAGCACGGCGGTCGGCATGAAGACCAGGCCGGCGCCGACCGCGGAGCGGCCGAGGACGTCCTGGGCGAACAGCCCGAAGACGAAGATCAGGCCGTAGTAGGCGGCGTTCACCACGAATCCGACCGCCAGGCAGACCGCGACCACGCGGTCACGCAGCAGGCCCAGCGGCAGCATCGGCTCCGGCGCACGGTGCTCGACCACGCCGAACACGACGAAGCAGCCCACGGCCAGCGCGATGCTCGCCCAGCACTGCGGCCGGCCGAAGCCCGAAGCGCCGCCGGAGATCACGCCGAAGGTCAGGGCGCCGAGGCCGACGACCGCGGTGAGCTGGCCCGGCACGTCGAGCGGCGCGGGCCAGCGCGCGGACGGCGCGGTGCGGCGCATGGCGGCGAGCACGGCCAAGCCCACCGGCAGGTTCAGGAAGAAGATCAAGCGCCAGCTCACCGAGCTGGTCAGGACGCCGCCGAGGACCGGGCCGACCGCGGTGGCGGCGGCTCCGGCCATCGTCCACCGGGCGATGGCGCGGGTGCGCGCCGCCGGGTCCGCGAACGCCTGCCGCACCAGCGCCAGCGAGCTCGGCAGCATCAGCGCCGCCGCGCTGCCCTGGACCAGCCGGGCACCGATCAGGAAGCCCAGCGAGGGCGCCAGCCCGCAGGCGGCCGAGGCCAGGGTGAAGGCGGCGGTGCCGCCGGTGTAGAGCCGGCCGGCGCCGAGCCGGTCCGAGAACGCCCCGGCCGACAGCAGCAGCGCGGCGAACATCAGGGTGTAGGCGTCCACGATCCACTGCAGTCCGGCGGTGGCGCCGCCGAGCCCGCGGCCGACCGCCGGAAGCGCGACGTTCACCGCCGAGGCGTCCATCGCGATCATGACGAAGCCGAGCAGCGCGGCGAAGAGGGTGAGTCCCGGCGAGCCGGCGCGCGGCGCGGGCTGTGTGGCGTTCTTCCGGTCGATCAGCGGGCTGGCGGTGATCGTCATTTCCGGCTCCCTTCCCTGCGGGCCGCCGGTCCGGCGGCCCCACCACCACCGTCGCAGCGCCGGCCGGCGGCTGGCAGACCGGGCTGTTCGGAGGTACGCGAGCGGGGGTGTGACACGGCCCCCCTCGCGGCTACCGTCCGCCCGCCGGTTTTGGCAGACTCGATGGATATGACCGAGCAGCATCTCGAACTCGGCAGATTCCTGCGCGCCCGCCGGGCCGGCCTGTCGCCGGCCGATCTCGGCCTCCCGCTCGGCGCGGGCCCGCGCCGCACCCCGGGTCTGCGCCGGGAAGAACTCGCCGCGCTCGCCGGGGTGAGCATCGACTACTACATCCGGTTGGAGCGGGGTAAGGAGACGCGACCAAGCCCCGCGGTCATCGAAGCACTCGGCCGCGCGCTGGGCCTGGACGCCGAGGAATTCGATTACC